>JBLMWT010000001.1:0-22901 GCA_050257375.1 Sphingomonadaceae bacterium
CGAAGCGCTCGAGCGACTCGAACAGCAGCCAACGCGGAAACACGATCTCGGCGGCGATGCCGATCTCCGGCTCCCAGCCGGCAGACAGCCGCCGCGCCGAATGCTCGAGCGCGGCCGCCTCATCGAGCAGCGCGCGCGCCCGGCGCACGAGGTGCTCGCCGACGGGCGTGAGGCGCGCCTTGCGACCGCTGATCTCGAAGGCCTTGACCCCGAGCAGCGACTCGATCTTCTTCACTGCGTAAGTAACTGAAGATTGAGTCTTATTCACCCGCTCAGCGGCGCGCGCATAGCCACCCGCATCGACGACCGCGACAAGGGCACGCCATTGATCGAGGGAGATCATCTATCGCATGATTAGATTGATATGCCCTAATTTTTGAGCTTTTAAATCGGTCTGGTCAATATTTAAATGGCGTCACCGCAACCCTCTGGAGTAGCCCATGAATACCCTTCTGCACATCGATTCGAGCCCTTCCACCGCCGCGCGTACGGAAGGGCACATGAAGAACTTCGCTGATCTTTCCGGCCGGATCCTGCTCGCCGTGCTCTTCCTCATCGCCGGGTTCGAGAAGCTCACCGGCTATGCGGGCACACAGGCCTACATGACGTCGATGGGCGTGCCCGGCGCGCTCCTGCCGCTGGTCATCGCGCTCGAGCTCGGCGGTGGCGCGCTCGTCGTCGCCGGGCTGTGGACGCGCCCAATCGCTCTGGCTCTCGCGGCCTTTACGGTGCTGGCCGGGCTCCTGTTCCATGCTAATTTTGCGGACCCCATGCAGAAGATCAATTTCCTGAAGAACCTGTCGATCGCCGGCGGCTTCCTGCTGCTGGCCGCGCACGGCGCCGCCGCCTGGAGCGTCGATGCGCGCCGCAGAAAGGAGATCGAGTCATGAGCGCAAGATCGCTGCGTCAGATCATCGAGTCGATCCCGGCCTCGGACGGCGCCGGAGTGAAGCTGCGCCGCAGCCTGGGCGCGAGGCAGAGCCTGCGCGTCGACCCGTTCCTGATGCTCGACGAGTTCTCCTCGGAGAATCCGGACGACTACGTCGCGGGCTTTCCGGCGCACCCGCACCGCGGCTTCGAGACGGTCACCTATCTCATCGATGGCCACATGCTGCACGAGGACCATCTCGGCAACCGCGGCGACCTGAAGAGCGGCGGCGTTCAGTGGATGACCGCGGGCCGCGGCATCGTGCACTCGGAGATGCCGCAGCAGGAGCGCGGCCGCATGCGCGGCTTCCAGCTGTGGATCAACCTGCCCGCGCGCGAGAAGATGAAGCCCGCCGGCTACCGCGACATCCAGCCCGACGAGATCCCGGTCGTCGAGCTCGCTGGGGGCGGAAAAGCGAAGATCATCGCCGGCAGCTTCGACGACAAGACTCCCGGTCCGGTGCGCGGACTGTCGACCGAGCCGGTGTACTTCGACGTGGAGCTGCCGCCGGGAGCGAGCTTCTCGCATCCGCTGCCACCTGCGCATAACGCGTTCGTCTACGCCTTCGAAGGCTCGCTGGTGATCGGCGGGCGCGAGCTCGGGACGCACAGCGCCGGCGTGCTCGGGGCGGGCGAGCGCGTCGAGGCCGCTGCAGGCGCGCGGGGTGCGCGCTTCCTGCTGCTCGCCGGGCGGCCGCTCGGCGAGCCGGTCGTGCAGTACGGCCCCTTCGTCATGAACACGCGCGAGGAGATCGAGCAGGCGATCCGCGACTACCAGAGCGGCGAGCTGACGCGCGCGGCTTGATTTGCGTCAACCCGGCGAACCACGCGCGTCGTATCGTCCCGTCGTGGACCCTCGGAGGCGGAAGATGAGCTTCGCGCGCGCAACGATCCTATCGGCGTTGTTCGCGGGCGCCGCGACAGCCTGGGCGGCGGGAGACGAGTCGCCGGCGCAGCACGCCGCCAAGCTCGCGCAGGACGTGTGCTCCGCCTGCCATCGGCCGGCGGGCGAAGCGGGCCAGCCGCTCGTGCCGACGCTCGCCGGGCAGCACAAGCCCTACCTCGTCTGGCAGATGCGCGCCTACCGGTTCGGATTCCGCGACGATCCTCAGGCGCACGACAAGATGTGGTCGCAGGCCGGCAAGCTGGACGAACCGCTGGTCGACGCGCTCGCGGCGTACTACGCGGCGCAGCCGCCGCATCCCGGCACGCCCGGCGACCCGCCGCTCGTCGCGCGCGGCAAGGCGATCTACGAGCATGGATTGCCGGCCAGCAAGGTGACGGACTGCACGAGCTGCCACGGGGCGAAGGCCGAGGGGCGCGACATGTTCCCGCGCCTCGCGGGCCAGCGCGCCGACTACCTCGTGCGCCAGCTCTCGCTCATTCAGCTGCACCTGCGCAACGTCGGCATCATGCACAGCTCGGTCGAGGGGCTGTCGGAAGCCGACATCAAGGCACTCGCCGCGTACCTGCAGTCGCTGTGACGCGACCGCGCCTGCTCACCCGCGAAGCTTGAAGCGCTGAATCTTGCCGGTCGCGGTCTTGGGTAGCTCGCCGATGAACTCGATCCAGCGCGGGTATTTGTAGGGCGCGAGCTTGTCCTTGACGTGCTGCTGCAGCGCCTGAGCGAGCTTGTCGCTCGGCGCCTGCCCCCGCTTGAGCACCACGTAGGCCTTCGGCTTGATCAGTTTGCTCTCGTCCTCGGCGCCCACCACCGCGGCCTCGAGCACCGCGTCGTGCGACACGAGCGCGGCCTCGACTTCGGCCGGTGACACGTAGATGCCGGAGACCTTGAGCATGTCGTCCGAGCGCCCGCCGTACACGTAGTAGCCGTCCGCGTCCTGGCTGTACTTGTCGCCGCTCTTGGTCCAGTCGCCGACGAAGGTGGCGCGGCTCTTCGCGCGGTTGTTCCAGTACTGCGAAGCGCTGGTCGCCCCGCGGATCTGCAGCTCGCCGAGCTCGCCCGCCTTCACCGTATTGCCCGCCTCGTCCACCAGCCTCAGCTCGTAGCCCGGAACCGGCTTGCCGGTGGTGCCGTAGCGCACGTCGTCCGGCCGGTTGGACAGGAAGATGTGCAGCATCTCGGTCGAGCCGATGCCGTCCAGGATGTCGACGCCGGTCTTCTCCTTGAAGGTCTGCGCGATGCGCGGCGGCAGCGCCTCGCCCGCCGAGGTGCAGGCGCGCAGCGCGTGCTCGCCCTTCTTCGGGAACGCCGGGTCGGCGAGCATCGCCGCGTACAGCGTCGGCACGCCGTAGAAGATGGTCGGCTTCTTGTCCACCAGGCGCTTGAACACCGCCGCCGGCGTCGGGCGCTCGGCCATCAGCAGCGTGGTCGCGCCGACCGAGAGCGGAAAAGAGAGCGCGTTGCCCAGCCCGTAGGCGAAAAAGAGCTTCGCGGCCGAGAACACCAGGTCGGACTCGCGGATGCCGAGCACCGGACGGGCGTACAGCTCCGCGGTGAGGATCATGCTCGAGTGGACGTGGACGGTGCCCTTCGGCATTCCCGTCGAGCCGGAGGAATACAGCCAGAAGCACGCGTCGTCGCTCGTGGTTGGGGCGGCGGGGAACTCGTCCTTGCCGCGCGCGAGCAGATCGGCGAAGGCGAGGTGCCCCTTCGCGTCCTTGCCCGAGACGACGACGTGCTTGAGGAACTTGAGCTTGCCGATCAGGGGCGCGAACTGCGGCAGCAGCGCCTCGGAAACGAACAGCACCCTGGAGCGGCTGTCCTCGAGCATGAACTCGTAGTCCTTGGTGGTAAGCAGCGTATTCACCGCCACAGGCACCACGCCCGCGCGGATCGCGCCGAGGAACGCGGTCGGCCAGTCGATCGTGTCGTGCATCGCGACGAGCACGCGCTGCTCCATGTCCAGCCCGAGCGAGCCGAGCGCCGAGGCCAGGCGGTTCACGCGCCGCGCGAGCTCCGCGTAACTGTATGAGCCCGCCTCGTCGACGTACGCGGTCTTTTGTCCGCGCCCGGCCGCGAGGTTGCGCCCGATCAGGTCCTCGGCGGCGTTGTAGTCGCGCGGAATCTCGACGCGCGGCGGCGAAACGGTGTGATCGGCCTTGGAAAGGTTCATGGCGTCGTTGCCTTCTTCTCCCTGCGGGCGAGGCGAAGATTGTTCGCGCCCGGCGCGAGCCCGTCAAGGCGCGTGCCCTCGGCGAGCGCCTCGCGCAGGAACACGGCAGCCGCCGGGGACAAAGCGCGGCCCACCGCGTGGGCAAGGCTCCATTGGCGCGCGAGCGGCAGGCCCTCGCAGCGCAACTCGACGAGGGCTCCGGAGGCGAGCTGCGCGCGCGCGACGCTCTCCGGCAGCAGCGCGATGCCGCTCCCGCCCGCCGCCGCTTCGGCGACCGACTCGTCGCTCGCCAGCTCGAGAACCGGCTTGGGCCGCAACCCGCGCGCCTCGAACAGGCCGAGCAGCGCCGCGCGCGTGCCCGAACCCTCCTCGCGCAGCACCAGCGGCTCGTCCGCCAGCTCGGCGAGCGCGGGCGCGCGCCGGCCGGCGAAGCGCGTCCCCGCGCCTGCGCACAGCAGCAGCCGCTCCGTGGCGATCGGGTGCGCGGCCACGCCCTGCGCATCGCGCGGCACGCAGAAGAGGTAGATCTCGTCCTCGCCCGCGTCGAGGCGCGCGCGCAGCGCCGCGCGGTTGGCGACGTGGAGGGCGGCGTGGACTCCGGGATGGCGCCCGCAGAACCCGGCGAGCAGCAGCGCCGCGAGGCGCCGCGCGCCCGGCGCCGCCGCCACGCGCAGCGCGTCCGGGGCCGGCGCACGCAGGGCCGCCAGGCGCGCCTCGGCGCGTCCGAGCAGCGCGATCAGCTCCTCGCACAGCCCGCGCAGCTCGCGCCCCGCGGCGGTAAGCGCGATCCGACGGCCGCGCGGCTCGAACAGCGCCACCCCGAGCGCGTCGGAGAGCTTGCGCAGCTGCGTGGAAACCGTGGGCTGGGCGAGGTGCAGCTCCTCGGCCGCGCGCGTGACGCTTTCCAGGCGCGCGACCGCCTCGAACACGAGCAGCTGCGGCAGCATGCCGTGGCGAAAGAACCTGCGCAGGGTCGTGCGGGGCATAGGGCGAGCTCCTTGTCGACTGCATCTCAAGGTCTCGCTTGCAGCCGCAGCTGCCGGGGCGACCGGGATCCGGAGGATCCGTACTGACGACCGCCCTGCGATGAAGCTACTCCCCTTGCACCAAGTCCTAGGCTACCCGCGAGGGCTGCGGCACGCAACCCCCGATCCATCGCAGATCGCGATGATTGCATCGCACAAAGTCATTATTCGCGCGCCACGCTCGCGCGGACAATGCGCCGCACAGGAGGAAGCCGGATGGACATGCTCACGACCCCGGAATTCTGGACGGCTCTGGCAGCGATCATCGTCATCGACCTCGTGCTCGCCGGCGACAACGCGATCGTCATCGCACTCGCGGCGCGCAACCTGCCCGCGGAATACCAGCGGCGCGCGGTGCTGTGGGGCACTGCCGGCGCGGTGCTCGTGCGCGCAAGCCTCACCGCGGCGGCGCTCTGGCTGCTCAAGGTACCCGGCCTGATGCTCGCCGGCGGCGTGCTGCTCGTGTGGATCGCCTACCGGCTGCTCACCAGCGCCGAAGACGACGGCGAGCGCGCAGCCGGCATCGCGCCCGCCGCCGGCTTCTTGAGCGCGATCCGCACGATCGTCGTCGCCGACGCCGTGATGGGGCTGGACAACGTGGTCGCCGTGGCGGGGGCCGCACAGGGCAGCGTATTCCTCGTGGTGCTCGGCCTCGCCATCAGCGTGCCGATCGTCGTCTGGGGCAGCACGCTCATCCTCCGCCTGATCGAGCGCTTCCCGGGCATCCTGTACGCGGGCGGCGCAGTGCTCGCCTGGACCGGAGCGAAGATGATCGCCGGCGAGCCGCTGATCGGCGGCCTGCTCACGCAACGTCCGCTCGCCAGCACGGCCCTGTACATCGCTGCGATCGGCGGCGTGCTCGGACTCGCGTGGCTGCGCAACCAGCCGCGTGCCGCGATGCGCCTGAGCGAACGGAGGTCGCGATGAAAATGCTCGTTCCGGTGGACGGCTCGCAGGCGGCGCTCGCGCCGCTGGAGCACGTGGCGCGGCTCGCGCGCCAGGGCGTGCGCGTGGAGGTGCTCCTGATCAACGTCCAGCCGCGGATGCACCGCCATATCGCGCGCTTTACACGGCGCGCCGATCGCGAGGCGCTGCGCGCCGAGCGCAGCCGAACCGCGATGGCCGAGGCGATCGAGCGGCTGGGAGCGGCAGGAGTGCCGCTGACCGCCGTATCGGAGCTCGGCCGGCCCGCCGAACGCATCGCGGCCGCCGCGCGCGCGCAAGCCGTGGACGAGATCGTCATGGGGACCGGACGCCATCCGATGTGGCTGCGCTGGCTCAATCCATCGATCGCCGAGCGGCTCATCGAGCTCACGGACATCCCGGTCACGGTGCTCGCGCGGGGACGCGCGGGAATGCTCGAGCGCTATGCGATCCCCGCCGGGGTGGCGGGTCTCGCCGCGCTGCTCATCGCGGCGGACTAGGCGCTCACGCGGCCTGACCGGCCGCCTGGCGCGCGAGCTCGAGCCACTGCACGCCCCACTCGGTTGCCGTTTCCTCCGGCAGCACGCCGGAAGAGGCGTCGTGCTTGACGCGCTCGCCGATGCGGCGCGCTCCCAGCTCGGCGAGCAGCTCGTCGAAGCGCTGGCCGCCGAAGTTGAAGGTCTCGGCGTAGGTGCGGTCGCCCAGGCCGAACACCCCGTAGCGCACCTGCGACAGGTCGGGGCGCTTCGCCTTCAGGTCCTCGTACAGCGCCTTGGCGTTGTCGGGTACGTCGCCCTGGCCGTAGGTCGAGGTGCAGACGAGGAATACGCCTTCGCGCGCGAACACCGAGCTATCGAGCGAATCCATCAGCAGCGTTTCGACCTTGGTCTCGCCGTCGTCCCACGCGAGCTCGAGCTCCTGCGCGACGAGCTGCGCCGTCCCCGTCATCGTGCCGACCAGGATGTTGATCTTCAGCGACATTGACAGTCACTATATTGCACCATAGAATTCAGGTCAAGCAGTATATTGCATTAACCCGGATCAACGATCATGGGCGCCCCCCTCGTTTCCCCGCGGCAAAGCGCAGCAGACGAAGAAGCCTATCTGGCTCGACTCGGCGATCGCGTGCGCGCCTGGCGCCGCGACCAGGGCGTGACACGCAAGGCGCTCTCGCTCGCCAGCGGCGTGTCCGAGCGCTATCTCGCGCAGCTCGAGGCCGGCCAAGGCAACATCTCGGTGCTGCTGCTGCGCAAGGTGGCGCTGGCGATGCGCGTGCCGGTCGAGGACCTGGTGGGCGAGAACGGCGAGGCGCCCGCCGAGCTCGCGCTGCTCACGCGCTTCGCGGCCTCGCTCCCGCCGGAGCGCGTTGCCGCCGCGCACCGCCTGCTGCTCGCTCAGTTCGGCAGCGCGCGCAAGCGCAGGATCGCGCTGCTCGGCCTGCGCGGCGCGGGCAAGTCGACGCTCGGCGCGCGGCTCGCCGAGACACTGGGCGTGCCCTTCGTCGAGCTCGACCGCGAAGTCGAGCGCGAAGCGGGCGCGAACCTGGGCGAAGTCTTCTCGATGTACGGCCAGGACGCCTACCGCCGCTTCGAGCGGCGCGCGCTCGAGCGCGTGCTGCGCCAGCACGACCGCGCGGTGATCGCCACCGGCGGCAGCCTGGTTACCGACCAGGACAACTACGACCTGCTGCTCGAGCGCTGCTACTGCGTCTGGCTCAAGGCCTCGCCCGAGGAGCACATGTCGCGCGTGATCTCGCAAGGCGACATGCGTCCGTTCAAGGGCCGCTCGGCCGCGCTCGATGAGATCCGGCACCTGCTCGCCGAACGCGACCGCCTGTACGCGCGCTCCGACGCCGTCATCGACACCTCGGGCAAGGCGCTCAAGCAAAGCCTGGCCCAGCTTCGCACCCTCGTCTCCAAGGAGGACAAATGAACGCACCGCTGCCCGCCGGCCGCATCCGCGTCGGCTTCGACACCCACCCCGAGCGCTACAACCACTGGAAGCTCGCTTTCGACGGGTCGCTCGCGACGCTCACGCTCGACGTCGCCGAGGACAAGGGCATCGCCCCGGGCTACAAGCTGAAGCTCAATTCCTACGACCTGGGCGTCGACATCGAGCTGCACGACGCGCTCAACCGCATCCGCTTCGAGCACCCCGAGGTGAAGTGCGTCATCCTCACGAGCGGCAAGTCGCGCATGTTCTGCTCGGGCGCGAACATCTACATGCTGGGCTTGAGCCCCCACTCCTGGAAGGTGAACTTCTGCAAGTTCACCAACGAGACGAGGAACGGCCTGGAGGACTCGAGCGCGCACTCGGGCCTCAAGTTCCTCGCTGCGCTGAACGGCACCACCGCGGGCGGCGGCTACGAGGTGGCGCTCGCCTGCGACGAGATCGCGATGATCGACGACCGCTCGAGCACGGTGAGCCTGCCCGAGGTGCCGCTGCTCGGCGTGCTGCCCGGCACGGGCGGGCTCACGCGCCTGGTGGACAAGCGAAAGGTGCGCCGCGACCTGGCGGACGTCTTCTGCACCACCGCCGAGGGCGTGCGCGCCGACCGCGCGAAGGAATGGAAGCTCGTCGACCACGTCGCCAAGCCGCAGCAGTTCCCGGACATGGTGAAAGCGCGCGCGCTCGAGCTGGCGAAGCTCTCAGACCGCCCGGGCGGCAAGGGCATAGAACTCAAGCCGCTCGAACGCCGCGAGGCCGACTCCGGCTGGCGCTACGGCTCGGTCGAAGTGCACCTGAACCGCGCCGCGCGCACCGCGACCATCACCGTGGCAGCGCCCGAGGGCGCGCAGCCGCAGACCGCCGAACAGATGCTCGCCGCCGGCTGCGACTGGTGGCCGCTCAAGGTCGCGCGCGAGCTGGACGACGCGATCCTCACGCTGCGCCACAACGAGCTCGAGATCGGCCTGTGGCTGCTCAAGACGCGCGGCAGCGCGGACGCGGTGCTGGCGATGGACGCCGTGCTGGAAGCCAATGCCAAGCACTGGTTCGTGCGCGAGACGATCGGTTACCTGAGGCGCACCCTCGCGCGCCTGGACGTCTCCAGCCGCTCGATGTTCGCGATCGTCGACCAGGGCTCGTGCTTTGCGGGCACGCTCGCCGAGCTGCTGTTCGCCGCGGACCGCGCCTACATGCTGCACCTGCCCGAGGAGGACACGGGCGCGCCGCACATCGCGCTCTCGGCGGCCAACTTCGGCCTGTGGCCGATGGTGAGCGGCGCGACGCGCATCGCGACGCGCTTCTGCGAGGAGCCCGCGCCCATCGAGGCCGCGCGCCAGGCGATCGGCGAGAAGCTCGACGCGCACGACGCGCTCGAGCTCGGCCTTGTCACGGCGGCGCCCGACGACCTCGACTGGGAAGACGAGATCCGCCTGGCGATCGAGGAACGCGCCAGCCTGTCGCCCGATGCGCTCACCGGCATGGAGGCGAGCCTGCGCTTCGCCGGACGCGAGAACATGGCGACGCGCATCTTCGGACGGCTCACGGCCTGGCAGAACTGGATTTTCAACCGGCCGAACGCGGTCGGAGAGCAGGGCGCGCTCAAGGTGTATGGCAGTGGCGCCAAGGCGAAATTCAACTGGGAGCGGGTATGAGCGGCGCAGCGAGCATCGATTACAACGAGCGCATTCCGAACAACGTCGAGCTCTCGGGCAACAAGTCGCTGCAGCGCGCGCTCGAGCACTGGCAGCCCGAGTACCTCAAGTGGTGGGGCGAGATGGGTCCCGAGAAGTCGCAGACGCTCGAGGTGTATCTGCGCACCGCGGTGAGCGTCGACCCGAAGGGCTGGGCGCACTACGACTACGTGAAGATGCCCGATTACCGCTGGGGCATCTTCCTCGCGCCGGCCGAGGCGGAGCGCAAGGTCAACTTCGGCGAGCACAAGGGCGAGCAGGCCTGGCAGGAAGTGCCGGGCGAGTACCGCTCGACCCTGCGCCGCATCATCGTCACGCAGGGCGACACCGAGCCCGCCTCGGTCGAACAGCAGCGCCATCTCGGCCTCACCTGCCCCTCGCTCTACGATCTGAGGAACCTGTTCCAGGTGAACGTCGAGGAAGGCCGCCACCTGTGGGCCATGGTGTATTTGCTGCATGCCTACTTCGGGCGCGACGGGCGCGAGGAGGCGGAGGCGCTGCTCGAGCGCCGCTCGGGCGACGCCGACAATCCCAGAATCCTCACCGCGTTCAACGAGAAGACGCCGGACTGGCTGTCGTTCTTCATGTTTACCTTCATCACCGACCGCGACGGCAAGTACCAGCTCGCCGCGCTCGCCGAGTCGGGCTTCGATCCGCTATCGCGCACCTGCCGCTTCATGCTCACGGAGGAGGCGCATCACCTGTTCGTCGGCGAGTCGGGGATCGCGCGCATCATCCAGCGCACGTGCGACGTGATGAACCAGCACAAGACGGACGACCCGGCGAAGCTGCGCGGCCTGGGCGTGATCGACCTGCCCACGCTGCAGAAATACCTGAACTTCCACTTCAGCGTGACGAGCGACCTGTACGGCTCCGAGATCTCGTCCAACGCCGCGTCGTTCTACACCCAGGGCCTGAAAGGGCGCTTCGAGGAAACCAAGATCGGCGACGACCACAAGCTGGAAGCGGCCGAGTACGAGGTGCCCGACGTGGTCGAGGACCGCGTGATCGCCCGCCACGTGCCTGCGCTCACCGCGCTGAACGAGCGGCTGCGGGACGACTGGACCGCGGACGTGCAGAAGGCGATCGACCGCTGGAACCGCATCCCCGAAAAAGCCGGCGTGCCGTTCCGCTTCAGGCTGCCGCACAAGGGCTTCCACCGCAGGATCGGCCTGGTCGCGGGCCTGCACGTCAACCCCGAAGGCAAGGTGATCTCGGAAGCCGAGTGGACGCACCGACACAAGGACTGGCTGCCGACCGAGGAGGATCGCGCCTTCGTGCATTCGCTCATGGGCCGCGTCACCGAACCGGGCAAGTTCGCGAACTGGATCGCGCCGCCGCTCTCCGGCATCAACAAGCAGCCGGTCGGCTTCGAGTACGTGCGCTTCGGCTGAGATCCGTCATGGCGCAGGCCGCCGAGCTCGTCCGCCAGCACCTGATCGATCCGGAGATTTGCATTCGCTGCAACACCTGCGAGGAGACCTGCCCGATCGACGCGATCACGCACGACGCGCGCAACTACGTCGTGCTGCCGGACAAGTGCGACGCCTGCGGCGACTGCATCGCGCCCTGCCCGACCGGCGCGATCGACAGCTGGCGTCGGGTGGCGAAGCCCTATACGCTCGCCGAGCAGTTCTCCTGGGATTCACTTCCGCCGGACAGCGCCGCGCCCGAGGCTGATGCGCTCGAGGCCGAGATTCCGCCCGAGGTCGCCCGGCTCACCGAGATCGCGAACCAGGGCCAGGGCGGCGCCGCGCCGCCGCCGTGGTCGGCGGCCCACCCGTACATCGGCCTGTACTCGGTCGCGCGGCCTGCGACCGCCACGGTGACCGGCAACTACCGCCTGACCGCGGAGGACGCGGGCAGCGACATCCGCCACATCGTGCTCGACTTCGGCAAGAGCGCCTTCCCGGTGCTCGAGGGACAGTCGCTCGGAGTGCTGGTGCCGGGCAGCGATGCCCAGGGCCGGCCGCACCACATGCGGCTCTACTCGATCGCCAGCCCGCGCAACGGCGAGCGCCCCGGCTACAACAACGTCGCGCTCACGGTGAAGCGCGTCACCGCCGACCGCGAAGGACGGCCGGTGCGCGGCCTGGCTTCGAACTACCTGTGCGACCTGAAGCGCGGCGACAAGCTGAGCATCGCGGGCCCCTACGGCGCGAGCTTCCTGATGCCGAACCATCCGGGCTCGAACCTCGTCATGATCTGCACCGGCACCGGCTCGGCGCCGATGCGCGCCATGACCGAGCGCCGCCGGCGCCGCATGGGGCTCAAGGAGGGCGGCGAGATGATGCTGTTCTTCGGCGCACGCACCCCGGGCGAGCTGCCCTACTTCGGGCCGCTCATGAAGCTGCCGCCCGCGCTGATCGACGTGCAGCTCGCCTTCTCGCGCGAGCCGGGCCGGGAGAAGGAGTACGTGCAGGACCGCATGCGCGCGCGCGGCGAGGCGCTCGCGCGGCTCCTGCGCAGCGACGACACTTTCGTCTACCTGTGCGGTCACAAGCAGATGGAAACCGGCGTCGACGCCGCCCTCGCCGATGTGTGCAAGGAGCACGCCCTCGAATGGTCGGCCCTGCGGAACGCGATGCGCTCCTCCGGGCGCTACCATGTGGAAACCTATTGAAGGCAAGGACAAAGGCTCATGACGATCAACTATTCCGAGAAAATCCCCAACAACGTCAACCTGGCCAACGACCGCACGCTGCAGCGCGCGCTCGAGCACTGGCAGCCGCACTTCCTGCAGTGGTGGCACGAGATGGGGCCGACCGACTTCGAGAAGGCCGACGTCTACCTGCGCACCGCCACCTCGGTCGACGCGCAAGGCTGGGCGAGCTACGGCGCGGTGAAGATGCCCGAGTACCGCTGGGGCATCTTTCTCGCCGACGCGGTCGAGAACCGCACGATCGGCTTCGGTGACCGGATGGGCGAGCCGGTGTGGCAGCAGGTGCCGGGCGAGTACCGCTCGACGCTGCGGCGCCTGATCGTCACGCAGGGCGATACCGAGCCCGCATCGGTCGAGCAGCAGCGCCTGCTCGGTCACAGCTGCCCGTCGCTCTACGACCTGAGGAACCTCTTCCAGATCAACGTCGAGGAAGGCCGCCACCTGTGGGCCATGGTGTACCTGCTGCACGCCTACTTCGGGCGCGACGGGCGCGAGGAGGCCGAGGAGCTGCTCGCCCGCCATTCGGGCGACACGGACAAGCCGAGAATCCTCACCACCTTCAACGAGCCGATCAGCGACTGGCTGTCGCTCTATTGCTTCACCTATTTCACCGACCGCGACGGCAAGTACCAGCTGAAGAGCCTCGCCGAGAGCGCGTTCGATCCGCTGTCGCGCACCTGCCGCTTCATGCTCACCGAGGAGGCGCACCACATGTTCGTCGGCGAGACCGGGATCGGCCGGGTGGTCAAGCGCACCCTCGAGGTGATGAAGGAGCTCGGCACCGACGATCCGGCGAAGATCCGCGCGCGCGGCGCGGTCGATCTGCCGCTCCTGCAGAAATACCTCAACTTCTGGTGCTCGAGCTCGCTCGATCTCTTCGGCTCGGAGATCTCGTCGAACTCGGCGGCCAACTTCGCCAACGGCCTCAAGGGCCGGCCGGACGAGGCGCAGTACCAGGACCACGTGCTGCGCGACGTCACGCTCAAGCTCGACACGCCGGAGGGCGCGCAGGACGTGCCGATGCTCAATGCGCTGAACGAGGTGATGCGCGAGTCCTACCTCAAGGACTGCGAGATCGGCCTGAAGCGCTGGAACCGCGCGATCGAGCGCGCGGGGCACGAATTCCGCCTCACGCTGCCCTCGTCGCGCTTCCGCCGCTCGATCGGCTCCTGGGTCGGCCTGCCGGTCGATCCGCAGGGCAAGCTGCTGCTCAAAGAGGAGTACGAGCGGCGCCTGCACGAGTGGGTCCCGTCGCCCGAGGACAGGGCGTTCGTCAAGTCCCTGATGCAGAAGGTGATCGCGCCCGGCAAGATGGCCGCCTGGGTCGCGCCGCCCGAGCGCGGCATCAACAATCTGCCGGTCGACTACGAGTACGTTCACCTCGCTTGAGCGACAAGGCCTTCACGCGCGCCGAGTGGTGCGCCTTCGTCAACCGCATGCTCGAGGCCGAGCGCGCGGGCGCCAGGGCGTTGCTCGAGTTCCTGGGCGAATACCCGCGCGACGGCGAAGGCTGGAAGGTGCTGCGTCGCGTGCAGGGCGACGAGGCGCACAACTGCGTGCTGCTCGGCGAAGTTCTCAAGCGTGCGGGCGAGCCCTACAGCCACGCGACCGGCGGGTTCCTCGAAAAGGCGCTCGCGGTACGCGGCCGGCGCGCGCGCCTGGAGTTCCTGTGCCGGGGACTGGGCTGGGCGATCCGCGAGATCGAGGCGGCGCTGCCGCGCGTGCCCGACCAGGCGGGCGTCGCCGCGCTCACCCGAATCCGCGACACGCACCGCGGCAGCCTGGCGAGCTGCAACGCGCTGCTGAAAGCGAAAGACCTGTGAAATTCCGCGCAGCGGTGCTCAGGCAGGCGGGCCTGCCTCGCCCCTACGCGCGCAGCCGCCCGCTCGCAATCGAGACGGTCGAGCTTCCCGCGCCCGCGGCGGGCGAGGTGCTGGTCGAGATCAAGGCGGCGAGCATCTGCCACTCCGACCTGTCGGTGGTGAACGGCGACCGCAGGTGGCCGCTGCCGATCGTGCCCGGGCACGAGGCCGCAGGCGTGGTGGCGCAGACAGGCGCCGGCGTCGACTCGATCGCAGCCGGCGACCACGTCGCGCTCATCTTCCTCACGCAGTGCGGCACTTGCGAGCGCTGCGTCGAGGGCAAGCCCTATCTGTGCGCACGCGGCACGCAGGCGAACCGCGAGGGGCGCCTGATCACCGGCGGGCCGCACCTCGCCCTAGGCGGCGCGCCACTGCATCACCACATGGGACTCGCCGCGTTCGCCGAGTACGCCCTCGTTTCGGAGAAGTCGCTGGTCAGGATCCCGCGCGAGCTCGGCTTCGTCGAGGCGAGCCTGTTCGGCTGCGCGGTGATGTGCGGCGCGGGCAGCGCGCTCTACTCGGCCAGAATCGCGCCGGGCGAGCGCGTCGCGGTGGTGGGCATCGGAGGCGTAGGACTCGCCGCGATCATGGGCGCGCGCCTCGCCGGCGCGACGCGCATCGTCGCCATCGACCGGAGCCCGGCAAAAGCGGAGCTCGCGCTCGCGGTGGGCGCGACCGCATTCTTCACAACCGAAGAAATGATCGAAAGAGACCTCGATGCCGTCCTCGAAGCAACCGGAACGGTCCAGGGCTTCGAGCTGGCGCTCGAGCTCACGCGGCGCGGCGGGCGCACGGTGACCGTCAGCCTGCCGGACGCGCAGCAACGCTTCAGCTTCCCGCTCGCACGCCTGGTCGCCGAGGCGCGCACCGTGGCGGGCAGCTATATCGGCTCGTGCCTGCCGAGCCGCGACATTCCCGCGTTCGTCAGCCTGTACCACCAGGGCCGGCTGCCGGTCGACCGGTTGGTCACGCGCACCCTCGCGCTCGAGGGCATCAACGAGGCGATGGACGAGCTCGCGGAGGCGCGCGCGCTTCGGCAGGTCGTCACCTTCTGACCCGACGCCTAGGCGCGCGTCTCGTCCAGCCCTTCCCAGCTCTCGGCGCTCGCGCCGGCGAGTGCGCGCACGCGCTCCTCGTCCTTCGCGAACTCTGCGGCGGAGCCTTCGTAGACGACACGTCCGTCGTCGAGCACGTAGGCGCGGTCGGCGATCTCCACCGCAGCGTGCACGTTCTGCTCGACCAGCAGCACTGCCATGCCCTCATCGCGCATTCTCGCGACGACGTTGAATACGTTTTGCACGATGATCGGGGCAAGACCTTGAGAGGGCTCGTCGAGCAGCAGGATCTTGGGGTTGAGCAACAGCGCGCGCGCGATGGCGAGCATTTCCTGCTCACCGCCCGAGAGCTGGCGGCCCTTGCTGCTCCTGCGCTCGGCGAGCCGCGGAAAGAGCTCGTAGACGCGCGCGATGGTCCAGGGGCCCGGACGCTCGAGCGGTACCTTGAGGTTCTCCTCGACGCTCAGGTTGCCGAAAATGCGCCGCCCCTCGGGCACGTAGCCCACGCCGGCCGCCGCGATGCGGTACGATGGCCAATCGGTGGTCTCCTGCCCGAACACGCGCACCACGCCCTCGCGCGCGTGCGTCAGGCCGACAATGCTGCGCAGCGTGGTGGTCTTGCCCGCGCCGTTGCGACCGAGGAGCGCCACGATCTCGCCCTCGCGCACTTCGAGCCCCACCCCGTGCAGGATGTGGCTCTTGCCGTAGAACGTGTGCAGGCCCTTGGCTTCGAGCGGATTCATGCCGCCTTCCCCAGGTAGGCAGCCTGCACCCGCTCGTCGGCCGCGATCTCCGCGGGCGTGCCCTCGGCCAGGATCGAGCCTTCCGCGAGCACCATGATGCGGTCGGCGAGGTTGAAGATCACGCGCATGTCGTGCTCGATCAGTACGATGGTGAGCTTCTGGTCCTTGTGGAGGCGGCGGATCAGACGCGTTATGTCGTAGGTCTCCTGGTCGCCCATGCCGGCCGTGGGCTCGTCGAGCAGCAGCAGGCGCGGCTTGAGCGCGAGCGCCATCATGATCTCGGTGGCGCGCTGGTCGCCGTGCGACAGCTCGCCGGCCAGCCGGTCCGCCTTGTCGCTGAGGCCGCCCATATCGATCAGCTCCGATACGCGCGCGCGCACCCCTGCATCGGCGTCGCGCGAAAGCCATGGGCGCAGACGATATCCCGCCGCTCCTTCCACCGGAATGCGTATGTTTTCGCGCACGGTCAGCTCGGGAAAGATTTCCGTGATCTGAAACGTGCGCGCCATGCCGCGCCACACCCTGCGTGCCGGCAGGAGCTTGGTGACGTCCTCTCCGTCGAAGATGATGCGGCCGCTGGACGGCTGGAGCATGCCGCTGATCAGGTTGAAGAAGGTGGTCTTGCCAGCACCGTTCGGGCCGATGACCGCCCGCAGCTCGCCCGTCTCGACGACCATCGATACGTTGTCGACGGCGATCAGGCTGCCGAAGTGGCGCGAGACACTCTCGACTCTCAGCAGGCTCATTGTGTCGCCCTCCTGCGCAGAACGCCGAGCACGCCGCGCGGGAAGAACAGCACCACGAGCACGAAGAAGAGGCCCAGGTACGATTGCCAGTTCTCGGTCATGCTCGAGACGTAGTCCTGCAGTATCACGAAGATCACCGCCCCGATCAGTGGTCCCCAGAAGGAGCGCATCCCGCCCAGCACTGCCATGATCACGAAGTTGCCCGACATGCTCCAGTGCAGCGCGCGCGGGTCGACGAAGTTGTTGAGCAGCGCGTACAGGGTCCCGCCCAGGCTGGCGAACAGGCAGGAGATGACGAACGAGAGCCACATGTGCCGCTCGACCGGAATGCCGAGAAAGCGCGCGCGGCGCTCGTTCTCGCGGATCGCGAGCAGCGTCCTGCCGAACGGCGAGCGCAGCAGCAGCGCCATGATGCCGGCGGACAGGGCAAACAGAGCCAGCACCAGGTAGTAGAACGCTGTCGCGTTGTGCAGAATGTCGATGCGCGCGAAACCGAGGTCGAGCGGCTGCCGCGTCCAGCTGATCAGGCCGTCGTCGCCGCCGGTGACCTTGTTCCATCGGAACGCGATGAAGTAGAACACCTGCGCGAACGCGATCGTCACCATGGCGAAGTAAACGCCGCGCAGCCGGATGATCAAGGCGCCGATGACCGCCGCCGCCAACGTGCCCACCGCGACGCCGATCAGGATGCCGAGCGGGGTGCTCGGCACGAGATATCGGATCGTCATGCCGACGCCATAGGCGCCGAGCCCGAAGTACGCTGCGTGTCCGAACGACAGCACGCCGGTGAAGCCGAGCAGGAAATTGAGGCCCATAGCCGCCAGTGCAAGCACCACGGCCTGGGTACCGAGTTCGGTATAGCCGCCCAGCGCGTTCATCCACCAGGGCATGGTCACGAGCGCCAGCCACACCAGGATATTGCCCACCTGTCTGTTCAGCCCTCTCACTGGAGCCTTCCTTCCTCTCCGAGCAGCCCGCGCGGCCGCACCAGCAGAACCAGTCCCATCATGATGTAGATGACCGCCTCGGAGGCCGAAGGGAAGAACACCGAAGTGACCCCTGAGGCGACGCCGATCAGAAGGCCGCCGAGCAGCGTTCCCGGCAAGCTCCCCAGCCCACCGACGATGATTGCGACGAAGCTCGGCATGATGAGCGAGGTACCGATCGTCGGCTCCAGGCCCAGCATTCCAGCCGCAAGCACTCCTGCAAGGCCCGCAAGGTAGATCCCGAGGCCGAAATTCAGGGTGCGCAGGATGCGCACGTTGACGCCGAGCACCGACACGGTCTCGAGGTCGCTCGTGCCTGCGCGGATGCGCATTCCCAGTCGCGTGCGGTTCAGGATGAAGAACAGCGCGACGACGGCGACCGCGACGAGTGCGACCATGAACAGCCGGTAACCCGTGAGAAAGAAGAGCTGCGAGCTGAGCGGACTGTTCAGCGCGCTCGGGACGGGATACGGCAGGCTTTGCGCGCCCCAGATGGTGCGCGTGCCATCCTCAAAGATGTAGGCGAGCCCGAAGGTGAGCAGCAGGCTGTACAGCGGGTCCCGGCCATAGAGGCGCCTGATCAGCAGGCGCTCGACGACCAGCCCGAGCACCGCCGTCAAGAACGGGGCGACGGCGAGCGCGCCCCAGAACCCTGTATAGGGGATGAGCGTGTAGGCGATGTAGGCGCCGATCGCGAGAAACCCGCCGTGCGCGAAATTGATCACCCCGCTCAGGTTCAGGATGAGCGACAGGCCGAGCGCCATCAACGCGTAGAACGCGCCGACGACCAGCCCGTTGAAGACGTTGAATACGATCAATTGCGTCATCGATCAGCTCCGCGCCGCGGCCCTCGGGCCGCGAGCGCCCAGCTACCCTGGCCCGAATCTTCCAACGAGAATACGCGCAACCCCCCGCCGTCCCGCGAGGGGATTGCGCCCGTACGCCAATTTGACCCGTCGATTGCCGCGACCGACTCAGGTCGGCCAGGTCATCTTGCAGCCGGTCTCCTCCAGCGTGCCGGCGACTTCCGGCCCCTTCACGACCTGCGTTACCTCGAACAGGTCCTCGGGTCCGCCCTTGCCGCCCTGCTCGCGCGCGTTTCCTACGTACAGGTCGGGAATGAGCTGGTTCTGGGAGGCGCGGTAGAACGCCCCGTCGGGCATCAGCGAGACCTCCGGCGGCAGCTTGAAGCCCTGCATGGCTTTCGCCATCTTCACCGCGTCGAGTGACTTGGCATGCTGCGCCGCGAGCGCGCAGGTCCAGGTCGACGCGAACCCGAACCACGTGCGCGCGGTCGGCACCTTGCCCGTCTTCTTCTTGATCGCGGAAACGAACTGCGCGACGTGCGGTACGTGCGGCTGATTCCAGTACCACTCGAACACCCAGGTGCCGACGCGCGCCTCCGGCGGCAACCCCTCGAGCACCTCGAGCTCCTGCTGCGCACCCGCGATGTGGAACTTCTTGTTCAGTCCGAACTGCACCGCCTGCTTGAGCGAGTTCACCGCATCCTGGCCCGCCGTGAGGAAGATGATGACGTCCGGATTCGCCGCCTGCGCCTTGATCAGGTACGACGAGAAGTCGGTGGTGCCGAGCGGCGTGAGGTCGCCCCCCACCTTCGTGCCGCCGAGCTTGGCCGCGGCCTTCTCCATGCCCGCCTGCAGAGTGTGGCCGAACGCGTAATCAGGAGTGATGTAGTACCACTTCTTGCCGAAATCCTTGACCAACACTCCCGCCACGGCGTTCGCTTCCATCTGCGTGGTATTGCACACGCGGAACACATTCCAGTGGCAATCGGTTCCCGTGACCGGATCGGTGTGCCCGCCGGGAACCACGTGAAACACGCCCTTCTCGTTGCTCACCTGCCCCATTGCCTGCGCAAGCGCGGAGTTCACGTTGCCGAGCAGGAAGTTGACCTTGTCGCGGTCGATCAGCTTGCGCGCCTTCTGCACTGCGGTGCCGGCGTCGCCGCTCGTCGAGTCCTCGACCAGCAGCTCGGCCTTGCGGCCAAGTATGCCGCCCTTCGCGTTGATCTGCTCGAGCGCGTACTGGCAGCCGATCAGCTCGTTCTTGCCGAGCGCCGCGTAGGTGCCGGTAAGCGGATTGTCGAGGCCGATCTTGACCGGCGTCTCGCCGCGCGCCTTGATGATGAACGGTGGAACGAGCTGCAGCGCGCCGACGGTCGCCGCCGCCTTGAGCACGGCGCGCCGGTTGATCTTCTTGTCCGAAGAATTCTGTTTCATTTCCATCCTCCTCTCTGTTCGCTGTCGCGATGTCGCGTCGGGGCCTCCGTGCAGCCGACAGGCGTGCGCGCGAACGCGAACGCGTGCACCGTGTCGACTTCGAAGGTGCGCGAGTCTACCGAGTCCGCCCGGAAAGATCCTTGCTGGCGCCTGACGCTCGCGCGCAGACGGCGCAAGCGCGCCTCAGGTCGGCCAGGTCATCTTGCAGCCGGTTTCCTCCAGCGTGCCGGCGACCTCCGGCCCTTTCACGATCTCGGTCACTTCGAACAGATCTTCGGGCTCGCCCTTCTCGCCATGCTCGCGCGCATTGCCGACGTACAGGTCCGGAATGAGCTGGTTCTGCGAGGCGCGGTAGAAGGCCCCGTCGGGCATCAGCGAGACCTCCGGCGGCAGCTTGAAGCCCTGCATGGCTTTCGCCATCTTCACCGCGTCGAGCGACTTGGCATGCTGCGCCGCGAGCGCGCAGGTCCAGGTGGCCGCATAGCCGAACCAGGTGCGGGCCGTCGGCACCTTGCCCGTGATCTTCCGGATGGCCGCGTCGAACTGGGCGACATGGGGCACCTTCGGCTGCTTCCAGTACCACTCGAACACCCAGGTGCCGATGCGCGCCTCCGGCGGCAGCCCCTCGAGCACCTCGAGCTCCTGCTGCGCGCCGGCGATGTGAAACTTCTTGTTCAGTCCGAACTGCACCGCCTGCTTGAGCGAATTCACCGCATCCTGGCCCGCGGTGAGGAAGATGATGACGTCCGGTTTCGCAGCCTCGGCATTGATCAGATAGGAGGAGAAGTCGGTGGTGCCGAGCGGCGTGAGGCTTCCGCCCACCTTCACGCCGCCGAGCTTGGCGGCCGCTTTCTCCATGCCCGCCTGCAGCGTGTGGCCGAACGCGTAATCAGGAGTGATGTAGTACCACTTCTTGCCGAAATCCTTGATCAGCACACCGGCCACCGCGTTCGCTTCCATCTGCGTCGTGTTGCAGACACGAAACACGTTCCAATGGCAGTCGGTTCCGGTGATCGGGTCGGTGTGGCCGCCTGGATCGACCATGAATACGCCCTTCTCGCTGGCGACCTGCGCCATCGCCTGCGCAAGCGCGGAGTTCACGTTGCCGAGCAGGAAGTTCACCTTGTCCCGGTCGATCAGCTTGTGCGCCTTTTGCACCGCCGTGCCCGCGTCGCCGCTGGTCGAGTCCTCGACGAGCAGCTCGACCTTGCGGCCGAGAATGCCGCCCTTGGCATTGATCTCCGCCACCGCGTGACGGCAGCCGACCAGCTCGTTCTTGCCGAGCGCCGCATAGGTGCCGGTGAGCGGATTGTCCAGGCCGATCCTGACCGGCGTCTCGGCACGCGCCTTGATGATGAACGGCGGAACGAGCTGCAGGGTGCCGAGGGTTGCGGCGGCCTTGAGCACCGCTCGGCGGTTCACTTTCCTGGGGGAAGCATCCTTGTTGTCGGCCATCGCACCCTCCTCGTTGCAATTCGATTGACGGAGCCGGTGCACGTCGGGGCCGTGCATCGACGATTGGGAAGTGCGGCGACTGTACCGAGCGCGTCTGAAATGCGTCTTAACGAAATCTTTCCAGCTGCTGGCGTGCCGGATCAGTTTCGCGTCAGGGGCTAGAATAGGCCGCCACTCTGAAGGGGGAGCCACGAATGGGAGCGCGGCTGCATACCGACTTGCGCCTTGCGCCGGCCCTAGTCGACCTCGACAAGCGTACCGATGGCGTAATGCTCCTGCGCTCGCCGCAGAAACTCGGCGCGCACGCGCGCGCGGTCGGCGAATGGCTCGTGCGGTGGGCAGCGAAGGCGCCCGAGCGCGTGTTCCTCGCCGAGCGCGCGGCCGATGCCTGGCGCAGGGTCAGCTACCGCGAGGCGCTCGATGCAACGCGCCGGATCGGCCAGGCGCTGCTCGAGCGCGGGCTGGACGCCGAGCGCCCGGTGGCGATCCTTTCCGACAACGGCGTCGATCACGCGCTGCTCGCGCTCGGCGCGATGCACGCGGGCGTTCCTGTCGCGCCGGTTTCTCCGGCTTACTCGCTCATGTCGAAGGATTTCGCCAAGCTTAAGGGCATCTTCGAGCTATTGCGGCCGGGCCTGGTCTACGTGTCCGATCCGCAGAGGTTCGCGCCTGCGCTCGCGGCTGTGGGCGCGCAGGCGACGCCGATCGGCGAGTTGCTCGACGCGCGGGCCGGGGCGCGCGTAGACCAGGCGTTCGCGGCGGTCGGCCCGGCGACGGTTGCCAAGATCCTGTTCACGTCGGGGTCCACCGGCATCCCGAAAGGCGTCGTCAACACGCAGCGCATGCTGACCGCCAACCAGCAGCAACTCGCGCAGGCCTGGCCGTTCGTCGAGGACAAGCCGCCGGTCGTGGTCGACTGGCTGCCCTGGAACCACACTTTCGGCGGCAACCACAACTTCAACATGGTGCTCAGGAACGGCGGCACCCTGTACGTCGACGGCGGCAAGCCCGCGCCGGGGCTGGTCGAGACCACCGTGCGCAATCTCAAGGAGATCCCCTCGACGATGTACTTCAACGTGCCGCGCGGCTACGACCTGCTGCTGCCGTACCTGGAAAACGACGCCGCGCTGCGGCGCAACTTCTTCCGCGACCTGGACGTGCTGTTCTACGCCGCCGCGGCACTGCCGCAGAATCTGTGGGAGCGCATCGAGCGGCTCGCGATCGAGGAGAAGAGCGGCAAGCTCGCGATGCTCTCCGCGTGGGGCTCGACCGAGACCTCGCCCCTTGCTACGTCGGTTCACTTCCACATGGACCGCGCCGGGGTGATCGGCCTGCCGGTCGCCGGCTGCGAGCTGAAGCTCGTGTCGGCGGCGGGGAAGCTCGAGGTGCGCGTCAAGGGTCCGAACGTCACGCCCGGCTACTACCGCCGCGACGACCTCACGCAGGCGGCGTTCGACGACGAAGGCTACTACCGCATCGGCGACGCGGTGAAGCTCGCCAACCCGTCGGATGCGGCGAAGGGCATCGTGTTCGACGGCCGCGTGGCCGAGGACTTCAAGCT
>JBLMWT010000002.1:0-5937 GCA_050257375.1 Sphingomonadaceae bacterium
GGCAAGCTCTCGGCGCGCCTCGACCTGCGCGAGGAGCGCGACGTTCGTGCGCTGCGAGCACTGGCGAGCGACGCCGACGTGTTCTCGCAGTCCTACCGGCCGGGGACGCTCGCCGCGCGCGGCTTTTCGCCCGAGGCGCTCGCCGCGCTGCGGCCGGGAATCGTGTGCGTGACCCTGGATGCTTGGGGCGCGAGCGGGCCGTGGCGGGCGCGGCGCGGCTTCGACAGCATCGTGCAATCGGTGAGTGGCATGGCGCAGGATTCAGCCGGCGCGGACGGCAAGCCGCGCCTGCTGCCCGTGTCGGCGATCGATTACGTGAGCGGCTACCTGATGGCGTTCGGCGCGACGGTCGCGCTCGAACGGCGCGCGCGCGAGGGCGGCAGCTGGCTCGTGCGCGTCGCGCTCGCGCGCGTCGGAAAGTGGATTGATGACCTGGGGCGGGCGGCCGCGGGCGGAGCCGACGAGCTCCCTCAGGAGGTGTTGACGAATCTGTTGATGGAGACTCCGGCCCCTGACGGCCGAATCACGCACCTGCGCCCGGTGCTCGAGATGTCGGCGACGCCGACGCGCTGGGACCGGCCGCCCGTGCCTCTCGGCTATCACCCGCCCGAGTGGCCGCCGCGCTGAGCGGGTCCGCTCAGGGCTTGGTGCCGGTGTGCGCGTGGAAGTAGGCGAGCGCCGCCTCGGCGACCGCGAGGTCTTGTTCGGCGGTGCCCGAGCTGATGCCGACGCCGCCGACGATCTCTCCGTCCACCGTCACCGGAAGGCCACCGCCGATGACGCTGAAGTGACCGCCGTTCGAGATGTGGATGCCGAAGGTCGGCTGCCCCGGCACGCATAGCTGGTTGTAGATGTGCGTGCCGCGTCGCGCGACCGCACCGGTAAACGCCTTGTCGACGGCGATCGAGATGCTCGAGATCTTGCCGCCGTCCATCCGATCGAAGCGGATCAGGTGACCGGATTCGTCGGTCACGGCAACGCACATCGGGATACCCATTTCCGTCGACTTGGCGATGGCGCCTGCGATCAGGACCTGAGCCTCGTCGATGGACAATCGCTTGATGCTGAGCATGTTCAGGCCATCCTTTTGGCTAACACGGTGGTCTTGAGGGTTTGCCGCAGCGCCTCCGTCTCGGCCTCGTCCAGGCCCGAGTAGGGCGGATACATCCCGCCGACGGGCATGCCGATCAGCGCCATGGCCGCCTTCATGGTCGGCGTCAGGCCGCGGTGCATCCAGCGCGCGGGGAACAGCGCGAACTGCTGCTGCATGTCCATCGCCCGACGGTAGTCCCCTGCGACGAAGGCGTCGATCAGGTGGCGGGCGATCTCGCACGCGGGCGCCGGCATCGTCGCGCCCGAGCCACCCAGCCCGATCGTCGCGAGCAGCATCTGCATCGTCGTGAAGTAGCGCGCATGCCCGGCGCGATCCACTTCGAAGACGAGGCGTCCCACCCGGTTCAGGTCGCGCGAGCTTTCCTTGATGTACTTCACCTGGTCGATCTTGGCGATGGCGACGGTGGCCGGCACCGACACGTCCGCCCCGGGGCCCGGATTGATGTACAGCGTGATCGGTAGCGGCGCCTCCCTGGCGACCGCCTCGTAGTAGGCGACCAGGTCGCGGTCGGTGGGTGGACCGCCGAACGGCCGCAGCGGCGCGAGCATCTGGATCGCGCTCGCGCCCGCGCGCGCCGCGAAGTGCGCGAGCTCGATCGTGGTGCGAAACGAAGGGTGCGACACGCCCGCCATCACCGGGCAGCGTCCAGCGACGAGTTGCGTGGTGAGCTGGATGAGCGCCTTGCGCGCCTCGAGGTCCAGATAGGTGTACTCCTGCGCCTCGACACCGGCCGCCACCACGATGGTGGCCTTGCACTCGTCGACGATGTAGTCGATCTCGCGCGCAAGCGCCTGCTCGTCGATCCGGAGGTCCGCGGTGAACGGCGTGAGCGGCGCGACGACGAGGTCAGGCGGCGGCATGTCGAGTCTAGTTCCGCGCGCGACCAGCGACGGGCTTGTTGGGCAGCTTGTCCGGTTTGTTCGGTCCCCACACGCGGCTGTAATAGGTATCGGCGAGCTGCAGCGCGGCGACCGGGTTGTGCGCGAGCACACGGTCCTTGGCCACGAGCGTGGTGACCAGTCCCTGCGAGTGGCGCATGAACAGGCTGTCGTGTCCGACGCACAGGCCGAGGATCACGTTCAACTCGCAGCCGGCGCGGTTCAACAGTTCGGCCTGGGAGATCGGATTGCAGATCGCCTCGTAGGTTCCGGGTCGGATCTTGTCTTCGTCCTTTAGACCGATGTCTTCCTTCGCCACACCGCCGTTCTTGCACGCGACCGAGGCGACTTCCAGCCCGTGGCTCTCGAGGACGGCGCTGAACACGCGCGCCAGGTCCACGAAGCTGATGCAGGTCGCGATGCCGACACGTCTGAAGCCCATGCGCTTGGCGAACTGGCAGATCTCCTCGACGCGCGTCCACTTGCAGTAGCCTTCGCTCTCGACCAGCGCCGAGACGCGCGCGACGCGCTCGACGAACGGATCGCGCAGATAGTCCTCGGCGCCGGCGATGCCTTCCGCGTCGACCTTGGACGGGCAGTAGCCGGGGCCGCGCTGCTCGCTTTCACCCGCGCGGCAGGCTCGCAGCGTGCCCGGGCAGTAGGCGCAGCCGGGAATTTCGTATGTCGTCATCACTTGCCTCCCATGACGTCCAGGCTCAGCTTCGTGTCGACGGCGCCGCGCTTCGTTTCCGTCGTCGCCTCGGTCTTGCCGACCGCGACGCGCGCCGCGTCGACGTGCGCGTCCTTGACGAGCGCCTGCGCGACGGCCTCGGCGCGGTGCTGGCCGAGCGCCTCGAGCTCGCCGGGCGCGAGCGGATGCAGCTCGACCAGGCGCTTGTACATCGCCTCGTAGAACTCGCTGTCCGAGCTGCCTTTGCCGAAGAACGCCAGCGCGGGGTTGACGCGCTTCACCTCGCGGCCCGTGCGCTTCTCGAACTGCGCCTGGAAATCCGCCACCGCGTGCTCGCCGGCACGCTCGGTCAACAGCTTCTCCAGCGCGCGCTGCGTCTTGGCGTTGTCGAAGGCCGGCGGGCCGGGCTGCTCCCCGGGCTCGAGCTTCACGTCCTGCGCGGCCGCCAGCTCGCGGCGCACCTTGTCTGTGCGCAGCGCCTCGCCGTCGACGGCCGTGTCGTAGCGGCCGTCGACGATCACCTTGAGCTGCGGACGCTTCTGCAGCGCCTCGGCGACCTTCTTCAGCTTGTCGAGCTCGGTCGGTAGGACGCGATCCGAGCCCGCATCGAACGCCACGGCGTCGAGCTGGGCCGCGCCGCCGCCGAGCAATGCGCCGAGCGCGCGGAACGGCGCGGTGACGATGTTCTTGATCACGGTGACGATCGCCTGCCAGATGAGGTGGCCGTAGCTGAACTTCGGACTGTTCACGTCGCCGTGCACCGGGACCGCGACGTCGATCTTGCCGTCGGCGTCGGTGAGCAGCGCGATCGCCAGGTCGAGCGGCAGGTGCAACGCGCCCGGCGACTCGACGCGCTCGCCGAGGGTGAATTTGTCGAGCAGGATCTTGTTGTTCCCCTCGAGCTGGCCGTCCTTGATCTTGTACTCGAGGTTCGTCGTGAGCCGGCCGGAAGCGATCTTGCGGCCCGCGAAGGTCGCGCTGTACGGCGAGAACGGCGTCAGCTCCACGTTGCGGAACTCGGTGCGCAGATCGAGGAAATGCTTCGGCGCAAACGGGTTGAGCGCGCCTTTCGCGCGCGCGATCCCCTGCTCGTCGACGCGCCCCTCGAGCTCGAGCTCGGCGCGGCTCGCCGGGTCGGAAGAGATGCCCGCGATCACGCCGTTCAGCTCGCGCACGTGAGCGGCGAACGGGAGCGCGAGGCTCTGGTCGGCGAAGTCGACCGTGCCGTTCTCCAGCCGCACCCGCTCGATCGACACCGGGAAGCCGACGCCTTGCTCCTTGGGCACGGGGGCTGCGGGGGCCGCGGGAGCCGACGGCGTTTCCTTCTTGAGTATCGTCGCCAGGTTGACGCTGCGGTCCTTGAACACGGTGATCTTCGCCTGCGGCTGGACGACGCGGACCTGCGCCACGCTCAGGCGGTCGGGTGACAGGCTGAAGCGGATGCCCGTCGCCGAGAGCGATTTCCAGCCGAGGAAGCGCTCGCCGCCCTGCGCTTCGTCGATCGCGAGGCCGGCGATGCCGAGTGTGCCGTTCGCACGCAGCGCCGCTCCCGATTTCTTCGTTTCGTAGCGCAGCGTCGCGTCCGCCGAGAGGTTGCCCGCCTTCAGCACGAGATCGGCGTAGCGCGCCAGCGCGGGCTGCAGCGGCGCGAGGTTGACGCGGTCGATCTTCACGCGCGCATCGGCGCTCGAGCCGTCGGACGCGAAACTGCCCTCCGCCATGGCGCTTCCTCCCTGGGCGACGCGCAGCCCCGCGTCGAACGCGACCGGGGTCTTCGGGTCGTTGCTCAGGCTCTTGAGCGTCGCGGATACGTCTGCCAGGTCGTAGCGCAGCGCGGGGGCAAAGCTCTCGTCGGCCAGCGCGAGACCGAAGCCGTCTAGCTTCGCCGAGTCGAGGCGAAACTGCCAGGGCGCTCCTTCGGCCTGTGCGGCCTTCGCCGCCTCTTCGAGCGCCTTGCGCGCGGCGCCGCGGCTGCTCGGGGCAAGCGCCGCGAGCAGCTCGATGTTGCCTTTCGCGTCGCGGATGAGCCGGGTGCCGCCCCCATGCAGAGCCAGTTCCTTCAGATGCACTTCGCGCTTCGCCGTATCGATCGAGTCGCCGTCCAGCGTGGCACTGTCCAGTGAGAGAAGCGGTGTCTGAGCACCCGGCGGCGTGAACGCGACCTTGGTGAGCTCGACGTGCAAGGCGTTTGACGAAACCGTTGTCGCGGCGCCGAGCGCGAGCAGGGCCTTTGCGCCGATCGCCACGTTGCCGACGTCGAGCGCGAGTGGCATCGCGCGGCTCTCGTCGGTCACGTGCAGCGCGACGTCGTTCACCTGAATGCCGTCCAGGCGGACCTGCCAGCTCGCTGTCGCGGGCGATGTCGTGTTGCTCGGGACGGCGATGGTCTGCCAGTCGGGTGTGCCGTCCTGCGCTATGTGCGCGGCGACGCGCCCGCTCGAGATCGCGAGCTTCGGCACGGTGATCTCGTGGCGCTGGAGGTCGAGGCCGGCGCCGGAGGCCTCGATCTTCTGGAGCGAGAGCAGGGGCTGCCCCGCACCCGGCTGGCGCAGCTCGAGACCGGTCACGCGCAGGCTCGCCTCGCTCAGCGTCAGCTGCGGCTTTCCGCCCTCGACGGCGAAACGGTAGTGCGTGACGAAATCGACCTCGCCGGCGGGCGGATCGAGACGGAACTTATCCTGCACGAATTTCCAGACGGCGTCCGGTCGGAACTTTCCGATGCTCAGAATGCCCTGCGAGGCGACCGGCCGCAGCGACACCTCGCCGCGCCAGCGAATATTCCCGCCTCCCGGCAGCCGGGCGCTGATCGTGTACGGGCCTTCGCGCTCGGGGAGCGTGGAGACGTCGTCGAACTCCAGGTTGATTGGCGCGAACGTGGCGCTGGCGGGCGAGGGGCCCGAGCGGTCGGTGTAGGTCAGCCTGCCCTCGCTCAGCGTGACGTGGCGCAGCAGCATGCGCACCGGCGCCTCGTCCTTCGCGGGCGCCGCGGGCTTGTCTCCGCGCGCCGCCGCGGCGAGCTCGGCGAGGTTCACGCGCCCGTCCGCACGCGTGACGACATGCAGGTCGAGCCCGTCCACGTCGATGACCGAGAACACCCATGCCCAGCGGAACAGGCTCTCGGTCTGCAGGTCCACGAAGAGGCGCTGCACGCCGAGGATCGGCGATCCGTCCGCCTCCGCCAGCCGGAAATCCCTCGCCTCGAAAGTGAGCAGGAAGGGGTTGATGCGCACCTTGCCGATGCTCGCCTCGCGCTT
>JBLMWT010000003.1:0-4748 GCA_050257375.1 Sphingomonadaceae bacterium
CCGCGCGGCGCGCGAGCCGCGCTGCGTAGGCGCTCGCTACCATCGCCTTGGTCGGAGTGCAGCCGTCGTTCACGCAGGTGCCGCCGAAGGCGCCGCGCTCGATCACCGCGACCTGCATGCCCGCGCCCGCGAGGCGCGCGGCGAGCGCCGGCCCGGCCTGGCCGGTGCCGATGACGATCGCGTCGAAGCCTCGCGGCACCTTATCGGGCGGCGAAGGTGTTGCAGCGGGCGATGTCGCCCGACTGCGCGCCGACGGAGAACCAGTGCATGCGCTCGGCCGAGGTGCCGTGCGTGAAGGACTCCGGCACGACGTAGCCGCGCGCCTGGCGCTGCAGCCGGTCGTCGCCCACGGCGCTCGCCGCGGAAAGCGCCTCTTCGATGTCGCCGGGCTCGAGGATGTGCTTCATCTTGTCGGCCCGGTTCGACCACACGCCGGCGAAGCAGTCGGCCTGCAGCTCGACGCGCACCTGGATCGCGTTCGCCTCTTCCTTCGAGGCGCGGTCCTGCGCGCGGCGCGCCTTGTCGAGGATGCCCAGCAGGTTCTGCACGTGGTGGCCGACCTCGTGCGCGATGACGTAGGCCTGCGCGAAATCGCCCTTCGCGCCGTAGCGCGCGTGCAGCTCGTCGAAGAAGGAGAGATCGAGATAGAGCTTGGCGTCGTTCGGACAGTAGAACGGCCCCATGGCCGAGCGCGCGAAGCCGCAGGCCGAGTCGACCGTGCCGGTGTAGAGCACGAGCGTCGGATCGGGGTAGCGCGCGCCGCGCTCCTTGAAGTAAGCGCCCCAGACGTCCTCGGTGTCGGCGAGCACGACGGACGAGAACTCCGCCAGCTTGTTCTCGGCGGCCGAGCGTCCGGCGGGGCCCGCCTGGCGCTGCTCGCTGCTCGTCGGCGCGCTCGCCATCTGGTCGAGGAGCGCGCTCGGGTCGATGCCGAGATACCAGGCGACGAGGACGACCACGATCGTGCCGAGGGTGCCGAGGCCGATGCCGCGGCCGCCCAGCCCGCGGCGGTCTTCGACATTCTCGCTCTGACGCTCGCCTTCCCAACGCATGAAAAGCTTCTCCTAGTGGGGTAGTCTACGCGCCGATAAGTCCCCAAGGAGCGAAACATGCCCAAGACCGTCCTCATCACCGGCGCGGGTAGCGGCTTCGGCCGCGGCGCCGCCGTCGAGCTCGCGAAGCGCGGGCACAAGGTGATCGCCACCACCGAGAGCGAGGCGCAGGCGAAGGAGCTCGCCGCTGCGCATCCCGAGCTGACGGTCGCGAAGCTCGACATCACGAATGCGCACGACGTGCTGAAGGTCGATCAGTGGAACCTCGACGTGTTCGTCGCCAACGCCGGCATGGGGCAGACCGGCCCCTTGAGCTTGATCCCGATGGAGCGGTTGCGCGCGGTGTTCGAAGTGAACGTGTTCGGCACCTTCGCGATCACGCAGCGCGTCGCGCAGGCGATGAGGAAGAAACGTTCGGGCCGCATCCTCATCGTCTCGTCGATCGGCGGGGTGCGCGCGGGCGTGGGCTCGGGCCCGTACACTATGACCAAGCACGCGCTGCAGGCCTTCGGCACGGCGCTGCGCGCCGAGCTCGAGCCCTTCGGCGTCGACGTCGCGCTCATCAACCCGGGGCCGTACGCGACTGGCTTCAACGACCGCATGGCGAACGATCCCGGCCCCTGGTTCGACCGCAGGAAGGCCGCGCCCGAGGACGTGGCGATCATGGACTCGCTCGTGCAGCGGATCACCGTCGGCCAGCTCGACCCGGCCGACGTCGTCAAGCGCTACGTGGAGCTCGTCGAAGCCGACAAGACCGAGCTCGTCAACTTCATCCCGCCCGACATCCTCGAGCGGTTCCTGAAGCCCAAGCCCGCCTGAAAAACGCGGTCTGACCCCATTTCTCGGTAAGCTATCCGCTCTCCGCTCCGACCGACGCGGAGAGGAGGGGCGCCATGGCAATCGACTGGTCGGGCCTGCGCGATCCGGCGCCGGCCCAGCTCGTGCAGGCGCGCGAGACGGCGCACTACGCGGTGCAGTGGCTGGCCAGGGCGGCGCGCGCGAACCTGCCGGCGGCGCCGGACGACAGCCACACGGCGCTCGCCTGGGACGCGCAGCTGGAGGCGCTCGCGAGCGCGCCGTTTCCGAACGGCGCCAAAGTCGGCCTGCGGCTCGCGCCGCTCGAGCTCGCCGTGCACGGCCAGCGGCGCGGCGAGCAGCTCGCGCTCGACGGGCGCGCGGCCGACAGGGTGGACGCCTGGCTCGACGCCGCGCTCGCGGCGCACGGCCTCGAGCCCGCGTCGCAGGTCGCGCTGCCCTACGCGGTCCCGGCGCGGCCGCTCGCGGACTCGCGCGAGCTCGCGCAGCTCGCGCGCTGGTTTGCGGCGGCGGCGGAGGTGCTCGAAGCGCTGCGCGTGAAGTACCGGAACTTCCGCCCCGGCCCGAGCCCGGTGCGCTGCTGGCCGCATCATTTCGACATCGCCGTGCTGGTCGGCCTCGAGGAGGGCGACGCCGAATCCTCGCGCTCGATCGGCATCGGCTGTTCGCCCGGCGACGCGTACTACGCGCAGCCCTACGCCTACGTGAGCCCGTATCCGCGTCCCAAGGCGCCGCAGCTTCCCCCGCTACCGCCGGGCGGGCACTGGCACACGCGGGATTTCTTCGGCGCGGTGGCGACGGCCGACGCGCTGCTGGCCGAACGCGACCCGCGCGCGGCGCTCGGCGAAGTGATCGGCGCGGCGTTCGAGGCGGGAAGGAGGTGGCTCGATGTCTGACAAGGCAGAGTGGCGGGATCTCGGTCCGGCCGACCCGTACCGGCGGGCGGGCCTGTCGGAAGCGACGCTCGGCCGGCAGAAGCTCGCGGTGTCGTTCCGCGACGGCCGCTTCGGCGTGGTCGCAGGCACCTGCAACCACGCCGGCGGGCCGCTCGCGCAGGGCAGGCTCGATGGCGACTACGTCGTCTGCCCGTGGCACAACTGGAAGTTCCATCGTTGCACTGGGCTCGGCGAGCCGGGCTTCGAGGATGATTGCATCCCCGCGTACGAGCTGCGCGTGACCGACGGCAGGCTCGAAGTGCGCACCGACAACCCGAGCGCGCGCCAGCGCAAGCCCCACCCGCCGCACCCGCTCGCGAGGAAGATCGAGCGCGCGCCGGGCGAGGTGCGCGTGGCCGGCATCTCGACCACCAACATGGACGAGGCGAACCCGCGCTACTCGACCTCCGACGCGCTGCTCGAGGCCGCGCTCGCCCACGCGCGCGACGCGCTGAAATGCGAGACGCGGCTCATCCGGCTCTCGGCGCTCGAGTTCCGCCACTGCGAGGGCTACTACTCGAAGAGCGCCAACGCCTGCACCTGGCCGTGCTCGATCACGCAGATGGACGACAAGGACCAGATGACCGAGGTGTACGAGGCGCTCGTGCACTGGGCCGACGTGGTGCTGGTCGCCACGCCGATCCGCTGGGGCGCGGCGAGTTCGCTCTACCACAAGATGGCCGAGCGGCTGAACTGCGTGCAAAACCAGGTCACGATCCGCAACAACGTGCTTATCCGCAGGAAGGTCGCCGCGTTCATCATCACCGGCGGGCAGGACAACGTGCAGGGCGTCGCCGGCGGGATGCTGTGTTTCTTCGGCGAGCTGGGCTTTCATTTCCCGCAGTTCCCGTTCATTGCCCACTCGCGCGGCTGGACGGCCGAGGACATGGAGCGCAACGTCGCGCACGTCATGAAAAGCCGCGAGCTGCGCGAGGGCGCGCAGCAGCTCGCCGCGCGCGCGGTGGAGCTCGCGAAGACGCTGCTCGCCACCGCGCCGATGGTCGAGCACACGCCGCGCGGCGGGCGCAAGGCCTACCGGCTGGAAATCGAGCGCGAAAAATAGGGACAGACCCTATTTTTCCAAGTCGGCCTGAGCGCGACGCGCTTCAGTGCCGGTGCCAGTGATGATCGTGATCCCCGCCGCCGTGGAATTCGAGCTCGAGGCCCGGCCCGTAATAGACCGGCGGCCCGTAGTAGTAACCAGGCGCCGGGCCGTAGTCGTCCCGGTCGTAATATCCGGGTCCGACCGGAACCGCCACGCACGCGCTCAGGAGGGTGAGCGCCGTCAACGTCAAGGTCGCTTTCACGAAGTTCATGATTGCGTCCTCCTTGACTGGATGGACAGCGCGGGCGGGGCCCGGATTCCGTCAGAAGCGTGACAATTTGTAACTGTAACGGAAAGCGGGGGACTGACCCTCTTTGCGACATGGCGAAGAATAGGGGCAGTCCCTCGTTGCGGGTGATCTACAATTCCTACGTCACGACGTAGCCGGTCGTTGCCGCATTGTCGGGACGAGAACGAATAGAGCCGGGGAGGCGCGATAAAGCTCTCGCTGTGGTTGACCGTGCTGGTCGCGCTCGGGCCCTTGTTCGCCACGCTCGGCGCGTTGAAGCTCTGGCGCCTTCGCGCCGACCGCGAGGGGCGCCGCAGTCCGCTGACGAAAGATCTCCTCAGGGGCCCGGGCGAGTCGCTCCGCGAGGAATTGGCGGAGCTGGAATGGGACCTGGCGACGTATTTCGGGCTCGTGCCGTTGCCGTTCTTCTTCGCGTACGGCTTCCTGCTCTCGAGCCGCGTCATCGACGATCGATCGCCCGGCACGACTCAGACGGTCATCCTCGTTGGAGCTGCGGCCGTCGCTCTGGGGTGGCTGTGGTGGAAGATCTGGAAGACCCTGAGTGCCCGGCGTCGCCTGACGCTCGGCCTCGAAGCCGAGCTGGCGGTGGG
>JBLMWT010000004.1:0-4331 GCA_050257375.1 Sphingomonadaceae bacterium
TCCGGTGATCTTCCTTACGTCGGTCGAGGATGCCGAGCACCGCGGCCGCGAGCTTGGCGCGGTCGGCTACATGACCAAGCCGGTGCGCGCAGACCGCTTGCTCGCGCTGGTCGCACAACACGTGCCGAACGGCACGCTGCCGATCGGCTAGCTGCGGGAGGCGGCGCCGCTGGTCGGCGGCAGCAGCGGCAGACGCTCGGGCGCGATTTGGCGCGTCAGAGGGCGCGGATCCGCATACGGATCCGGGGGCGACAGGTACCTGGCCCAGGCGAAGAACGCGAGATTGGCGAGCAACAGGAAGAGCAACAGTGCGCGCATGCGTCTATTTTGCCCCGGCGCGTACGCGCGGCTCGGTCAGTGCGATGCGCGCCAGGCCGTCCAGCACCAGGTTCTCGACATAGCGGCACCGGATTTCGAGCTGCTCCATGAGCGACCGGCCCGCCCCGCCGCTCACCAGACAGGTCGGCGCTCCGCCCATGTCGCGATACATGCGCTCGACTGCGCCGGCTTGCGCGTGGCGGCAGCCGGTCTCGATCGCGTCGACCGTGTTGCGCGGCATCGCTGAGAAGCGGCCCTCCTGCAGCGGCAGGCGCCCCGTATGCTCGTGCAGCACGAAGCGCATCAGCTCGACTCCGGGCAGGATGACCCCACCGAGGAACTCGCCCTCCGCCGAAAGCATGTCCGCGGTCGTGGTCGTGCCCGCGCTGACCACCAGGCAGGGGCCGGGCTCGAGCGCGCGCGCCGCAATCAGCGCCGCCCAGCGGTCGGACCCGAGTTTTTCCGGACGCTCGTAACGACTCCTGACGCCGCAACGCTCGGCCTCGCCCGTCAGCCACAGCGGCTCGGCTTCGAAGATGCTGGTCCAGTTGACCAGCAGTTGGTGAGCGCCGTCCCCCGCGACATTCGAAATGACGATGCGCTCCGGATCCTCGTGCGTCGCGGCGAACGGATTGATGTCGTGGCTCGCCGCTGCGAACTCGATGAGCGAGACGGTGGTGAGGTTGAGCCATTGCCCGCCGTCGTACCAGCCCCACTTCACACGCGAGTTGCCGGCGTCTATGGCGAGGATCATGCGGCCCTCGCCGACACCACGCGCCCGCTCTTCACAGCGCGCACGCCACTGCGCGTGCGCAGCCGCAGGCCGCCATCCTCAGCCAGACCGTCGGCAATGCCCGCCAGCACGCGCCCGTCGGCAAGCCGCACACGCAGGCGCTGTCCGGCGTACGCATGCAGCGCCTCCCATTCGTCCTTGAAGCTCGCCAGGCCTGCCGCGTCAAAGGCGTCCATCGCATCGAGCAGCTCGCAAGCGACGCGCGCGGCGACTTCATTGCGCGAGGGGCAGGGCGCGACGAATTCCTCCAGTGCGGCAACGCGGTGACCGAGCCGTCCTTCGAGGGCGGGCGTGGACCGGCAGTTAAGCCCGATGCCTACTACCGCCAGCGCGCGTCCGTCCTGCGTGCGCGTCTCGGTGAGAATGCCGCCCAGCTTGGCGCCGCGCACCAGCAGATCGTTCGGCCACTTGAGCGCCGCATCGGCGGCGCCGAGCGAGCGTAGCGCGCGCGCTGCGGCCACGCCTGCCGCGAGGGGCAGCGCCGCGAGTTCACGCACGCTGCGCGAGAAGGCGCAGCGCAACGACATCGCGATCCCTGCGCCGACGCAGGAAAGCCAGCGCCGGCCACGCCGTCCGCGGCCCTGCACCTGCTCTTCGGTGAGCAGGAGCCGCAGGAGCGGCGCAGCGGTCTCGCGCATGAGCGCCGAACTTGTCGACGGGCAGGCGTCGAGCACGTCGACCCGCACTCGGGACGCCCGCTCGCCGAGACCGGCAGCGATGGCCTCGGCGTCGAGGAAATCGAAGGGCGCGGTAAGCCGCACCAGCTCGCCGTCGATCGCGACGAAGCCGTTACCGCCCAGGCGCGCCAGGCAACGCTCGAGGTCGGCCTTGCGCAGACGGCAGGCCGCAGCGAGCGCAGCGCGCGGCTCGGGGCCGCGCGCGCCAAGCGCGCGGAGCAGGTCGATCGAAGGCGAGCGCATGCGGGCAAGTATATAGGTGGCGCTCAGCCCGCGCCGAAGGCGAAATCGCGCCCGGGCGCGGCGGCGAAGAGGGCGCGCGTATAGTCGTGTTGCGGGGCACGGAATACCTGCGCTGCCGGTCCCTGCTCGACGATGCGCCCTTGCGACATCACGGCGACGTAGTCGCACACCTGCGCCGCGACGCGCAGGTCGTGGGTAATGAACAGCATTGCCAGGTCGAACCGCGCGCGGATCTCCTCGAGCAGCGCGAGCACCTGCGCCTGCACGGAGACGTCGAGCGCGGACACGGCCTCGTCGGCGATCAGCAATTCCGGCTCCATGGCGAGCGCGCGCGCGACGCAGATACGCTGGCGCTGGCCGCCCGAGAACTGATGCGGATAGCGGCTCAGCGCTCCGGGATCCATGCGCACCAGCTCCATCAGGCGCTCCGCGCGCCGGCGCGCCTCGATGCGCGGCACGCCGTAATTCAGCGGCCCTTCCATGATCGCCTCGCCTACCGTGCGCCGCGGATTGAGCGAGCGGTACGGGTCCTGGAACACGATCTGCACCTTGCGCCGCAGCGGCCGCAGCGCGGCGTGCGGCAGGGAGGCGATTTCCTCGCCGCCGAGTTCGATCTTGCCGCTGCTAGGATCGATCAGCCGCACGATGCAGCGCGCCACGGTCGACTTGCCGGAGCCCGACTCGCCGACGATGCCGAGTGTCTGCCCGCGCCGGATCTCGAGCGACACGCCGCTCGCCGCGCGCACTTCCCGGCGCTTCGCGAACCAGCTGCGCCCGGCGTAGACCTTCGAGAGCCCGCGCGTTGCGAGCACTATGGGCTTTGCGGCGTCGACCGGCCGTGCGTGCGGCTCGAGCCTGGGCACCGCTTCGATCAGCATGCGCGTGTAGAAATGCTGCGGGCGCTTGAGCACGTCGCTCTTCGAGCCGAGCTCCACCATCTCGCCAAGGCGCAGCACCGCGACGCGGTGCGCGATGTCCGCCACGACGCCGAAGTCGTGGGTGATGAACAGCACGCCTGTGCCGTGGCGCGCCTGCAGTTCCTGGATGAGGCGCAGGATCTGCGCCTGGGTGGTCACGTCGAGCGCAGTGGTGGGCTCGTCGGCGATCAGCAGCGCCGGCTCGAGCACCAGCGCCATCGCGATCACGATCCTCTGGCGCTGACCGCCGGAGAGCTGGTGCGGATAAGAGGCGACGATGCGCTCGGGGTCGGGCAGCGCCACCTCGCGCACGATGTCGAGGATTTTCGCGCGACGCTCGGTGGCGGAAAGGCAAGTGTGCTGCACCAGCACTTCTTCGATCTGTCGGCCGCAGGTCATGACCGGATTGAGCGCGGTCATGGGCTCCTGGAACACCATCGACATGCGCGTAGCACGCAGCGCGCGCAGGCGCTCGGGGCGCGCGCGCGTCAGGTCCTCGCCTTCGAGCAGGATGCTGCCGCCGGTGAGCGGCAGCGCCTGCGGCAGCAGCCCCAGGACCGACTGCGCGATCACCGACTTGCCCGACCCGGACTCACCCACCAGGCACAGGATTTCGCCACGCTCGACGCTGAAGGACACGCCGTCCACCGCGCGCCTGCGGTCGGCGCCGGCCGGCAGCGCGACCGACAAGCCGCGCACCTCGAGTACCGCGCTCATAGGCGCCTGGCCATCTTCGGGTCGAGCGTATCGCGCAGCCCGTCGCCGAGAATGTTGACGGCGAGCACGGTCACCGCGAGGAACAGCCCGGGGAAAAACACATTGTGCGGGAACTCGACGAACTGCACCCGCCCCTCGGCCATGATGTTGCCCCAGGTCGGGATGTCCGGCGGCAGCCCCACGCCGAGGAACGACAGGATCGCCTCGAGCAGAATCGCCGAGGCGCAAATGTAGGTGCCCTGCACGATGATCGGCGCGACGGTGTTGGGCAGGATGTGCTTGAACATGATCTTCCACGTCGGCGTGCCGAGCGACACCGCGGCCTCGACATAGGGCTCCTCGCGGATAGCCAGCACGAGCGAGCGCACGAGGCGCGTGACGCGCGGGATCTCCGGGATGGCGATGGCCGCGATCACGGTCGGGAGGCTCGCGCGCCATAGCGCCACGAGAGCGATCGCGATCAGGATCGCCGGGATCGCCATCAGCCCGTCCATGAAGCGCATCAGAACTCCGTCCAGCCAGCGCAGGTAGCCCGCCGAAAGGCCGGCGAGCACGCCGAAGGCGAGCGCGAGCAGCGCTGCCAGCAGGCCGACCGCGAGTGACACGCGCGTTCCGTAGATCACCCGGCTGTAGATGTCGCGCCCGAAGGAGTCCGAGCCCATGATG
>JBLMWT010000005.1:0-6149 GCA_050257375.1 Sphingomonadaceae bacterium
TTGCCGAGCGCCGCGGCGCGCGCGGCGACCTCGTGCGCCGAGTCCTTGTGCACGATCATGCCGCTCAGGAGCACGTAGTCGGCCCAGCGCAGGTCGGCGTCGGCGAGCGGGCGCACGTTCAGGTCCACCAGGCGCTGGTTCCAGTCCTGCGGCAGCATCGCCGCGACCGTAAGCAGCCCGAGCGGCGGGAAAGCCGAGCGCCGCGCGACGAACCGCAGCACGTGCTGGAAGCTCCAGAACGTTTCCGGGTTGCGCGGGTAGACGAGCAGGATATTCATCGTCGAGCGGGCTAACTTGCTCCACAGGGCGCCGCCCCGCAACCGCCGCGTGGTTCGGACTTAATCGCGGTCAAATCCGTGTGCTCAGCGGATCTGGATGGTCAGCAGGAAATCCCCTCGCACGACGTTCAGCGACAGCCCTCCGGACTTGCGCAGCGCGCGCGAAAGCTCGGCCACCGAGCGCACCCGTTGGCGGTTGACGCCGAGCACCACGTCGCCCGCCCGCAGCCCGTATTCGAACGCCCGCGTCTCCGCGCGCACGCCTGTCACCAGCACGCCCTTCTCGCCATCGGCCTCCACCACCGTGAAGGTCGCGCCGGCGAGCTCGGCGATCGTCTCGCCGCCGGTAGCGTGGCTCGCCTGCGGCTCGCCGACGCGCACGCGCAGCGTACGCTCCTCGGCGCGGTGCAGCACGCGCAGCTCGACCGTCTCGCCGGGCGGGGTGACCCCGAGCACCGCGCGCATTTCGGCCGCACCGCGCACCGGGCGGCCGTTCATGGCCACGATCACGTCGCCCTCGCGCAGGCCCGCCTTGGCGGCGGGCGAGCCCGGCTGCACCTCGACCACGGCCACGCCCTCGCGCGCCGCGACGCCGAGCGCCTTGGCGAGATCGGGAGTCAGGTCCTGCATCTTGATTCCCAGCCTGCCGCGGCGCACTTCGCCAAAGCGGATGAGCTGCTGCATCACCGCGCGCGCCATGTTGGCCGGCACCGCGAAACCGATGCCGACGTTGCCGCCGGAAGGCCCGATGATCGCCGTGTTGATGCCGACCAGCTGGCCGCGGAGATCGACGAGCGCGCCGCCCGAATTGCCCGGGTTGATCGAGGCGTCGGTCTGGATGAAGTTCTCGTAGCCCTCGATGTTCAGGCCGCTGCGGCCGAGCGCCGAGACGATGCCCGAGGTGACCGTCTGGCCGAGCCCGAACGGATTGCCGATCGCGAGCACGAAGTCGCCCACCTGCAGCGCGTCGGAGTCGCCGAATGGCAGGGCGGTGAGGCCCTTGGCGTCGATCTTGAGCAGCGCGATGTCGGTGCCCGCGTCCGAGCCTACCAGCCGCGCCGGGAGTCGGCGGTTGTCCTTGAGCGTCACCACGATCCGTTGCGCGTCCTGAATGACGTGGTGGTTGGTGAGCACGTAACCGTGCTCGGCGTCGACCACCACGCCCGAGCCCGCGGCGACCTGCGGCTGATCGCTCTCCGGCAGACCGAAGAAGCGCCGGAAAAACGGATCGCGCAGCAGCGGGTTCTGCTCCTCCGGGCTCCTCTGCAGCACCGCGATGTTGACCACCGCGGGCGTCACCTGCGCGACGAGCGGCGCCAACGTCGGCAGCCCGTCGCGCGTCGGCAGCGACGGGATCGCGTCGCTCCACGCGGCGCCGGGCAGCACCGCGGCCGCGCAGGCGAGAACGAACGCGGCGATCCGGCTACGCATGCCCGACCACAGGCTGGCGTTCAGCGCCGGCGGTATTGCCCCGGCCGGCTCTGCACGGCCGGCGCGCGCTCGTCCTTGTGACGAAAATTGATGCGGCCCTTGGTAATGTCATAAGGCGAAATCTCGAGCGTCACCTTGTCGCCCGCAAGGATCCGGATGTGGTGCTTGCGCACCTTGCCCGAAGCATACGCCAGCACCTCGGCGCCGTTGTCGAGCGTTACCCGGAACTGCGTGTTCGGCAGCACTTCGTTCACTACCCCGTCCATCTCTACTAGTTCTTCCTTTGCCATACTCGATCCTCAAAATAAAAAGCCCCGGCTCGCGCCAGGGCTTCGATTTCACAGCGGATGTCGACATTCTACTACCGATCGCCGCTCGCGCCCCCCCCCGGGGGGCTGAGCGGCGAGCAGCGGGCTTCAGGGGATGATGCGGCCCGCGGCGGCGTTGCCAAAGCCCTGCAGCGGGCCGAGCGGATTGACCTCGTCCTGGTTCGAGTGGATCGCCGGCTGCCCGCCGGTCAGCTTGTAAATGACCAAGCCGTTCTTCATGAGGAGCACGCCGTTGAAGCTCCAGCCGGCGATGTCGGTTCTGCGGCGGAAGCTGAAGAAATCGAGCAGAAAGCTGCCGTAGCGCTTGCGCTTCTCGAACGACTGGTTCACCTCGTAGCCCTGGCACTCGGTCTTCGCTTCGATGCATTCTTTCACCCCCGCATCGAGGTCGGCCGGATTGATCGAGGGGCTCGGCAGGAAGCGACGCAGCACGTCCGAGTAATTGAGGATCGTGATGTTCGGGTTATCGCGCGGATCGAGCTTGAGCGCCTTGAGCTCCTGCACGGTCGTCTCGTGCGGAATGATCTTGTCGAAGGTCTCCTGCGCCTCCTCGTAGTTCTTCCAAGGGCTGTAGGTACGCGACTCCGATTTGGGCAGCAGGTCGCTGCAGGCGGATATCGCCAGGCAGCCGACGATCGCCGACGTCAGCATCGCAACTCGATTCAAATATTTCATGTCCCGGCTTTCCGCATCGACCTACTCGTAGGATACGGGCGGCCCGGCCGGCGCGATTGCGCCAGATCAAACCCGGTATGCCAAAAGGGGCGTCAGCCGCCGCGCGCCGAAGATTTCCGCTTGGCAAGGCGCTCGAGCGCACGCAGGCTGGTTTCGAGCTGGCCGCGCAGCGTGCGCTGGATCACCCAGGGGCCGATCAGGGGAGGAATCCAGAAGCTCGCCACCCGCGTGGATTGGTAGTGTAGCCGAGTGCGATCGCCTTCCGCGGTGAGGCGCCACAGGCTCGAGCCGCTCGCGAAGTCACCCTGGCCGGGCACGATGCGTGCCTCGATGGTGCGTCCATCCCGCTCGGTGACATCCTCCACCGTGATGACCATCCTGCAGAAGAACCACACGCATGATTTGAGCACGCTGCGCACGCGCGAGCCGCGCCCGTCCGGCGAGGGCGCGACGCTCATCGAGACGATCGCCGGATTCATCCTGCCGAAGCGCGCGTAGTCCGATAGCACTTGGAACACCCGGCGCTCGGGCGCATCGACCACGGCGTCGAACGTCAACCGCAGGCCAGTCTCGCTGTTCGACACCGTCACCTGATCCAGCTGCGCGGCGGCCGCTGCGCCGGTGCCTAGCGACGCGATGAACGCCGCCGCGTAAACTGGCGCAAGCCACCTCGTCGGCGCGCGTGTCATCCTGCGCGGTCAACGCGGCGCGCTTCGAGGCGGATGCGAACGCGGATTTCGTCGGCCACCCGCAGGCCGCCGCCCAGCGCGGAGTACGGCTCGATGCCGAAGTCCGACTGCCGCAACGCAAAGCTCGCGATGACGGTCAGTCGGGCGCCCTGCTCGACCACGGCCGCCGGAAATTTGAGCTCGCGCGTTGCGCCGCGCAGCGTCACGCGCGCGACGACCGTCGGGTTCCAATGCGGCCCGGAGAGCGCCACAGATTCCACCCGGATGACCGGGTGGCGCGGCGCGTCGAGCACCTCCTCGCCCAGCATGTGCTCGCGCGTACCCTGGCGCGCCTCGGCCGACACCTGCGCGGCGAACTCCTTGCCTTCTTGTGCGCGCGCCGCGGCCGGATCCACCGTGAGCGCCTCGACCGGTATTTCCAGCAGAAAGCCGCTCTGCTCCGACGTTCGTCCGGCCCAGATTTCGCCGCGCACCGGCCCGATGATGACGTGATTGTGGCCGAAACGGGCAAGCGGCCCCGCGCGATACACGAGCAGCCGGATCTCCGACTGCGTGCTTTGCACGGCGTAGGGCTGCGCCCCCACGGGCAAGCGCGCCTCGACCCGCGATCCGGGGGCCTGCGCCGCGGTATGCTCCGCTGGCGGGGTCGCCTGACACGCGGCGAGCGCAAGCAACGGGAATAGCGCGCTGCACCGCAGTGTCTTAATCAGTAAGACGCCGAAATCTGACACGAAGCCTTCCCGGACGATGCGCTGGAGAAACTCTGAACGGTCCTACGGCATGGTAGCGCAAGCGATGCATTGGCTCGTCGCGCTGCTCGTGTTCGTGCAGCTCGGCCTCGGACTGTACGCGGCCGGCCTTCCCCTCGGCATCGCGCGGCTGGAATGGCTGTCGCGCCACAAGTCCGTCGGGCTCGCCGTGCTGGCGGTCGCGCTGCTGCGGATCGCGTGGCGATTGCTCTCGCCGCCGCCCGCATTGCCCGCCTCGATGCCACGCGCCGAACGGCTGGCCGCCGCCACGACGCACCGGTTCCTCTACGCGCTCCTCATCCTCGTGCCGCTCGCAGGTTGGCTGTACGCATCGGCGGCGGGTCTCTCGGTCAACTGGTTCGGACTGTGGCTGGTTCCCGACCTCGTGCCGAAGGACGCGCTTTGGGCGGTGCGATTCAAGCTCTTGCATAAACTCAGCGTCCTGCTGCTCGCGTTGCTGCTTGCCGCTCACATCAGCGCGGCGCTGCGCCACGCGCTCGTCAGGCGCGACGGCATCGTGCGTCGCATGCTCCCCTGGGGAGGCCCGCCGCCGTGATCCAGAGAATCCTGCTTGCCGCCCTGCTCGCCGCGCCCTGGTCGGCCGCTTACCCCGACTGCCGCGCGGTGGACGCCGCGCACGGGCAGGTGTCCTTCGAGCTCGTGCAGGCCGGCGCACCGTTTCGCGGTTCGTTCAAGCGCTTTGGCGGTAAGGTCTGCCTGGCGGGCGAGCGCGTGACCCAAATCGACGTGTGGCTCGACCCGGCTTCCGTCGACGCGGGCCTGCCGGAGATCGATGCGGCGCTCAAAGGCGCCGACTTCTTCGCGGTGGACCGCTACCCGCGCGCGACTTATGCCAGCACGTCGATTTCGGAAAAGGACGGGGAACAAGTCGCGCGTGGAGCCCTGACGATGAAAGGGCACAGCGGCCCGCTCGACGCCCCGTTCCGGCTAGAACACGAAGGCGGCGACGTCGTGCTCTCGGGCACGCTCACCCTCAACCGCCTCGACTACGGCGTCGGCACCGGCGATTGGTCGAACACGAAGTGGCTCGGCGCCGAGGTCAAGGTGGCCTTCCGGGCCGCGCTCGCTCAGGCGGCGGCAGTTTCCGCGCAGAGCTCGGTCGCCAGCGCGCGCAGCAGCGCCGCGCCGTCGCCGCGCCAGGCGCTGCCGTGCATGCAGGCGAGCGTCGTCGGGCGCTCGGCCGCGAGCCGCTCGAGCGTCGCGGCGGTGTGGGGGGCGTGGGCGAAGTAGTCCATCTGCCTGCGGAATGCCTCGCTCGGCCCGAGGATGTCGGATTCGGTGAGCGGCGCGTGCTCGGCCCCGCCCTGGGTGAACAGATCCCCGCACAGAAAGGTGCGCGAGCTGAGCTCCATCATCAGCCCGCACTCCCAGCCGTGCGGCATGTGCGGCGTGTCCAGCCAGCGCACTTTGTGTTTGCCCAGGGACAGCACTTCGCCGTCGGCGAGCGCCCGCGCGGGCCGGTCGGCGAGGTCGTTCATCGAGACCATCGCCGCGACGCGGCTGCACACGGGCACGGCCTGCGCCGAAGCGGCCAGGAAATCGTTCATCGCCCCGCACTCGTCGGCTTCGACGTGCGACAGCCCCACGTAGCGCAGCCGGCCGACCGGCATCACCCGCTCGATCGCCTCGCGTACCAGGGGAAACATGCGGCGCGGGCCGGTGTGAAACAACAGCGGCTCGTCGTCCACGATCAGGTACTGGTTGAAATTGAAGTCGCCGGCTCCGTCGGAACCCTTCACCGGGGTGTTGATGCGGTAGATCCCGGGCGCGATCTCGTTGATGTTGGTGCCCGACTGTGCGTTCGTGATCATCGTCCTCTCCAGGTTGGTTGAATTGCACCCGGATGTGTAACGGCGAGCCGCTTCGTTACACTTCCTGAATGACATCGCGGCGCGCTGCTATCCTTCGGCACATGGAGCAGGCGCCCGAGGAGCAGATCGCGCAGGAGGCCGAGCTGGCGCGGCGCATCGCGCTCGC
>JBLMWT010000006.1:0-17299 GCA_050257375.1 Sphingomonadaceae bacterium
ATACCGGCACGTCGTCCACCTGAATCATGTTGGGAAACTGGCCGCGCTTCTCGAAAATGCCCTGCGTGCTGTCGCTCTCGCGCGTCGCGTCGACCAGCAGATCGACCACGGTCGGGTGCAGACCGGCGCGCGCGGCGAGCATCACCGTCGTGCCGATCAACGTGAGATCGCGGTGCGGAATGTCGCGCGCAAGATCGAGTGTGCCCTCCGGCAGCTCGAGCCGCACGAGGTAGGGAAAGCGCCGCGTATAGGCTTCGGCTCGCGGGAAATTGATGAGCTGGATGTCCGGCGAGCGCAAGACCTCCTGGAATTCCTTGCTGCGCAGGCCTTCGCCATGGAACACGACGTCCACCTCGCCCTTCGCAAGGGCGCGCAGCGAATCGTCCGCGGGCAGGCGCAGCAGCGTCGTATTGTCCGGCGTGATGCCGTTCGCGGCGAGCAGAGGCGCAAGCGCGGCCTCGATTCCGCTGCCCGGCGCGCCTACCGCGATCCGCTTGCCGCGCAGCGCGGCGACCGAATCGATGTTGGACGGGATGCGCGTCAGTCCCCACAGCGGCGCATAGAAGAGGTTCGAAGTGTTCTCGATGCGCCCGGCCTCGGCTGGCGGGACAGTGCCTGCCACGAGGAACGCTGCGTCGGCGGAAGCCCCGTCACCCGCCAGAAGCCTGACGTTCTCTCCGGGACCGCGCGTCGCCCGCACTTCGACCTGGATGCCGCTCTTCGCCAGGATGGCGCGGTAGCGCTGCCCGAGCGCATACAGCGCGCTGCCCTCCGGGCCGGAGGCGAGCACGATGCGGCGCGGCGGCAGCGGCTCGATGAATTGCGCCGCCAGCCAGAACGAGCCGACGACGAGCGCGAGCGACGGAACGGCGATCAGCAGCAAGCCGTGCCAAGTCAGGCCGGTGAAGTCCTCGAAACGCGAGCCGCGTTCGCTCTTCTCGAACATAAGTGAGAAAAAGATTGGCCCCTTGCGGCCTGCGCGGATTGACCTGCGTCAAACGCTGCGCCCGCGGCCCAAGCGTCCCGTCCGAGGGCCGGCTAGCCGGCCAGCCAGCGCTTCGCCTCGGCGAGCTCGCTCTCGTGGAACACGCGCACGCGGCCCGGCATGACGAGCGCGAACGCGTCGATCGCAGCCCGGATCCACGCGACGTCGGAGACGACCGCGACCCGCTCCCAGCCCGTGAGATGCCTGAAGCCCAGCTTCGCGTCGTCCCACATCGCGGCGACTTCGAACCGATCGAACTGCGCGCCGAGGTGGTAGAGGAAGCGGACCTTCTTGTTGCGGGCGAACTGTGCTTCGACCGCGGGGATGATGACGGTCTCGTAGTCCTTCGCCGTGACCGTCCCCTTCACGCTGAAGCCAAGGACGCCGTCGGGCAGGCCGGGAATGCCTTCGATCATGCCGCCATTCTATCTACTTGCTCGCGGCGTCGGCGGCGTCCTGTTCGGAGTCGACGTGCTGCTGCTCGGCCTGCATCGCGCTGTTGATGTTCTGCTGCATGCGCTGCATAGTCTGCTTGCCCTGCTCGATTTCCTGCTTCTTGAGCGACGCGACCGTGGCCGCGGTGGTGGCGGTGTCCGCGCCGCAGCCGGCGAGCGCGGCGACGACGGCGATTGCGACGAGCGTTCTCATGGCTCCCTCCGAACGGAATGTGCGAGGCCACGATACGCCCCTCTCCGACCGAGCGCCTCCAACTTGATCACGTTGCCCGGCTCTCCCGACGAATGGCGGGCAGCACGCGACGGCAGGCGCGCGCTGCCTACAGTCCCGCCTGCGCCAGCAGTTGGAGAAGCCTCTCCCTTTGCGGCGTGCTCGCGAGCGGATAGGTCTTGAGCCAATCGCGCGCCGAGAAACCCTCCTCGCGCACGCGGATCTGGTCGGCCTGCCATGCCGCCCCGTTTCGATCCCCGCCGGCCTCGAGCGCGGCGGTCAGGAAGACGCGTGTTTCGATGCTGTCAGGATTGCGCGCATTCGCCTCGCGCAGGTTGATCAGCGCCTGCTCGAGATCGTCCTCGAACAGATACGCCCTGCCGAGCAGCAGGTAGTAAAGGTAGCCTCCATCCGGGTTGAGCCGCAGGGCCGTGCGCAGCAGGGGCACCGATTTCGCAGGCTTCCCGATGTACGTGTAGATGCCGCCCATGAGGGCGTAGGCGTCCGCGTAGGAAGGATTCAGCTCGATCGCCTTCTCGAGCGAGGCGATCGCCTCGTCGTAGCGGCGGCTCTGCGTGTGCACGAAACCGAGCGCCCAGTACACCTCCGGAATCCCTGGATCGATCTGCCGCGCGGACTCGGCGAGCTGCAAGGCCCTCGCGAGCGCGGCGCTCGAGCCGCCCGCGCGCTGGTAGCGGTACTGCATGGCGTAGGTCATCGCCAGACCCGCGTACGCGCGCGCGAACTTCGGGTCGAGCGCGAGCGCCTGCTCGTACAGAGCGCGCGCCTGCAGGTTCTCCTCCGGCCTGCGCACCAGGAACAGCGCCTGGGCGCGCAGGAAGTCGTCATAGGCCTCGAGGCTCCCGGTGTAGCGTTGCGCGAGGCGCTTCCTCTCGGCGTCGGTGATCCGGGCCGGCAGCTGCTCGAGCAGGACGCGGTCGATCTCGTTCTGCACGGCGAACAGGTCGCCGTAAGGGCGTTCGAAGCGCTGCGACCAGAGCTGCTCGCCAGAGCGCGTGTCGGTCAGGCGCACGTTGACGCGCAACACCGCGCCCTCGCGCTGCACGCTGCCGGAGACGACGTAGCGCGCGCCGCGCCCGCCGCTGATCAGGCGCAGCCCGGACAGGCTGGAGAGGTCGGTCGTGAGGTCGCTGCTGATGCCGCGCGCGAGGTAGTCCCGGTCGGACGCCGCCCCGAGCGTCTCGAACGGCTGCACCGTCACCGTGATCGGCACCGTCCTGCTCTCGTCCGTTACCGCGCCAGGGGCGGCGGCAGCGCGGGGTGTGGCCGCCGTCCGCACCAGCGCATCCACTGCGAACGCGCCGGCGGCGAGCGCGACGAGCATGACGGCGGCCAGCGCGAGCGGGCGGGTCGTGCGGACGGGCGATTCTCCGACCGGCGCGACAAGGCGGTAGCCCCGCTTGGAGATCGTCTCGATGTAGGAAGGCGCACGCGGGTCATCGCCGAGCGCCCTGCGCAGCTTGATGATGCTCTGCGTGAGGGCTTCGTCGCCGACGACGACGCCCGGCCACACCGCGGCAAACAGCTGCTCCCGGCTCACCACCTCCCCCGCGTGCCGCGCAAGCACGACGAGGACCTCCATCGCCTTCGGCTCGATCCGTAGCGCCTTTGCGCCGTGGCGCAGCTCGTTGATCGCGGGATCCGCCGACCATTCGCCGATCTGGAGAGCCTGTGTGGCCACGCTGATCGCCCCCCCGGGGATGGCGAGAACCGTGCGTTGATTTTGCTCCAGAAATAAATTCTTAGGGAAAGCGTAGGCGTTTCTTCGGGACCTCGCGGGGCCGGGCCATGCAGATTGGCCGCTCCGTCAACCCTGGAGGAGGTTCCGATGAAGCTGCATTCCCTTCTTTCGATTGCCGTCACCGCCTGCGCGCTCGGCCTGCTCGCGGCGCCGGCCATGGCCGCAGAGCGGCTGAACATCAAGCCGCTGGCCGAAAAGAAGGTCACGGAGCTGCCCAAGGGCGACCTCTACTGGCGAATCGAGAATTTCGCCACGGCCGAGCAGGCCCAGGCCGCGGCGAGCCCCTGGTCCCTGGTCGCCGAGGCCGACGGCAAGGTATGGCTGTTCACGCTCGGCCCCTCGGGCGGGTCGTCCGCGAATGGGCACAAGGTCGCCGAGGTGGGACCGATCAAGCGCATCGCTGCGGCGCAATATCTGCTCAGGATAAATGAGGCGACCGGGGCGCCGGGCAGCACCACGCCGGTGCACCACCATCCCGGTTCGGAGGCGTTCTACGTCCTGCAGGGCGAACAGAGCATCCGCGGCCCGCACGGGACGCAGCGCGTCGAGGCCGGCCATCCCGAGGCCGGCCAGAGCCCGGGCCAGGCCATGCAAGTTTCGAGCACGGGTTCGACCGACCTGCGCTCTCTGGTGATGTTCGTGGTCGACGCCGGCAAGCCGTTCTCGTCGCCCGCAAAACTGCCGTGAGCCGGCTCGCGCCGCGCAGGGCCCCGGGTCAGAAATGGTAGGCCAGGCGCAGCGAGCCGAAGGTCAGGCCGTCGTTCGGCAGCTTGATGTCACCGTTCGACATGTGCTGGGCGCGCGCGCCGATTTCCCAGGCGTCGCGCGCCCCGAAGCGCAGCCCGACGCCGAGGAACTCGCCGAACTGGAAAGCGGTGCTGAAGTGCAGCTCGTCCTGCAGAGCGATATGCGAAAGGAGATTGACCCCGACCCCGAACTCGGCGAACGGCCTGTGCGCGACGCCGGGCCACTCGAGCCGCGCGGCCGGGGTCGCTCCGATCGCGGCGACTCTCTGGTAGCCGGACTCGCTCGACCTGAGCCCCTCGATGTCCTTCAGCTCGAACTCGACGTGGGGCGTGACGCGCCAGCTCGGACGCTCGATGAGCGGCGAGGCGCCGTCCCACACCGCCGCGATTGCGAAGATGTTCGTGCGTTCGCCGTGCCCGGCCGAAATCGCCACGCTCATCGCGCGGGCGGCGGGGGCAGCGAGCGCTACCAGCGCCGCGACGATCGCGAGCAGCGGCCTCAGGCGTCGATCCTGTCCCAGTCGATGCGCGGGTCGGGCGTGCGCGCGAGCGTCTCGCGCACCCAGGCCGCGTGCACCTGCTCCTCCTGCGCCATCTCGGTTGCGAGCTCGCGCAGGCGCGCATCGCGCGCCTCGGCCCGCACGTGCTCGAAGAAGTCCTGCGCGCGCAGCTCCGCGGCGAGCGCGATTTCGAGCGCATCGCTCGGCGTCATCAGGCGGAACAATAGGTCGTGCGCGGCGCTTTCGGGCGCGCCCGAGTCGAGCCAGGCGTAGTCGCCCGGCGCGAGGCTCGGCAGCAGCATGCCTCGCGTCTCGTTCTCGAGCTGCGCCGCGTGCTGCCCCTCGAAGCCCGCGAGCTCGCGGAACAGCCGCGCCGCTCCGTCGTTGCCCTCGTCGTCCATGCGCGCCGCGAACTCCCGGTAGCGCGCCGCCGCCTCGCGCTCGATGGCGAGCGCGTGCGCGTAGAGCTCAGCAACAGAACGTATGTTCCGGGTGTCTTCCATGGCTTCCTCCTGCCGAGCGAGTTTCCGCCCGCCGCAGACGGAAGTTTTGACCGGCGTCAAGCAGCGTGCGATTCCTCCTGCGCCGGGCGCAGCCCGATGCCCGACTGGTACACGCCCTCCCAATCGAGCCGCGGATCCGGCTCGGCGCGCAGCGCGCGCTCGAGCTCGGCCACGCGCCGGTGCGCCTCGAGCGCCATTTCCACTGCGAGCTTCACGGCTTCGGCGTCGCGCATGCCGTTCGCGGCGAGCAGGAAGAACTCCTCGACGCGGTGCTCCGCCGCGCAGGCGAGCGCCAGCGCGTCCCGCGGAGTCTGCGGCATGAGCGGGAAGCTCACCTCCATGTAGGCCGGCGAAGAGGTGAAGAACCAGGCGTACTCCCAGGGCGAGATCTCGGGCAGCTCGAGCTCGGCCGCCTCGCTTTCGAGCGCCTCCAGGCGCCCGCTTTGCTCGAGCTTGCGGAAAAGTCTGGCGACGCTGGCGATGCCGAGGTCGAGCATCCACTCGGCGAACTGGCGATAACGCGACTGCGCTTCGCGCTCCATCGCGATCGCATGCGCGAACAATTCGGCTGCAGACGTTGGGATGAGCTGCTGGGGCATGAGCACCCTCCTCTAGCGAGACAACTACGGAGTGGACCGCCCGAGCAGGCTATCGGTTCATTCTTAACGGACGATTAATCTAACGTGAAAAATTCGTGACGATTGTCGCCGCGCGGCGACTGTTCACGCGAGCGGCGCGGCGATGAGCCACGCGCCCCATGCGACGAGCGCGGCGCCGGCCGCGCGGTCGAGCACGCGTCCCCACGGGAGCAGGCGCTCCGCGAGCACGTACATCGAAATCGCCGCGGCCCACGCGAAGCTCATCGCGCCGGCGACGAACAATATTGTCATCACGAGCCAGCAGCACCCGACGCACCAGCCTGCGTAGCGCAATCCCATCGCGAAGGCGCCTGCTAAGCCGTCGTGCCACGACGTCATCATGAAGCCGAGCGGCGAACGGCAGCGCGCCACGCAGCCGGCTTTGGCAGACGACCACTGCCACGCGCCCGCCGCGACGAGCAGCGCGCCCGCGAGCCGGCCGCTCGCAAGGCGCATGTCCATCGTGAGCATGCCCGCATGTTGCAGCGTCCAATGCGCGAGCGCATAGGCCACGCCGACCGCGCACCACGCGCCGAGATAGCCGGCCAAGTAGGCGCCGGAGTCGAGCCGCCGCTTCGCCATGCGCGCATGCAGCAGATAGGACGGCGCCGCCGCCGGCACCATCATCGCAGCCATCATCGCCGCCCACATGAGCGCGAGCGCGCCAAGCCCCATCTGCATGCCGGGCATCGCCATGTGCATGGCCATGCCGCGGCCGACCTGCACGAACCATGCCCAGGCGAGCAGGCCGACGACCGCGATCGCCGCGAGGGGCAGCGTGCGACCTCTCATGCCGCGTAGCGGAACGGCGAGTAGAAGCCGTTCTTGCCGGACACTTCCCAATGCAGGCCGTAGTCGCGGTACTCGAGCTTCTTCGAGCGCGCGCTCACCGCGGGCTCGCCCGGGGCGATGCACAGCGGGTGGTTGCTGATCGTGATCTCCGCGCCGCCCTGCCCTTCGAGCCCCTCGATCGCCACCTCGGCGACATTCGGAATCTTCAGGCTCCGCTGTCTGCCGCCCGCCGTGTACTCGATCGGCACGCTCGCCACACCGAGCACCTTGCCGACGTGCGAGGCGAGGCGCGCGGGATGCCCGCCCGCCTGACCAGCGAAGATTTTGGTGAGCGCGTCCTTCTGCTTGTCGCTGGCGCGTGCGTCAAGATAGACCGCAGCGTCCCATTTCACCTTGGCCATGTTGCCCGGCGAACGCACCGCGAACGCCACGTTCAGCCCGTCGAGCGGCACGTCCTCGAATCTGCCCTTGTCGATGTGCCACCCGATCAGGACGCCGCACTCGTCTTCGGTCGGGTCGCTCAGGAACACGCAGGGGCAGGCGGCGTCGCAATTGCAGCTCTCGAAATACGTTCCTTCCACGTTCCAGCTCATCCTCGAACCTCCTTTGCGGTTTCGGCGCGCAGCAGCGCGCCCAGGGTGGCGATGCCGCGCTCGATCGTCGCTTCGTCGAGCGCGGCGAAATTCAATCGGATGTAGGGCTGGTCGGCCGGCGCGACGAAGAACGCCTCGCCGGGCGCAAAGCCGAGTCCCACGCGCGCGGCCGCGTCGAGCAGCGCGCGCGCCGAGACCCCGTCGGGCAACCTGACCCACATCACCGGGCCGCCGGCCGCGCGCCGCCACCTCGCCCCGCGGGGAAAATGGCGCGCCAGCGCAGCGTCCATAGCGCGCTGGCGCGCGGCATACACGCGGCTGATGCGCCTCCAGTGGCGCACCGCGTCGCCGGATTCCAGATAAGCCGACATGGCACGTTGCAGCAGCGGCGAGCAGTACAGGTCCCTGGAGCGCTTGCGCGCCACCACCCAGTCGCGCAGCCTCGGCGGCGCGAGAAGGTAGCCCAGGCGCGCGGCGGGCAGCACCGACTTCGTGAAGCTGCCCACCAGGATCACGTTGCCGCTGGTATCAAGGGCGGCGAGCGGCGGCGGCAGGACTCCTCCGAAGCGCACTTCGCGCAGCGCGTCGTCCTCCAGAATCGGCACGCCGTAGCGCGCCGCGACGCGTACCAGCTCCCGGCGCCTGCCCGCGGGCATCACCGTGCCCGTGGGGTTATGGAAGGTCGGCACCGTGTAGATCAGGCGCACGCCGCCGGCCGCGAGCGCCTCCTCGAGCGCATCGAGCCGAATGCCCTGCTCATCCAGCGGGATGCCGACGATGTTTGCTCCCGCAGCCTCGAGCGCGCCGAGCGCGCCAGGCCACGTCGGCTCCTCGACCGCGACGCGCTCGCCTGGGCGCACCAGCGCAGTCACCACGAGGTCGATCGCCTGCTGCGAGCCACTCGTCACCGCAAGCGCCTCGGCGCTCGCCGGCACGTCCAGCCGGCGCAGGTAAGCCGCGAGCGAGGCGCGCAGCTGCGCGTTGCCCTGCGTGTCCTCCGGGCCGAGCGCAGCGCCGCCCGCGCGCCGCAGAATCCGGCCGATGACGACGCGGAAAGCGTCCACCGGAAACAGGCGCGGGTCGCCCGCGCCCCAGGCGAACGACACGCCTCCAGCGCCCTCCGCGCTGCGTAACACCTGGCCGAGCGCTCGCTCGCGCGCGGGATTCGCGCCTGGTGCGAGTTGCGCCTCCCAAGGCAACCCGTCGCGTGCGCCCGCCGCGCGCGGCGCAGCTTCCGCCGCCGCGTGCCCGGTGACAAAGGTGCCGGAGCGTGCGCGCGTCTCGATCAGTCCCTGCGCCTCGAGCGCCTCGTACGCCGCCTCGACCGTGATGCGGCTCACGCCGAGCTCGCGCGCCAGACGACGCAGCGACGGCAACCGGGTGCCGGCCGGCGCGCCGCCGCGCAGGATCTCGCCCACGATCTCGTCCTGGACCCGGCGGTACAGCGGCTGGTCGAAAGATTGCGCCATGCGTCTGCCTCGTGTCTTGGCCCTGCCTAGTCTAGGCAATTCGGCGCGCCCGCATAGGGCCAGAAGCGGTCCAATCGAGGGCGGCCAGAGCCCCTAGAGTAGAATTCGCCCCGAAAATCAGCCTTCAACCCTGAATGCCCGCCCCCGCACGCAAGTCCCAGCAGGCCCCCTCGACCTCCAATTTCATCCGCCAGATCATCGAGCGCGACCTGGAAAGCGGCAAGCACGCGAGCGTGCGCACCCGCTTTCCGCCCGAGCCCAACGGCTACCTGCACTTCGGCCACGCCAAGTCGATCTGCCTGAATTTCGGCCTCGCGGCGCATTACGGCGGCGTGTGTCACTTGCGCTTCGACGACACCAACCCGACGAAGGAAGAGCAGGAGTACGTCGACGCGATCATCGACGCGGTGAAGTGGCTCGGCTTCGACTGGGGGGCGCACCAGTACTTCGCCTCGGACTACTTCGAGCGCTTCTACCGCTTCGCCGAGAACCTCGTCGAGCGCGGACTCGCGTACGTCGACGCGCTCTCGGCCGACGAGATGCGCGTTCTGCGCGGCACGTTGACCGAGCACGGACAGGAGAGCCCCTGGCGCGAACGCCCGGTGGCGGAAAACCTGCGCCTGCTCCGGGAGATGCGCGACGGCAAGCACCCCGACGGCGCCATGGTGCTGCGCGCCAAGATCGACATGAAGTCGCCCAACGTCAACTTGCGCGACCCGGTGATGTTCCGCATCCGCCACGCCGAACATCACCGCACCGGCGGCAAGTGGTGCATTTACCCCACCTACGACTGGGCGCACGGCGTCTCGGACGCGATCGAGCGCATCACGCACTCGATCTGCACGCTCGAGTTCGAGGACCACCGCCCGCTGTACGACTGGTTCAACGAGCGCCTCGCCGAAGGCGGGCTGCTCGAGCGCCCGCTGCCGCAGCAGATCGAATTCGCGCGCCTGAACCTCACCAACGTGCTGCTCTCCAAGCGAAAGCTGATCCAGCTGGTCGAGGAGCACCACGTCGAAGGCTGGGACGATCCGCGCATGCCGACGCTCGCCGGCGCGCGCCGGCGCGGCTACACACCGGAGGGCTTCCGCGCGTTCGCCGAGCGCATCGGCGTGGCCAAGGCCGACTCGTGGATCGAGTTCTCGATCCTGGAAGACTGCATGCGCGAGCACCTGAACGAGATCGCGCCGCGACGCATGGCGGTGCTCGACCCGGTGAAGCTGGTGATCGACAACTATCCCGAGGATCGCGAGGAGGCCTGCGACGTGCCGAACCACCCGCAAAAGCCCGACTGGGGCCGGCGTCAGGTGCCGTTCGCGCGCGAGCTGTGGATCGAGCGCGAGGACTTCGCCGAGAAGCCGCCGAAGGGCTACTTCCGTCTCGCGCCCGGGGCCGAGGTGCGCCTGCGCTACGCGTACGTCGTCAAGTGCACCGGCATGGAGAACGGCGTCGTGCACTGCACCTACCACCCCGACTCCAAATCCGGCACGGCGGGCGCCGACCGCTACAAGGTCAAGGGCAACATCCACTGGGTGAGCGCGAAGCACGCGCACGCGGCCGAGGTGCGGCTCTACGACCGGCTGTTCTCCGTGACGCAGCCCGAGGGCGTCGAGCACCTCAACCCGCAATCGAAGAAGGTGATCACCGCGCAGCTCGAGCCGGCGCTCGACGCCGCGCACCCCGAGGAGCGCTTCCAGTTCGAGCGCCACGGTTATTTCGTCGCCGACCGCGTGGACGCGCACGCCTTCAATCGCACGGTCACGCTACGCGACTCCTGGCAAAAATAGCGGCCTGCGCCGGCGCCGCATGCGTTTCCTTCGCCGCGCAGGCTTTCGATCTCGAAGGCCATCGCGGCGCGCGCGGGCTGGCGCCGGAGAACACTCTGCCGGGCTTCGCGAAGGCGCTCGCGATCGGCGTGACAACGCTCGAGCTCGACACCGGAGTGACGCGCGACGGAGTGGTCGTCATCTCCCACGAGCGCAGGCTGGTGCCGGCCGTGGCACGCGGGCCGGACGGCGAGTGGCTCTCCGAGCCGGGGCCGCTGATCCACGATCTCACTTACGCCGAGCTGGAGCGCTACGACGTCGGACGGCTCAACCCGGCGACGCGCTACGCGCGCCAGTTCCCCGACCAGGTGCCCGCCGACGGCGCGCGCATTCCGCGCCTCGCCGACCTGTTCGCGCTGGTGAACAAGGCCGGCAACGACACGGTGCGCTTCAATATCGAGATCAAGAGCTCGCCCGAGGCGCCGCGGGATACGCTGCCGCCGGAGGAGTTCGCGCGCACGCTGATCGCCGCGATCCGCGCCGCCGGGATGGAGAAGCGCTCGACGATCGAATCCTTCGACTGGCGCAGCCTGAAGGCGGTGCAGGCCCTGGCGCCGGAGATCCCGACCGTGTACCTGAGCGCGCGGCAGAGCTGGCTCGACAACATCCTCGCCGCCGCCCCGGCGGGCTCGCCGTGGACCGGCGGCGTGCAGTTCGCCGCCTACGGCTCGGTGCCGAAGATGGTGAAAGCGGCCGGCGGAAAGATCTGGTCGCCCTACTTCGGCGACCTGGACGGCGAGCAGCTCGCCGAGGCGCACGCGCTCGGTCTGAAGGTGATCGTGTGGACGGTGAACCGGCCCGCGCAGGTGGAGTCGATGCTCGATCTCGGCGTCGACGGGCTGATCAGCGACCGCCCGGACCTGGCGCGCGAGGTCATGCGGCGCCGTGGCCTGGCGCTGCCCTAGTCGAGCATCGTCCAACCTGCGAAAATCCCCGCCATGACCAAACCGCCCATAGATGTCGATGCCGCCAGGAAGCTGGTCGACGAGATCCGGCAGAACCTGGACGCCCTGCCCTCGGACAGCGCTCGCCAGGCGGCGCTGCGCGCCGAGGTGGAAGCCCTGCGCGCCCTGCTCGAGCGCGAGGACGCCGGGCACCCGGAGATCGCCGACCGCATGCGGTCGGTGCACGGCCAGTTCGACCGCTACAAGGAAGAATTGCAGGCCGAAGGCCTGCGCGTCGGCATGTTCCTGTCGGCGATCGGCCGCATGATCGGCCTCGATTGAGCGCGCCTCAGGCGAACGCCAGGTCCGGCTCCAGCCCCAGCAGGTAGCGCCCCACCGTCTCGAAGTGCGCGCGGCGGCCCTGCAGCTGCTGCGCGACGGTGTGCAGGTCGCGAAAGCGCCGCTCGAAGGGGTTGCGCTCGAAGATCGCGGTGGCGCCCGCCGCGTGGTAGGCGGCGTCGCCGACCGCCACGGCCTCCCTGAGCGCCTGGCTGCCGGCGAGCCGGATCTGCATGCGCTGCTCGAGCGACAGCGTATTCTTCGCCTCGACCTCGCGCCACACCTCGGCCAGCGTGCCGATCAGGTACATGCGCGCGGCGCGCAGCCTGCCTTCGGCCTGCGCGAGGTCCGTCTGGAAGAGCGCGCTCTCGCGCAGCTGGTTCTTGTAGCCGCGCGGCGTCTTCTCGAGCGCGAGCGCGACCAGCGCGTCGACGAGCGCGCGCGCGAGCCCGAGCGCGACGCCGGCGAAGGAGGCGGCGAACATCGAGGAAGTCGGCATGCAGTACAGCGGCGCGCGAATGCGCCGCTCGGCCTGGTCGTCGCGCGCCACGCTGAAGGCCGCGGGCACGTAGAGGTCCTTCACCGTATAGGCGTCGCTCGCCGTGCCGCGCAGGCCGACCACCTGCCAGATGTCGCTCATCTGCGCGGATTCCGCGCGAAAGAGCATCGTGCGGCCGCCGCTCGTCCCATCGATCGCGCAGTAGCCGCCGAGCCAGGAGGCGTGGCGCCCGCCGCTCGCGAAGGCGAACGAGCCGTTGATGCGGTAGCCGCCCTCCACCTTCTGCGCACGCGCGTTCGGGCCCGGCCCCCAGGCGAGCACCGCGCGCGGGTCGCGCGCGAACATCTCCTCGGCCACCGCGGGCTCGATGAACGCCGCGACCATCGCGCAGATCGCGTTCTGCGCGAGGCACCAGGCGGTGCTCGCGTCGTGGCGCGCGACATCCTCGATCGCGGACACGAAGCTCACCGGATCGATTTCAGTCCCGCCGTAGGCCTTCGGCAGCAGCAGTCGAAACCAGCCGCCGGCGTGCAGCGCGTCGAGCAGGTCGTCCGGGAGCCGCCGGTCGGACTCGATCGCGTCGGCCGAGCGCGCGACGAGCGCGCCCAGTTCCGCGAGGCCCTTCACGCGCGCTCCGGATGCGGCTCGCCCCAGGGCTCGGCGTCGTAGCCGGGTGCGTAATCGAGGTTCGACTGCGCCGGATTGCGGTTGACGAGCGGCCGCGCGTAAAGGGGATGGCGCATGCTGCGCACCTCGTGCTCGAGCTGGAAGAGCACCTTGCCGCTCGCAGGATCCACCAGGTCGACGAAACGGTACTGGTGCCGGTCGCTCTCCTCGGTGATCAGGCCGCGCTCGAGCAGCCTGCGGTGCGGGCCGGAGAAGTCCGCGATGTACACCTGCACGTGGTGCCCGTCGTAGGGCGGAATCGGCCGCTCGGTCTCGCGGTACACGAGCTCCTGGTTCGGCCCTGCGGGCACGTACGCGGCGCGCTCCTCGGCAGCGTAGTGCGCCGGCGCGCCGACGATCTCGCGGTAGAAGCGCGCGATGCCCTCGGCGGCGCCAAGCGGCACGTCGAGCTCGACGTACGGCATGCCGAGGCGCACCGGCCCGAACCGCGGCTCGGGCTCGTGGCAGCGGATCACGTTGCCCCACGGGCTCACCGCCTCGACGCAGCCCTCGTGCTCGGAGAACGAGAAGCGCGTGCCCTCCAGCGCGCGCTTGACGCCGGCGAGCCGCGCGAGCAGCGCCTCGCGCCCGGGCAGCACGATGCCGACGCGCCCGCGCAACACCTCGGGCTTGCGCGTCGGCAGGTGGAACTGGCTGCGTCCGACGTTCACCCACATGTTGCTGGTGCCGGTCATCAGGTACGGGTCGCGCGTCAGGCCGAGGCCGGCGACGTAGAACAGGGTCGCAAGCTGCTGGTCGGGAATGCGCGTGTTGACGTGCTCGAGCGCGACGATGTTGCCCAGGTCCTCGGCCGCGCGGTCGTAGTGGTGCTGCATGGGCGGCAAGATTGCCGCATGCCATGGCGCTTGGCAATCGGGCGATAATCGCTCTGCGAAAGGGGGACCCGCTTGCAAACCGCCGTACCGGAGGGCTTTCGCGCCCTCAATCTGCCGCGCAATCCTTTCATCGAGGCCAACGGCCCGCTGTACGGGCGGCTCGAGGGCGAGGCCTTCGTCCTCGGGTTCCTGTGCGAAACGAAGCACTGCAACCCGATGATGGTGTGCCACGGCGGCATGATGGCGACGCTCGCCGACATGCTGCTCCTGCTCGGCACCAACATCCAAACGAAGCTCGGGCAATTCCTGCTTACCGTGAGCCTCGACGTCGATTTCCTCGCGCCGGTGAAGGTCGGCGACTGGCTCGAAGGACGGACCGAAGTGCTGCGCGCGGGTAAGAGCCTCATCTTCTCCCAGGGGCGCATGACAGTGCGCGGCGCGGCGGTCGCGCGCGCGAACGCGGTGCTCAAGCCGAGCGGCAAGCCGCTCGCCGACTTCGCCTCCGGGCGCTACTTCGCCTGACATGGGGAGCGCGCGCAGCTACCGCATCGTCGTCATCAAAGGCGACGGCATCGGCCCGGAGCTGGTCGATGCGGCGCTCGCCGTGCTCGCCGCCGCAGAAGAGGCGCTCGGGTTCCGGCTCGAGATCGACCTGCGCGAAGGCGGCGCGCGCCTGTACCGCGCAAGCGGCGCGAGCCTCGCTCCCGGCACCCTGGACGCGATCAGGCAGGCGGACGCGGCGATGAAAGGGCCGGTCGGGCTGCCGGAGATCCGGCTGCCCGACGGCACCGAGGCCGGGCTGCTCGGCGGGGTGCTGAGGAGTGGCCTGGACGCCTACGCCAACGTCCGCCCGGTGCGCCTGCTGCCAGGCGTGGAGGCGCCGCTAAGAGCGAAGCCGGGCGAGATCGACTACGTCATCGTGCGCGAGAACACCGAGGGGTTGTATCTCTCGCGCGGCAAGGGCGTCGGCAACGACCGGGCGATGGCCGACACGCTGCTCGTCACGCGCGAGGGCGTCGAGCGCGTCGCGCGTTACGCCTTCGAGCTCGCGCGCCGGCGCGGCCGGGGCAAGCGCGTCACCTGCGTGGACAAGGCGAACGTGCTCGCGTCGCTGGCGTTCTTTCGCCGCGTGTTCGACGAGGTCGCCGAAGCTTACCCGGACGTCGCGCGTGAGCACCTGTACGCCGACGCCGCGGCGCAGGCGCTCGTGCTCGAGCCACAGCGCTTCGACGTGCTGGTGATGGAGAACTTCCTCGGCGACATCCTCTCCGACCTTGGCGGCGCCACCGTCGGCGGAATAGGCCTCTGCCCCTCCGGCAACATCGGCGACCGTCATGCCTACTTCGAGCCGATCCACGGCTCGGCGCCGGGGCTCGCCGGAACGGACAAGGCGAACCCCGTCTCGCAAGTGCTGTGCGCGGCGATGATGCTCGACCACCTCGGCGAGGCGGACGCCGCCGGGCTCGTTCGGCGCGCGGTCGACGCCGCGCTCGGCGAGCGAAAGCTCGTCATCGACCGCCTCGGCCAGCCCCAAGGCGGTACCCGGCGCGCCGCGGAAGCGCTCGCCGCCGCAGTGCGTGCTCTTGTAAAGGCCTGAGAAGATCATGCCGCTGACAGTCCGACCCGCTCGTTCCGAAGACCTGCCGCGCGCCAGCGAGCTCGTCGCGAGCAGCATCAACGACCTTTGCGCGCGCCATGGCTTCGGACCGATGGCATCCGTGCGCGCGCCGACCTTCGCGGCCTTCTCGCTGGAGGACGATCCGCGCGGCCTGTGGGTCGCGGAGGACGGCGGCGACCTGCGCGGTTTCGCCTTCAGCTGGGTCTGCGACGGGCTGTGGTTCCTGGCACAGCTCTTCGTCGCGCCGGGCCAGCAGACGCGCGGCATCGGGGGAGAGCTCATCGAGCGCACGCTCGAGCAGGCGCGCGCGACGGACGCCCCCACCCGGGCGCTCATTACCTTTTCCTTCAACACGGTCTCGCAGGGGCTGTACATGCGCTACGGCATGTTCCCGCGCTGCTCGATCTACAACCTGAGCGCGCCCGCCGAAGCGCTGCGCGCCCGACCGGATGGCGCCCGGCTGCGCTGCGTCCCGATCGACAAGCAGGCGCCGCGACTGGATCGCCTGGCGCGCATCGACGCCTCGGCGCTGGGCGTCCAGCGCACGAAGCACCACCGCTTCCTCCTCGACGACCGCGTCACGCGCGGCTACACCCTGCACGGCGGCAACGCCGACGAGTGCGTCGGCTACGTCTACGTCGCCGACGGGCACATCGGGCCGCTCGCGGTGACGCGCCCGGAGCTCGCCGGCGCGGCGTTCGACAGCGCGCTCGACCTCGCCGCCCAGGGCGGCGCCGCGCAGGTATCGGCGTTCGTTCCCGCTCCGTGCGAAGCCGCATTGACGGCAGCCCTCGAGCGCGGCATGCGCATCACCATTCCGATGGTGTTGATGGCGACGCGCGACTTCGGAAACTGGACTCGATACCTGCCGCGCAACCCCGGGTTCATGTGAAGCACGAAGATGCACGCACTCCCTGACGCACGAGTCACCCGCATGCCGCGCGAGCTCGACTTCTTCTTCTACATCGGCAGCACGTACACCTATCTGTCGGTCAACCGTGCGGAGGAAATCGCCGCGCGCGAGGGCGTGTCCCTGCGGTGGCGACCATTCAACGTGCGCGCCATCATGATTGAGCAGAACAACCGCCCGTTCATCGGCAAGCCGGTAAAGCTGCGGTACATGTGGCGCGACCTGGAGCGCCGTGCGAGGCGCTACGGCATCCCCTTCGCGTCGATCCCGGAGTACCCGGTGGACCCGGAGGGCCTGGCGAACCGCGTCGCCGTTGTCGCCGCGCTGGAAGGCTGGTGCCCGCAGTTCGCGCGCGCGACCTATCGCGCATGGTTCCTCGAGAACAAGGCTCCGGGGAGCATCGCACCGCTGCGCGCCGTCCTCGCCGGACTGCACAAAGACCCGGACGTTACTATCGCGCGGGCCGATGGCCGGGAGATACGCGAGCGCTACGATACCGAGACCGAGCACGCGAAGAACCTGGGCATCTTCGGCGCGCCCAGCTTCGTGTGCGGCACGGAGATCTTCTGGGGTGACGACCGACTCGAGGACGCGATCGCGTGGTGCAAGTCGCGGCCGGGTTGAGCGCACGGCGCCTTGCGGTCATCTGCATTCCGGCCTTTCCCGCCGCCGAGCTCGCGTGGCTGCAGGAGCTGCGCGCAACGCATGATCCGGAACACTTTCGCCTCGTTGCGCCGCACGTGACGCTGGTATTTCCGACCGCCGCGCTGGCGCAAACGCCGTTCGTCGCGCACGTCGCCTCGTGCCTGCGCGGAATGCGAGGCAGTGCAGTCGAGTTCTCCGCCGCGGCCATGGTACGTGACGAAGAAACCGGGCTGCATCTCGTGTACCTGCTTGCGGGTGCTGGCGCGGAGCTTTTCCTGAGATTGCACGAGCGTCTTTACGCAGGGCCGCTCGCCCCGGAGAGGCGACCCGACATTCCCTACGCTCCGCACGTCACGGTCGGACGCTTTGCCTCGCCCGACGAGGCCGTGGACCTCGCTCAGCGGATCGACGCGACGCGCCGC
>JBLMWT010000007.1:0-4865 GCA_050257375.1 Sphingomonadaceae bacterium
GCGGCGCTACTTGTCGTAGTCGTACTTCAGGTTGAAGCTGCCGTCGCTGTTGAACACGAGCGTGGCCTGCTTCCACTTGCGCTTTTCGCCCGCCGGCAGGAACTGGTTCAGCGAGTAGACGTTCTTCGCCACCTGTTCCTTGTCGCAGGGCTGCAGCGGCTTGCCCTTCAAATCGTCGGCCCCAACGGCATAGAAAAAATCGGCCTCGAAGCGGCGCGTGCCGCCCTCGACCCCCAGCTCGGTCACCACCACCCAGGTGCGCTTCCAGTCCTTGGGCAGCCCGGCTGCCATGCAGTTGTAGATGTCCTGGATGATCTTCGGGTCGACCTTCGGTTGCTCGTCCGCCGCCTTCTGCCCGTCGGCGGCCACGGCGCCGCCCAACCACAGGGCCGCCAGCAGCGAGATGAAGATTCGTTTCAGCATCGGTTCCTCGGGCCGAACGATACCAGAAGACGCGCGGATTGCGCACTGCAGCGTGACAAGCGCGCGCAACGAGCGCAAGATGCTTTAGGTTTAATCTATTTAAATCTCATACAACTCATACAATGCTGCGCCAGGCCGCCGCCAGCGAGCGCGAAGACCGCGAGTCCGGGTCGCGCGCCGACGACCACCGCGCGCTCAGGCTGTGGCTGCGGCTGCTCACCTGCACGCAGCTGATCGAGGGGCAGGTGCGTAGTCGGCTGCGCGAGCGCTTCGCCACCACGCTGCCGCGCTTCGACCTCATGTCTCAGCTCGAGCGCCATCCGCAGGGGCTGAAGATGAACGAGCTGTCGCGCCGCATGATGGTGACCGGCGGCAACGTTACCGGGATCGTCGACCAGCTCGCCGCCGAGGGGCTGGTGGAGCGCCAGGCCGATCCGGACGACCGGCGCGCGCAGCGCGTGCGCCTGACGCGCGCCGGCGAGCGCGTGTTCGCCGAGATGGCGCGCGCGCACGAGGAATGGATCGTCGCGACGCTCTCGGGCCTGAGCCGGCGCGAGCACGCCGAGCTTTTCCGGCTGCTCGCCAAGGTCAAGCAGCACGCGCTCGCGAACATCGCCAAGGGGGCGACATGAACCGCTTCGCGCACTGCGACTGGCCCTTCCTGGAAGAGCGCCACGCCACGCTCGCCCGCGAAGCCGACGCCTGGGCGGCGGCGAACCTGGCCGGCGCGCACGGCGAGGATGCCGACGCGGTTTGCCGCCGTCTGGTCCAGGCGCTCGGTGCCGCAGGGTATCTGCGGTACTGCGCACCCGGCACCGATCACTTCGACGTGCGCGCGATCGCGCTGCTGCGCGAGGTGTTCGCCTATCACTCCGGGCTCGCCGACTTCGCCTTCGTCATGCAGGGTCTGGGTAGCGGCCCGATCGCGCTCGCCGGCAGCGGCGCGCAGCGCGAGCGCTACCTCGGCCGGGTCGCCGCGGGGCGGGCGATCGCCGCCTTCGCGCTCTCGGAGCCGGAAGCCGGATCGGACGTCGCGGCGCTCTCCACGACGGCGCGACGCGACGGCGCGCACTGGGTGCTCGACGGCGTCAAGGCCTGGATCTCGAACGGCGGTCTCGCGGACTTCTACGTGGTGTTCGCCAGGACGGACGAGGCGGCGGGCAGCCGCGGCATCTCGGCGTTCGTGGTCGACGCGGATGCGCCGGGACTGGACGCGCGCGAGCGCGTCGACATCGTCGCGCCGCACCCGATGGCGACCCTGCGCTTCAACGCCTGCCGCGTGCCGGCCGAGGCGCTGCTCGGCGAGCCGGGCGAGGGCTTCAAGCTCGCGATGCGCAACCTCGACGTGTTTCGCACCACGGTTGGCGCGGCCGCTTTGGGCCTCGCGCGGCGCGCGCTCGCCGAGGCGCTGCGGCGCGCGAAGAGCCGGCGCATGTTCGGCCAGGCGCTCGCGGACTTCCAGCTCACGCAGGCGAAGCTCGCCGACATGGCGACCGGCATCGAGGCGGCGGCGCTGCTCGTGTATCGGGCGGCCTGGGCGCGCGACGTGCACGCCAGGCGCATCACGAGCGAGGCCGCCATGGCGAAGATGTTCGCCACCGAGACCTCGCAGCAGGTGGTGGACGCGGCGGTGCAGATCTGCGGCGGACTGGGCGTGATGCGCGGCCACCCGGTCGAGCTGCTGTACCGCGAGGTGCGCGCGCTGCGCATCTACGAAGGCGCGACCGAAGTGCAGAAGCTGATCGTCGCCAGGGAGCTGCTCAAATGAGCTATACGGCGCACACCGACACCTTCGCGCGCGACAACCTGCCGCCGCGCAGCCAATGGCCCGAGTTCCTGTTCGAGCTGCCGGAACTGAGGTACCCGGCGCGCATGAACTGCGCGGCCGCGCTGCTCGACGACATGGTCGGGCGGGGCCGCGGCGCGCGCGTCGCGCTGCACGCGCCGGAGGGCCGCTGCACCTACGCGCAGCTGCTCGCGCAGGCAAACCGGCTCGCCAACGTGCTCGTGCGCGACCTGGGGCTCGAGCCCGGCAACCGCGTGCTGCTGCGCGGCCCGAACAACCCGATGATGGCCGCCTGCTGGTTCGCGGTGATCAAGGCGGGCGGCATCGTGGTGCCGACCATGCCGCTCCTGCGGGCGAAGGAATTGACCGACATCGTCACCAAGGCCGAGGTGACGCACGCCCTGTGCGACAAGCGGCTCGAGGGCGAGCTCGCGGCCGCGCTGCCGGCCTGCCCGACCCTGAAGACGGTCGCCTACTGGTACGACGACGGACCCGATTCGCTCGATCGCCTCGCCGCGGCGCGGCCGGCGGAGTTCCGCAACGCCGACACCGCGGCCGAGGACGTGGCGCTCATCGCCTTCACCTCGGGCACCACCGGCAAGCCGAAGGGCACGATGCATTTCCATCGCGACGTGATCGCGATGTGCGACTGCTTCCCGCGCTCGTGCCTCAAGCCGCGCGAAGACGACGTGTTCTGCGGCACGCCGCCGATCGCCTTCACCTTCGGGCTGGGCGGGATGCTGTGCTTTCCGCTGCGCTTCGGCGCTTCCACGGTGCTCGTGGAGAAGCTCGCGCCCGACACGCTGCTCGAGACGATCCAGAAGTTCCGCGCGAGCGTGTGCTTCACCGCGCCGACGATGTTCCGCGCGATGGCGGGCATCGCGAAGAACTACGATCTCGCCAGCCTGAAGAAGTGCGTCTCGGCGGGCGAAGCGCTGCCCGACGCGACGCGCCAGCTGTTCAAGAGCGCGACCGGCCTCGAGATCATCGACGGCATCGGCTCGACCGAGATGATCCACATCTTCATCTCGCACACGCCCGAACGCGTGCGCCGCGGCGCGACCGGGTACGCGATCCCCGGCTACCGCGCCACGGTGCTCGACGACGAAGGCCGCCCGTGCAGGCCCGGCGAGATCGGCCGCCTGGCGGTCAAAGGGCCGACCGGCTGCCGCTACCTCGCCGACGAGCGCCAGGCGAACTACGTGCAGAACGGCTGGAACCTCACCGGCGACGCTTACACGATGGACGCGGACGGCTACTTCTTCTACCAGGCGCGCACCGACGACATGATCATCTCCGCCGGCTACAACATCGCGGGGCCCGAAGTGGAGGGCGCGCTGCTCGGCCACCCCGCGGTGGCCGAGTGCGGCGTCGTCGGCTGGCCCGACGAGGAGCGCGGCACGATCGTCAAGGCGTTCGTCGTGTTGAAGGCCGGCAACCCGAAGAGCGAGACGTTGGCCGAAGAGCTCAAGCAGCACGTCAAAAAGACGATCGCGCCGTACAAGTACCCGCGCGCGGTCGAGTTCCTGGACGCGCTGCCGCGCACCGAGACCGGCAAGCTGCAGCGCTTCAAGCTCAGAAAGGCTCCCTGATGCAGATCCTGCAACCTCCCGGCTGGGCCCGGCCCAAGGGCTTCTCCAACGGCATCGCGGTGCGCGGCGGGCGCACCGTGTACATCGCCGGGCAGGTCGGCTGGACCGGCCAGGGCGAATGGAAGGAAACGACATTCGCCGGCCAGTTCCGCCAGGCCCTCGCCAACATCGTCGCGGTGCTCGCCGAGGCGGGCGGGCGCCCCGAGCACCTCGTGCGCCTCACCTGGTATGTGCTCGACCGCAAGGAGTACCTCGATTCGATCAGGGAGGTCGGCGCGGCCTACCGCGAACTGATCGGCAGGCACTACCCGACCATGGCGGTGCTGCAGGTCGGCGGCCTGGTCGAGCCGCAGGCCCGGCTGGAGATCGAGGCGACCGCGGTCGTCCCGGACTGAAAGGGGAAAAGCGATGAAAGTGACCGTCATCGGCGGCGGGCCCGGAGGCCTTTACTTCGCGCTGCTCGCGAAGAAGGCCTGGCCGCGCTGGGAGATCACGGCGTACGAGCGCAACCGCCCGGACGACACCTTCGGATTCGGCGTGGTTTTTTCCGACCAGACGCTCGACACGTTCAAGGCCTACGACCCGGTGACCTACGAGCGCATCCGCCGCCGCTTCGCGTACTGGGGCGACGTGGACGTCGTCTACAAGGGGCGCGTCATGCGCTCGGGCGGCAACGGCTTCTGCGGCTGCTCGCGCAATGCGCTGCTCGCCATCCTGCAGGACCGCTGCCGCGAGCTCGGCGTGAACATCCGCTTCCAGACCGAAGTCGAGGGCCTCGCCCAGTTTGCGGACTCCGACCTCGTCGTCGCGGCCGACGGCATCAACTCGCGCATTCGCGAGCAGCACAAGGCGCACTTCAAGCCGAGCGTCGACCTGCGCCCCAACAAGTTCACCTGGCTCGGCTCGACGCGGCCGCTCGACGCGTTCAAGTACTTCTTCCGCGAGACGCCCGAGGGCATCATCCTCGCGCACTGCTACCAGTACGAGGAGGGGCGCTCGACCTGGGTGATCGAGACCGACGAGACGACCTGGACGAATTTCGGCTTCGACCGCATGAGCGAAGC
>JBLMWT010000008.1:0-17950 GCA_050257375.1 Sphingomonadaceae bacterium
GCTACTACGGCTACCGCATGAGCAAGGCGGCGCTAAACGCGGCCGGCGTCTCCTTGGCCAACGACCTCAAGCCGCGAGGGGTTGCCGTAGTCATCCTGCATCCAGGCTCGGTGCGCACCGACATGACCCGGGGCCAGGGCATGATCGAGGTGGACGAGTCCGTTCGCGGCCTCTTGCAACGCATCGACGAGCTCCGGCTCGAGACCACGGGACGCTTCCTACACCAGAACGGCGAAGTGTTGCCGTGGTGAAACCGTTACGAGGGAGCCGAAGACGCGCTCTGCGACAGCGAGTCGATGCGACGCTTTGCGGGCATGGAGTTGGCCGACGATGCCGTTCCGGACGAGACGATCCTCAACTTCCGCCACTTGCTGGAGCGGCATGGCCTGATGCAGGAGATCTTCGCCGGGGTGCGCGTGTTGCTCGAGGAGCGAGGTCCGCTGCTCAACGCGCCTAGCTCGACCAAGAACGGGACCGGCAGGCGCGACGCCGATCGTGCGTCGATACGGCAGCGAGTCTGCAGGGCGCACGCCGACGCCGGCTGGCGCCACATCGAAGACCCGTACCGCCAGCGTTCAATAGCAAGGACGACCGACGGCGATGCCCATTCTTTGCGCGGCACGCTCAGACTCCCGCCTGCCCAGGGTTCCCGCGGCGGCCGCTCCAGCGCGGTCTGCCGCGACCGTTCCGCCGGAACTGCGGGCGACGCGATCGATCCAACGGACTCTGCCTGCGGAGGTCCCATGTCACACTACATCGACGCCATCGTCATCCCGGTTCCCCGTGCCAAGCTCGACACCTACAAGCGCATGTCCGCCGAATGGGGAAACGCCCATCTGCGCCGCGGCGCCCTGTATTACTCCGACTCGATCAGCGATGACGCCCAGCCCGGCAAGCTCACGTCGTTTCCCCAGGCGGTGCAGCTCGAGGATGGCGAGGTGATCGCGCTGGCGTGGATCGTGTATCGGAACAAGGAGGATCGCGACCGCATCAGCAAGGCCGTCATGGAGGATCCGCAGCTCAAGGAGTCGATGGATCCCTCGAAGATGCCCTTCGACGGCAAACGCATGTTCTGGGGCGGGTTCGAGACCATCACGGAACTCGCGGCCGGCCGCTGAGCGCCGCTTGCCGTCGTCCGCGAACCGACGCCGGCGCTCAGGGCACGTCGAGCGAGCCGGATGCCTTCGGGTAGGTGACGACGCCCCAGGCGAGGCGCAGCCCCGGAATGCTCTTCACCGGTTGGTAGCTTCTCGCGTCGATGACGCGCACCTCGTTCGAACGTCCGCACGCGACCAGGATGTACGCCTCGTCGGGAGTGAACGAGAAGTGCCAGCAGCGTTCGCCGACCGGCACGCTGGCGATCGGCTGTAACGTGCCCGCGTCGAGTACCTGAAGCGTCTTGGCGCGCGCTGCCGCGACGAGCAGGCGGCGGCCGGACCGATCGAATGCGACGCCGTAGGGTCCCTTCGCGACGGGCACGGCTTTCTTCGGCGTCAGGTTTCCATCGAGGACGACGAGGTTGTCGCTGTTTTCCATCGTCACGACGTACGACTTCGCATCGGGGGCGATCTTGATTCCGCGCGGGCGGTTGCCGAAGGCGTGCAGGTCGACGGTCTGCACGAGCTTCCCGTTGTGCGTGTCGTAGCTCGTCACCGTGTCGTCGCCCTCGTTCGCGACCGAGATCCGGTCCCCCTCGGGGGAAAACTCGATGCCCTCGGTTTCGCGCCCGCCCGTGAGGAAGCTCGACGCGGACCAGGTGCGCAGGTCGATTTCCGCCACCTGCGCCGGCGGCCCGGCCTCTTCCTTGCCATTCTTCGCGGGCGGGCCGCCCGACGACGCCGGCTCGTACGTGACGTACGCCTTCCTGCCGTCCGGCCCCATCCGCATGAACTCGGGATTCTTTCCGATCGGGACGCGTCGCGTCACGCGGCGGCTCGACGTGTCGATCACCGCCACGTCGCCGCCCGTCTGGTCGGCGGTGAGAAGGTACTTCCCGTCGGGGGTTATGGCGAGCCCGCGCGCGGCGGTGCCGCCGAGATCGATCGTAGCCGTGACCTCCATGCGATCGAGATCGATCACCGCAACGCCCGAGGCGGTGCTGACGTAAGCGTAGCCGGCATGCGCGGCCCCCGCGGACGCCATCAGCGCGAAGGCGGCCCACGCGACGAGCGTGTTGCGGTTCCTCATACGATCTCCTCGGAGCATCGACTGCGTCGCGCATCATACTCGGCCGCGGTTCGCTGTCGGCGCGCCCTCGGCACTTCGACTGCTGGAGTAAAAGGCTCCTCTCGACGGCGTGCCCGATCGAGGTGCCCGATCTGGCCGACGTGGGTTGTCGCTGGCGGGCGACAAGACGCGCCTCGCCAATTATCCCGCCGGTGCACGCCAGAGTCTGCGAGCATTGAAGTCGGGAACGCTGGGGGTCGCGGACGAAGGCGGTCGTACCCGCGCCACGGCAGGATGTCGAATTCGCGTCATCCCGTTCGTCTAGAGTATGGCGAGGGCGTGCATTCGGCGCTGCGCCACATCCCCAACCCAGTGAAGGAGAGCGACATGCGATTCATGGTGATGGTGAGAGCCACGAAGGATTCCGAGGCGGGCGTCATGCCGGACGAGAAGCTGCTCGCCGACATGGGCAGCTTCAACGAGGAGCTGGTCAAGGCAGGCATCATGCTCGCCGGCGAAGGTCTCCAGCCGAGCTCGAAGGGCGCGCGCGTGCGCTTCTCGGGTAAAAACCGAACGGTGATCGACGGTCCGTTCGCCGAGACGAAGGAGCTCATCGCGGGCTACTGGCTGTGGCAGTGCAAGTCGCTGGACGAAGCGATCGAGTGGGTGAAACGCGCGCCGAATCCATTTGCCAACCAGGACTCGGAGATCGAGATCCGGCAGCTCTTCGAGGCCGAGGATTTCGGCGAGGAGTTCACGCCGGAACTGCGCAAGCAGGAGGAGCGCGTGCGCGCGCAGGCCGCCGAGCTCGCCAACGTCAGGAAGTAACGACGTCGCGCCGGCATGCCGGACCACGTGGCCGCATCGATCGACGCGATCTACCGCAACGAGTCGCGGCGCGTCTTCGCGACCCTGGTCCGTATGCTCGGCGACTTCGACCTTGCCGAGGAAGCATTGCACGACGCGTTCCGCGCCGCGCTCGAGCAATGGCCGCGCGAAGGCGTGCCGGCGAATCCGCGGGCGTGGCTCGTGTCCGCAGGACGCTTCAAGGCGATCGACGGCATTCGGCGACAGCGCCGCTTCGAAGCGCTGGACCAGGAGGCGGCCGAAGCCATCCCCGACGAGCGTGAGCCGATCGACACCGAAGGCATCGAGGACGATCGCCTGCGCCTGATCTTCACCTGCTGCCACCCGGCATTGGCACCCGACGCGCAGGTCGCGCTCACCCTGCGCGAAGTCTGCGGCCTCACGACGGAAGCGATCGCGCAGGCGTTCCTCACCGGCGCGCCCACGCTCGCGCAGCGCATCGTGCGCGCGAAGGCCAAGATCCGCGATGCGCGCATTCCCTACCAGGTGCCGGCGCCCGAGGAGCTCGCGCAGCGCCTGGACAACGTGCTGCGCGTGATCTATCTCGTGTTCAACGAGGGTTATTCGGCGTCCTCGGGTGCATCGGTTACGCGTGTGGACCTGTCCGCCGAAGCGATCCGTCTCGGGCGGCTTTTGGTCGATTTGCTGCCCGAGCCCGAAGCGATCGGCCTGCTCGCGCTTATGCTGCTGCAGGAATCGCGGCGCGCGGCGCGCACCTCGCCCACGGGCGAACTGATCCTGCTCGCCGATCAGGACCGTTCGCTCTGGAACCGCGCGCAGATCGACGAAGGCAGCGCGCTGGTCGAGCGAGCGCTCGCGTCGCGCCGGATCGGGCCGTACGCGCTGCAGGCCGCGATCGCGGCGGTGCACGCGAACGCCGAGGGTCCCGACGCCACCGACTGGAGCGAGATCGTTGGTCTCTACGACGTGCTCCTGCGCCTCGAGCCTTCGCCGGTCGTCGAGCTCAACCGCGCGGTCGCCGTGGCGATGCGCGACGGACCGGCCGCCGGCCTTGCGCTGGTCGACGCCATCCTCGCGCGCGGCGAGCTCGCCGAGTACCACCTCGCGCACGCCGCACGCGCCGACCTGTGCCGGCGCCTCGGCGCGCATGCGCAGGCGCGCGCATCGTACGAACGTGCGCTGGCGCTTGCCCGGCAGGAGCCCGAGCGGCGTTTTCTCGAGCGCCGCCTGACGGAGCTGCCGGGCTGAAGCGCGGGGATGTCGAAATTCCGCCGGCCCGTTCGACCAACGGACGTGGATCCCGATTTCCACCGATGTTTTCGGAGACGACGATGAAATACCTGTGCCTGGTCTACATGGACGAACGACGCCTCGAGGAGGTCGACGACAACGAATGCATGGACTGCGGCGAAGGGCTGCGCGCCAGCGGCCACATGATCGGCGGCGAGGCGTTGCAGTCGGTCCAGACCGCGACGACCGTGCGCGTGCGTAACGGCCGGGTGTCGGTGACCGACGGCCCGTTCGCCGAGACCAAGGAGCAGCTCGCCGGCTTCTACATGATCGAGGCGAAGGACCTCAACGAGGCCATCCAGGTCGCGGCGAAGATTCCGCCCGCCCGTGTGGGGAGCATCGAAGTGCGCCCGGTGCGACAGCTTGGATTCGATCGGCCGGCGTACGTCGGCTCGGCCGCAGCCACGCGCTGACGCCATGGCGCTTTCGTTGCTCGAGCGGCCCGCGCGCGCCGCCGACGAGGCATTGGAGCTTGCGGAACGCGGGTCATTGCGTATTTCGCGTCATTTCGATGCGGCGCCCGCGCGGGTGTTCGACGCCTGGCTCGATCCGCCGCATGCGCAGCGCTGGCTCTTCGCCACCGCCACACGACCGCTGGCCTGCGTCGAGATCGAAGCGCGCGTCGGCGGCGCGTTCTGCTTCAGCGAATGGCAGGACGGCGCGCTCGCCGCCCACGCCGGGCGCTATATCGAGATCGCGCCGCCGCGGCGGCTCGCATTCACGCTCGCCTCGCACATGCATGCGCATGCTTCGACGCGCGTCGAGGTCGTCATCGAGGCGCGCCGCCGCGGCTGCACGCTGACGCTCACGCATTCAGGCGTTCCGCGCGCGCGTGCCGCGTATACGCGCGCCCGCTGGACCGGCATTCTCTACGGGTTGGGCGTGAATCTCGCCGGCTGAGTTGTCAAGTTTCGCGGGGCTCATTCGACTAGGTGTCGAAAGGAGCCGCAAATGCAAGCCGTCGCGAATCTCTTGGAAGTCGTGCGCGCATGGACGCGCAAGCTCGGTCCCTACATCCTGCTGGAGATGCTGCTGCCGGGTGGAACACTGTTCGCGCTGCTGCTGTTTCTCTACCGCCGCAGCCAGGTTGTGCGAAGCGCTGCTCGAGCCACCGGGATTTCGCCATGACGCATGGAACCGATCTTCGCAAGCGCATGACAGCGCTCTATGTGCTCTGCGCGGGCGTGCTCATGATCGTGCTCGATACCACGATCGTGAACGTCGCGCTGCCGTCGATCCGCGAGGATCTGGGCTTCGCCGAAACGTCGCTGGTGTGGGTGATGAACGCGTACATGCTGACCTTCGGCGGCTTCCTGCTGCTCGCCGGGCGGCTCGGCGACCTCTACGGGCATCGGCGCCTGTTCCTGATCGGCCTCGCGTTGTTCACCGTCGCGTCGCTCGCGTGCGGCCTCTCGACGTCGCAAGGCATGCTGATCGGCGCGCGCGCGCTGCAGGGCATCGGCGGCGCGGTGGTGGATGCAGTCACACTCTCGCTCATCGTCGACCTGTTTCGCGACCCGGCCGAGCGCGCGAAGGCGATGGGCATCTACGGCTTCGTGTGCGCCGCGGGGGGCAGCATGGGCGTGCTGCTCGGCGGCGTGCTGACCAGCGGGTTGAGCTGGCACTGGGTGTTTCTGGTGAACCTGCCGATCGGCGTCCTCGTGTACCTGCTGTGCCGGCGACTTATTCCGGAGTTCCGCGGCGAGGCGATCGGCGGACGCCTCGACGTGGCGGGCGCGGTGACGGTCACCGCTTCGCTGCTACTGGCGGTCTATGCGGTGGTGGACGGCAACGAAGCCGGCTGGACGTCGACGCAGACGATCGGCCTGCTCGGCGCGGCGTCGCTGTTGTTCGCGGTCTTCCTTGCGATCGAAGGCCTGGTGCTGCATCCGCTGGTACCGCTACGCCTGTTCCGTTTGCGCAATCTCTCCACCGCCAACGTTGTGGGCGCGCTGTGGGCGGCGGCCATGTTCACGTGGTTCTTCATCAGTGCCCTGTATCTGCAGGTGGTGCTGGGCTACGGCGCGCTCGAAGTGGGCCTCGCGTTCCTGCCTGCCGACCTGATCATGGCCGCATTCTCGGTCGGCTTGTCGGCGAAGCTCGTGGCGCGCTTCGGCCTGCGCCTGCCGCTTGCCGCCGGATTGCTCCTGGCCGCCGCCGGCCTCGGGCTGTTCGCCCGCGCTCCGTTCGAGGGCAGCTTCGCCGTGGACGTGCTGCCGGGCATGATCCTGCTCGGGGCGGGCGCCGGCGTCGCGTTCAACCCGGTGCTGCTGGCCGCGATGGGGGACGTGACGCCCAGCGAGTCGGGCCTTGCGTCGGGGGTGGTGAACACGTCGTTCATGATGGGCGGCGCGCTGGGTCTTGCCGTGCTCGCGAGCCTTGCGGCCGCGCGCACCGAAGATGTGCTGAGCTCGGGCACCGCTCATGCGCAGGCGTTGAGCGACGGCTATGGCCTTGCCTTCGCCGTCGGCGCGCTCTTCGCGCTTGCGGCCGCACTGCTCGGCGCACTGGTGTTGCGGCCGCACGGCGAGGAATCCTTTCCCGTGCCCGAGCGTAGTTAGCATGGCCTTTTCCACTGCCGCTCACCTACGAGGAGTCGTCATGCACTTCGGGCCGATCCTTTCTACCGGTCGCTGTGAAGAGGCGCGCGACTTCCATCGCACGGTGAAGCCGCGAATGGGAAACTTGGCGCCGCACTACGCTGAGGCGAAGGGTGCCTCTCGCGTTCGCACGGGAGCCGTGCCTGCCATGTTTCCTCAGTGCCTCCGTCTGCCGTCGGCCCCTACGTCGAGGAGCGCTGCTCGCGCCTGGCCGGCTCGATGGAAAGCGTACCGTCGCCCTCGAGGATCACCGCAACCACCTCATGCATCGACGCGAAACCCTTCTCTCGCGCCGCGGCGTCGACATCCGCCGCGCGAATGCGCGCTCGCCGCATCGCCGCACGCATGTATCGCCCCTCGTAGAACAGCAGAAGCGGCTCCGCGTCGAGCAGGGAGGCGACGAGCGCCGATCGCGCGCGGAGGAGCGAGACGAGGTAGTGGATGCCGACGATGAAGGCGTACGCGACGAGGGCCTCCACCAGCGCCACGTCCTTGGCCGTCAGAATGCGGCCGAACACCGAGCCGATGCTGACCAGAATGATGAAGTCGAAGACGTTCGTCCTCGCGAGGGTCCGGGGACCGGCCAGGCGCAAGGCCGCGAGTAGAAAGAAGTAGCCACACGTGCCGACGACCACCACGCGGAGCAGTGGAAGCCAGCCCGAATAGAGAATGGAAGGAAGGTCTATAGCCATAGAAAGGTGCCGGACGTGCGGAATGTAATTAGGTGTGCCGTGCGAACTCGAGCTTCGAACGCGATAGCCAGGCACTGCGCGGCGTTCCGCCAAGGAAACGCAGCGCGGCGTCCGTGCTGACGCCTTTCGACGACGCGCTCGCTGAACGTCGGCGGGCACAGGTGACCGCCTTCGTCCCGGCGACTTTGCGCGGCTTCGCGCCGGCGGCACACCGCCGCTCGAATTCTGCATCGACGAGCGCCGCCACGGAACGGTACGCCGGCTGACGCCGTCTCGGCAGAGGGGAAGGATTTGCCGGGTTCGCATGTTTGCGCGGCCGTGGCGATGCGTCACGGCGGCGTCGCTTTCCGGCGCTCCGCCAACTCACGAGAGGGATCTGCGATGCGAAACGTGTCGAGGCTTGCTGGCGCGCTTGTGTTGATCGGGGTGATGGCGGCAGGATCGCTGAGCGCGGTGGCGAAGGACGGGCGAGAAAAAGCTCCGAAGATCCTGGAGTTCGACACGATGGTCGGCGTATCGCCGGCGTTGACCGGCGCGCAACAGCCGATCCGCGGGATCAACGGCGGGGGACTCCCATGGATGGTGGGCGGGGCTTCGGGGGAACTCACGGTCAATGGCCATCTCGAGATCGCAGTCGCGGGGCTGGTCTTCGCCGCCGGTCCCAATGCCGGCTCCAATACCATTTCGTCCTTTCGCGCGGTCGTCAGCTGCCTCACCAGCGACGGCTCGGCGATGAACGTCGCGACCCCGGCATTCCCGGCGACGACGGGTCCCGCGTCGAGCGGTGGCGGAAACGCAGCCTTCGAGGGAGACCTCGCGTTGCCGCAGCCGTGCATTGCGCCGATCGTTTTCGTGACCAGCCCCGGGCTGGCCTGGTTCGCGACGACGGGACATTGAGGCGAGCCGTACCGGCAGCGAGCGCGGCCTCGACCTGAGCGCGCATCTTCCAGTCGCGTGCCGGCCCGGCGATCGGATCGAAGCCGTAGGCGTGCAAGCTCGTCCTCGATGGCGGCGCCGGCACGCGCGGCCAATGGATCGGCAGGTTTTGGGACGCGGCTAGACGTCGGCGGTCGCGAACGCGATCGCTTCGATCTCGACGTCGCGCAGCTTCGCGCCGGCGGCACACAATCGATCGAACGCCGCATCGCCCAGCGCGCCCACGGCCAAGGTCCGCGCCCGATCCGTCGCGGCGGTTTCGTTCGCTTCGCGCACTTCGTTGCGCGCGGCGTAAAGCGCTTCCGAATAGCCGACGAGTTGCGCCGCGGCGCGCGGACGGCGTTCGAGCGCGGCCAGCAGCGCGAGATACGCCGTCGCGGCGTGCTGCGCTTCGAGGGCCGGCGGCTTCGCCCACGCTGCCTGCGCAATCGTACGGGCCTGCGCGCAGTCGTCGAGCGCAAGCAGCGCACCCACCAGATCGATACGCGCAAACGTCAGCGCGTATTCATGACGCGTGCCGCACAGCCACTCCACGAGGGTGGCCCCGGAGCGCGCCGCGCGCAGCGTTTGTTGCCGCTCGGGCGCGGTGCGGCTGCGGTTCGCTGTCGGGAGCTTCAGGCGATCCCGCATCGGTCCGGAAGAGGGGACGTCGCCATGCAGTCGAACACCGGGTGAGCGGTCGCCGCTCATTCAACTTCCCGCCTGGCGCAAGTCGACACCCCGCACCCCCACCGCTCAGATCCCGCACGAGCGCAACGAGAAGCGTCGAATTCTGGCGTTCCCGTGACGCGCGCTGCACGCGTGCGAGCGGAGCGGGGCGCCCTGGTTGACAGCATGTTCGAATGTCTATACAAATGCGCGATGCCGAAGGCCGATGGACCCGCCGTACCGGACGAGCCGGCCACGCGCAGCTTCGATCTCGCGCCGTTCCACGCCCAGCCGGCGGTCGCGCTGCACCATCAGATCAAGGAGGACCTTGTTCTGCACCTGCGCTCGGAGCACTTCGCCCCCGGCGTTCCACTGCCATCGGAAGCGGAACTGTGCGCGCACTACCGGGTAAGTCGCGGCACCTTGCGCCGAGCGCTCGCCGATCTCGTCTCCGACGGGTATCTCGAGCGCCATCGCGGGCGGGGCACGTTCGTCACGCGCTCGAAGCTCGAGAGCGGCGTGATCGGCGCGTACAACCGGTTCCACCTCGTCGGGCCGCCGCTCGATGCCGTCGCCCGCGTCCTGCAGTGCCGGCGCGTTCGCGCGTCCAGGGACATCGGCGCGATGCTGGACGTGAAGACGGGAACCCCGCTCTGGATACTCGAGCGCGTGCGTTTCACGCAGGGCACCCCGGTCGGCCTGCAGACGAGCTTCCTGCCCTTCGACCTGTGCCCGGGTCTTGCGCGACAGAATCTCGCCGCGCTCCACTTGATCGACCTGCTTCGCGACGCCTATGGCGTGCACCTCGGCAGCGCGATCGAATACGTCGAGCCGACCGTCGCGGACGGCTACGCCGCGCGCCATCTCGGCGTTCGCCTGCGCACGCCGCTGTTCCAGGTCGAGCGCACGACCTACACGGTCGCGGGCGTCATCGCCGAGTATCGGCGCGGCGTCCTGCGCGGCGACATCTACCGTTACCGCATCGAGCTGCGATGAAGCGCCGAGCCGTTGGCCGACTTCGATGTGGACCGCTGCAAACGCGATGCGATCATGGCCGCCGGCATCGGCGGGGCCGACCAGCATGAGACCCACGAACGTTCTCGTGGTGATGTCCGACGAGCACAGCCGGCGCGTCCTCGGATGCTACGGGCATTCGATGATCAGAACGCCGCACCTCGACCGCCTCGCCGAACGCGGAGTGCGCTTCAGCGACGCCTACTGCAACGTGCCGATCTGCGTGCCGTCGCGGGCATCGTTCGCGACGGGTCGCTACGTCCACCAGATCGGGTTCTGGGACAACGCGATCCCCTACGACGGCAGCGTGCCTTCGTGGGGGCATCGGCTCATCGCCAACGGCCATCGGTCCGCTTCGATCGGCAAGCTCCATTACCGCAGCACCGAGGACGACAACGGGTTCGACCAGGAAATCATGCCGCTTCACGTCGTCGACGGGGTGGGCGATCTGCTCGGGCTGATCCGCGACGACCTCCCGGTTCGTACAGCCGCGCTCATGCTTGCCAACGAGGCGGGACCCGGCGACTCGAGCTACCAGCGATACGACGACGAGATCACCTTGGCCGCGCAGGGCTGGCTGCGCGATGAGGCACCGAAGCACCGCGACAAGCCCTGGGTCTTGTTCGTCTCGCTTGTCTGCCCGCATTTTCCGCTCAAGTCTCGCGATGCGTTCTACCGTCTCTATCCGGAAGACGCGGTGCCGTGGCCGGCGCTCTATTCGCAGAGCGAGCGTCCGGACCATCCCTACATCGCGGCGATGCGCAAGTGCATGGTCTACGACGAGGCGTTCGACGAGGCCAAGGTGCGCCGCGCGATCGCCGCCTATTTCGGCATGGTCACTTTCCTCGACGACAACGTCGGCAAGATACTGTCGACGCTCGATGAGACCGGCCTCGCGCGGGACACCCGGGTGATCTATACCAGCGATCACGGCGACAACCTCGGCACCCGCGGCTTGTGGGGCAAATCGACGATGTACGAGGAGTCCGCCGGCGTTCCCCTCATCATCGCCGGTCCCGGCATTGCGCCGGGCATCGTGTGTCGCGAGCCGGTCACGCTCGTCGACTGCTTCCCGACGATCCTCGAGGCCACCGGCGTCCCGCCGCATCCCGACGACCGCGACCTGCCCGGCCATTCGCTCTTCGACGTCGCGCGCGGCATCGCGCCGCGGCGCACCGTGCTTTGCGAGTACCACGCGGCGGGTGGCGCGACCGGCGCGTTCATGACCCGCCACGGACCGTTCAAGTTCGTGCATTACGTCGGCATGCCGCCGATGCTGTTCGACCTCCATCGAGACCCGCAGGAGCGCAACGACCTGGGCCGGGATCCCGGCTACCAGGGCCTGATCCGCGACTGCCTCGACGACCTCCGGCGCATCGTCGATCCCGAGGCGGTCGATCGCCGGGCACGCGCCGACCAGGAAGCGCGCATCGCGCAGTTCGGCGGCCGCCAGGCCATCCTCGCGCGCGGCTCCTTCAGCCATTCTCCGATTCCCGGAGAGGAGGCGGTCTACAACTGAAGCCGCGGTTCTGTCAGTCCCTTTCGACACCGATCGTCCGGAGGCCCTATGAGAAAACCGATCCGCACGCAGTCGAACAGCCGTCGCCGCTTCCTGGGTCGCGTCGGCGCTGCATTGGGGGCAACGTCCGGCGTTGCGCGTGCCGTTCGCCCGCTGCGCGCGCTCGCCGCGTCGGCGGCAGTCGCGCCCGCGCTGGCCGCGAAGGCCGCAAGCGCGGCGGATGTCGCCAAGGCCAAGGCGGAAGGCAACGTGATGCTCTACACGAGCCTCGACACGAAGATCGTCGATGCGATCATCAAGCCCTTCCAGGAGCAGTACGGCATCAAGGTCCAGTACTACCGCGGGGGTTCGGCGGACGTGTCGTCCAAGGTGCTCGCCGAGGCCGCGGCGCGACGCATCCAGGCCGACATCGTGGACGCGTCCGACGTCGGCGCGTTCCTCGCGATGAAGAGCATGGGCATCCTCGTGCCGTACGACTCGCCCGCAACCAAGGCCGTGGCGGCTGATCTGCGCGATCCGGACAACACCTGGGTGGCCGACCGGCTCACCCAGGCGGTGATCCAGTGGAACACCCACGTGGTCGGGAGCGGGCCGCCGCGCCATTGGAAGGATCTCGCTGATCCGCGTTACGCAGGGAAGCTCGCATTCTTCAGCAGCAGCAACGGCGACGGCGGACCGCGGCTCTACACCCTGGCGTTGGCGTTCGGATGGGAATTGCTGGAGGCGTATGCGGCCAACAAGCCCTTGCGTGTCGCCACGCCGCAGCTCGTCACTCAGCTGCTCGAAAGCGGCGAGCGCGGCGCCGCGTTCTGCACGAACGACAACATCGCGTGGCGCTCGAAGAAGCTGGGCAAGCCGACCGATTACGCGTTTCCTTCCGAGGGTGTGCCGACCGAGCTTGGCGCGGTGGGCCTGCTCAAGGACGCCCAGCACCCGAACGCAGCGATGCTCTTCTACGATTGGTGGATGGGCGAAACCGGCCAGAAGATCCTGGTCGATGGCGGCAAGTATTCGAGCCGCTCGGATCTCGCGCCCCCGTCCGGCAATCCGCCGCTGAAGGAACTGAAGCTTCTCGTCCTCGATTATGCGAAGTACCAGGCGCAACGCCCGCAGTTGCTGGAACGGCTGACGCGCATCTTCGGCGGCGAGTGGGGCGCGTAGTCACCGCGCGCTCCAGGCGGGTCGCTTCGACGTGAGCGCGGTGGCGTACCCGGGTGCGGGCGACGTGCCGGCCGCCTCGCGCGCTGCGTCGATCCTGGCACGCGATGCGGCGCCGGCCGTCGCGCTGGGCCTCGCGGTCGCGGCGCTTCTGTTGTTCATCGGTTACCCGCTGTGCTGGCTCGCGTTCGGTGCGCTGGGGCTGCCCGGCGATTTCGGCCCGCAGTTCCTCGTGCGGGCACTCACCCAGCCGGCGAACCTCAGCGCGCTGGTGAACACCGCCGTCCTGGCGCTTGGCGTGGGGCTGCTGGCGGTCGTTCTCGGCGTTCCGGTTGCATGGGCGGCGGCGCGCACGGATCTGCCGCTGCGCAAGCTGTTCCACGCCCTGGTGGGGCTGGCCTATATCATGCCGCCGTACCTCACGAGCGTCGCGTACATCATCCTTCTCGGTCCCAACGCCGGTTATTTCAACCGCTTGATCGCGTCGACGACGGGCATTCACGGCAGCTCGATCAACATCTTCAGTGCGGCCGGCGTGATGTTCGTCATCGCGATGCACGTCTACGCCATTCCCTACTTCCTCGTCTACGGTGCGCTGCAATCGGTCGATCCCTCCCTCGAGGAATCCGCCCGGATGCTTGGTGCTCGTCGGTGGGCGATGCTTCGCCGCATCACGCTCCCGCTCGTCGCTCCTGCGATCACCGGGGGCGCACTGCTCGCCGCAATCAATTCCATGGCGTTGTTCGGGCCGCAGGCGTTTCTGGGACTGCCGGCTCAAATCGTCTATCTGCCCACACGGATCTACGGCGCGCTGAGCGGGTATCCCCCGCGCCTCGCGGATGCCTCCGCGCTGTCGATCGTGCTGGTGCTCGTGACGGTGATCGGCCTCTCCGTGCAGCGGCGCTACCTCGGCCGCCGCTCGTTCGTGACGGTGGGCGGGCGCGGTGTGCGACCGGCTCGCCACGCGCTCGGCGCTTTGCGCTGGCCCCTCGCGCTCGTCTTCCTCGCCGTCGTGGGCTTGAGCTCGATCGCGCCACTCGCGGTTCTCGTCGCGGCCGCATTCAGCAAGGTCTGGACCGACCCACTGACTCTCGACAACCTCACGCTCGCCAACTTCTTCGCTGCGCTGGTCGACAACCAGATTGCAGCTCGCGGAATCCTCAATAGCTTCCGGCTGGCCACCGCTGCGGCGACACTCGCGCTGCTGACGGCTCTGGCGATTGCGTATCTCGATCTGCGCACGCGTGTGCGCGGGCGCCACCTGCTCGACTATCTCGCGATCCTGCCGCTCGGGCTCCCGGGGACCGTGCTCGCCGTGGCCCTGTTGCAGGCGTTCATCCGCTTCCCACTCCCGATCTACGGAACGATCTGGATCCTTCTGATTGCCTACGTCGTGCGCTCGATGCCAATTGCGCTGCGTGGCGCCAACGGGGCGCTGCGACAGGTCGACCTTTCGCTGGAAGAGGCGGCCCGCGTCGGCGGCGCATCGTGGCTCACCACGATACGGCGGATCCTGCTGCCGATCATGCGATCCAACCTGATGCTCGCCTGGCTCCTGGTGTTCATTCCCGCGCTGGGCGAGTTGAGTGCGACGATCCTGCTTTACACGAACGGGACGGAAACGATCTCGGTCGCGATCTTCCGCCTGAGCGACCTCGGTCAGCTCGAGCTGGTCGCCGCCCTTTCCACCGTGCTGATCGTCGTGATCCTCCTGGCGACGCTGATGACCCAGTGGCTCGCGGGTCGAGGCCGCGGCGCGGCGTCGTCCCAGGCGATCATGTGAAGTTCGGGCCGGCCATGGCGCATATCTCGATCAGGGGCTTGGCCAAGCGCTTCGATGCGCAAAACGCCATACACGGCCTCGATCTCGATATCGAGGACAGGGAGTTCGTGACGCTGCTCGGTCCGTCCGGCTGCGGCAAGACGACGACCCTGCGCCTCTTGGCCGGCCTGGCCGCCCCGGATGCCGGAGAGATCGCAATCGACGGGCAGGTCGTGTCGTCGCCCCGGCACGTCCTGCCTCCGGAGCGGCGCCAGATGGGGATGGTGTTCCAGAGCTACGCGCTGTGGCCCCACATGAGCGTCTTCGAGAACGTCGCGTTCGGGCTGACGCTCAAGCGGGTCGCGCGAAGCGAGGTGCGCGAACGCGTCGAGCATGCGCTCGCGATGGTTGGTCTGGAAGGGTTCGGCAAAAGGACGCCCAGTGCGCTGAGCGGCGGGCAGCAGCAGCGCGTGGCGCTCGCGCGCTCGCTCGTCACGGAGCCGTCGATCCTGCTGCTCGACGAACCTCTGAGCAATCTCGACGCCAAACTGCGCGAACGCATGCGCATCGAGCTCAAGGAGCTTCAGCGCCGGACCGGGATTACGTTCGTGTACGTGACCCACGATCAGGCGGAGGCAATGGTTCTTTCGGACCGCATCGCCGTTCTGAACGGTGGGCTGCTCCAGCAGTATGCTGCACCGAGCACGCTCTACGAACGCCCCGCCAATCGGTTCATCGCCGATTTCATGGGCGCTGCGAACCTGCTCGCAGGTGTCGTCGAGGAGCCTTCCTCGCCGGCGGGCGCACCCGGCCTCGTTCGCGTCGGCCGCGCGTTACGGCTCGATGCGCTGCTGCCGGCCGGCGCGACCAAGGACAAGGCCCTCACGATCATGATACGGCCGGAAGACATCGCGCTTGCACGCGACGCTTCCGACCGCGATCGCAACATCCTGGCCGGCATCGTGGTCGGCAGCAACTTTCTCGGCAGCCTCGTCGACTACTCCGTGGAAACGGACGGCCTCGTGCTGCATGTCCAAGTCTCGCGCGGTACCCCATTCGAGCGCGGCGAGCGCGTGTACCTTTCGGTTCATCCCGAGCGGTGCATCGGCATCGACTGAGCAGCGGCAAATTCCTGGCGGCACTCGGAGCATGATGGCCGAGCCGCGGTGGCGCGCGGCGAGAGGCCATGTCGGTGCTAAAGTGAAGCGATGGATCTCGGCCTGAAGGGAAAGCGCGCGCTGGTAACCGGCGGTAGCATGGGCATCGGCAGGGCGGCCGCGCTGGCGCTCGCCGCGGAAGGCTGCCGGGTGGCGATCGCCGCGCGCGGAAACGCCGCCCTCGCGCAGGCGGTGCAGGAGATCGCGGGCGAGTCGCTGGCCGTGCAGGCCGACTGCACGCGGCCGGACGAGGTGCGCCGAATGGTGGACGAAGTGCTCGCGCGCTTCGGCGGCATCGACATTCTGGTGAACAGCATCGGCGCGGCGAAGTCCGGGGCCTTCCTGCAGCAGCCCGAGGAGGAATGGCGCCAGAGCCTGGAGCTCAAGCTATTCGGCGTCGTGCGCTGCTGCCGCGAAGTCGTCCCGCACATGCGGCGGGCGCGCTGGGGCCGTATCGTGAACGTCATCGGCCATCGCGGGCGCCAGCCCGAAACCCAGGCGATGGCCGCCGGGGTCGCGAATGCCGGCCTGATCAACTTCACGAAGGCGCTCGCCGACGAGTTCGCGCGCGACGGCGTGCTGGTGAACGGCGTGAGTCCATGCCCCATGCAGACGCGGCGGCTCGACTACATGGTGCAGGCCAAGGCCTCCATGATGAACATCTCCGAGGAGGAGGCGCGCGAGGAATTCCTGCGCGACATCCCGATCGGCCGGTTCGCCGAGCCGCACGAGATCGCGCCGCTCATCGTCTTCCTCGCCTCCGAGCGCAACACCTATATCGCGGGCGTGAACATCGCGATCGACGGCGGCGCGACCCGAACCACCTGAGCTCGGCCGCTCGTGCTTCCCGGTCCGGGACGAGGTCCTGCGCAAGCGAGTCGCGCAGGTGGGGGCGATGGCTTCGAACGAGCGGCGATAACGGGGATGATCGATGCCCATGGCGATTGCCGTGGCGCGCCCGGGATGGATCAACGGCGCTTCGCGCAGTAGCATCTATGGGGCACGTCCCGAAAACGAGGAGGCATTCATGGCAACGATGACCGACCAGTATCTCGCCAACAACCGGAAATACGCCGGCGGCGAAGCGCTGCACAAGGCCACGCATCCCGGCAAGCAACCCATCAACCCCGCCAGGCACGTGGCGGTGCTCGCCTGCATGGACGCGCGCATCGACGTCGAGGACCTGCTCGGCCTGCAGACCGGCGACGCGCACATCATCCGCAACGCCGGCGGCGTGGTGACCGATGACGCGATCCGCTGCCTGATCATCTCGCATCACCTGCTCGACACGAACGAGATCATCCTGATCCACCACACACGCTGCGGCATGCTTGCCTTCACCGACGACCTATTGAGAGCCGGGCTCGAGGGCGATCCGGCGGCGGAGAAGCTGCTCGGGCAGGCGACCAAGCGCGCGTTCACGAGTTGCAAGAAGTGCTCGTCGATGCCCGCGCAGTTCCACGCCTTTCGCGGCCCGCTCGAGCCGCTCGATGCGGCGCCGGCCGCGCAGCAGATCGAGCGGCTGCAATGGGACGTGCGTCGAGGCATCTCCGCGATCCTCAACCATCCCTGGATCCCGACGAGTGGCCCCGACGCGGTTACCGTGCGCGGGTTCGTTTACGACGTCGACACCGGGAAGCTCGACGAGGTGAGCTATCCCGGACCGATGGGATCGATCGGCTAGACACGTAGCAGGCGAGTGGCACGGCGGCCTCCGGAAGCGCGGAAGGCGAGCTTGCGCGCTGCGAGCGCGGTCTCGCGGCGAATCCGAGGAGGTCGCTGCGGCGCACCAAATGGACCGACGCGGCGATCTATTGACGCGGGTCAATAGCGCGCCGGTGCATTAGGCGTAGTTGGTCCATCACGAAGTGGTGCCTTGAAGTATTCGTGGGAAGGAAGCGCTATGAAGTACTGGATCATCGAGCAGGGCAACGGTTTCAGCGTACGGATCGACGACGTGCGCGGGCAGGAGAAGACGCTCTTGAACAAGATCCGTCAATGCAGGCAGAGTGCCTGGGCATGCCCATCCGGAGAGTGTCGCAATATCGCATCGATAGACGAACGCGCCGACGACGGAAGCATCGTCCTAACCCTCGCACCTCGGCCGGACACCCGGCTGGACCGGGCCGGCATCACGGAGTGTCTGCAATACATGCTTGGGCAGGCGGTCGAGGCCGCGT
>JBLMWT010000009.1:0-41813 GCA_050257375.1 Sphingomonadaceae bacterium
CGAATTCGCCGGCGTGCCGTTCGGCGTATTCCTCGGCCGAGGCCTTTGCATAGTCGACCTGGGCGCCGCTCTCGAGCAGGTGCAGCTGCGCCACCTTGAGCGCCTTGTCCGACAGGTCGATCCCGGAGACGCGCGCGCCGAGGCGCGCCATCGCCTCGGCGAGAATGCCGCCGCCGCAGCCCACGTCCAGTACCGCCGTGCCGGCGAGCCGTACGTGCTGGTCGATCCACGAAAGGCGCAGCGGGTTGATCTCGTGCAGCGGGCGGAATTCGCTCTCCGGATCCCACCAGCGATGCGCGAGCTCGCTGAACTTGTCGAGCTCCGCCTGATCGACGTTCGGATTCGTGCTCATCAAAAAAAAAGCCCTGCCGAGGCAGGGCTTTCTGGCGATTGCGCGATTACTTGCGCGTGCCCACGGCCTCGAGCTCGACCCGACGGTTCGGGGCGAGACACTGGACGCGCTCTTTGAATTTCATCTTCGGGCTGCATTCCTTCACCTGTTGCGACGCGCCCTTGCCTTCGGTGTAGATCCGGCTCGGGTCGATGCCCTTCGATACCAGGTACGCCTTGACCGCGTTTGCGCGGTTCACGGAGAGCTTCTGGTTGTATGCGCCGCTGCCGATCGGGTCGGTGTACCCCATCGCGATGACGACTTCGAGGTCCAGCTCCTTGGCCTTCGCCGCCAGATCATCCAGCTTCGCCTGACCATCCGGCTTGATGACGGCCTTGTCGAAGTCGAACAGGACGTCCGACGTCAACTGGACTTTCTGCGGGGCCGCCTTCGGCGCGGGTGCGGGCGGGGGCGGCGGGGGCGGCGGCGTAGGCGCCGCCATCGGTGCAGGCGCGGGCGCTGCCGTCTTCTTCACGAGATCGGGATCGCATTGCTCGACCGCCATCGCCGGGCTCCAGTAGCCCGCGCGCCAGCACTGGCCGGAGCTGTTGCGCCATACGGCGCCACTGGCCGGTTCGACCCAGTTGCCCTGCGGCGCAGTCTGCGCCGCGACATTGAACGACGCCGCCGAGAGCACGACACTCGCGGCAGCGATCGGAATCCAGAGTTTGTTGCGCATTTTTTTTCCTTCCAGGAGGGGTTCGGAGGGGTGCCTGAAAACTTCTTCCGGTTCAATAACCTGCAGAAGTAAGAGAATTTTGCCACACTTCGATTCGACTATTCAAGGCACCGAACGCCGGGTTTTCTAGAGCCCCGTCAACAAGTAAGGCTCGGCCGGCGACCCAAACGTGCGTGACGTGCTCGCGCCCGGCGGCGTAGACAAGATGCGAAACCGGGTCATAACAAGGGCTTAGCTCGGGTCCGTCAAGGCGCACGGCAGCCAGGTCGGCCGCCTTGCCCGCGACGATCGACCCGATGCTCTTGTCCAGCCCCAGGGCGAGCGCGCCGCCCATCGTGGCCGCCCTCAGCGCGGCGCGGGCGGGCACGGCGGTCGCGTCTCCCGCGGCGGCCTTGCCGAGCAGCGCCGCCTGGCGCATCTCCTGGAACATGTCGAGCCGGTTGTTGCTCGCTGCGCCGTCGGTTCCCAGCGCCACGTTCACGCCCGCGGCGAGCAGCGCCGCCACGGGAGCGATGCCGCTCGCGAGCTTGAGGTTGGACGAAGGGCAATGCGCGACCGAACAGCCGTGGCGCGCCAGGAGCGCGATCTCCTGCTCGAGCAGGTGTACGGCGTGCACGGCGATCAGGTTCGGGCCGAGCAGCTCGAGGCGCCGCAGCCTCTCGAGAGGGCGCACGCCGTGCTCGGCCATCGAGCGCGCGATCTCGTCGTCGGTCTCGTGCACGTGCAGGTGCACCGGGATATCGAGCTCGGCCGCGAGACGCGCGACCTTGGCAAAGCTCTCGTCGGAAACGGTGTACGGAGCGTGCGGCGCGATGCAGAACGACAGCAGCTCGTGCTCGCCGTAGCGGTCGCGCAATACCAGACCCTTGCGCAGATAGTCGTCTGGATCGGCGGCGTAAACGGACGGAAACTCGATCACGATGGCGCCGAGGGCGGCCCGCATGCCCGCATCGAGCGCCGCCTCGATCGCCGCTTCCGGAAAGAAGTACATGTCGTTGAAGCAGGTGATGCCTCCGCGCAGCATTTCCTCGCAGGCGAGCAGCGTTCCGTCCCGCACGAACTCGTGCGAGACGAGCTTTGCTTCCGCCGGCCAGATGTGCTCCTTCAGCCAGCGCATCAGAGGCAGGTCGTCGGCCATGCCGCGCATGAGCGACATCGCCGCGTGCGTGTGCGCATTGACCAGGCCGGGTATCAGCGCATGCCGCTCGAGGGCGACCTCGCGATAACCCGCGAAGCGCGCCCTCGCCGCGTCGCGCGGCAGCACGGCTTCGATGCGGCCGTCGCGCACCGCGACCGCGGTGCGCTCGAGGACCGCACCGTCGGGCTCGACGGGCACCACCCAGCGCGGGGTAATCAGCAGCGGTTCGGGCACGAATCCAGAGCGTGAAAGGCCGGGCCCGGCGCCCGGCTGCCAATGTGCGCGACTTTAGCGCGGCGAGCCGCGAACGTCGACCGCTGCAGTGCGGTCGGCCATGCTCCGCATGCTAAAATTTCGCGCTTTTGCAGCTCCAATTCGGCCGGCAGATTCGGGCGCGGCGGAGCACTTTGCAGGACTCCGCAATCCGCGAACCAAGCATGGATCAATTCGCCAAGGAAACGCTCCCGGTAAGCCTCGAAGAGGAGATGCGCCGCTCTTACCTCGACTACGCGATGAGCGTGATCGTGGGACGCGCGCTGCCCGACGTGCGCGACGGTCTCAAGCCCGTGCATCGCCGCATCCTGTACGGCATGAACGAGCTCGGCAATCACTGGAACCGCCCCTACAAGAAGTCGGCGCGCGTGTCGGGGGACGTGATGGGCAAGTACCACCCGCACGGCGACGCCGCCATCTACGACACGATGGTGCGCATGGCGCAGCCCTTCAGCCTGCGCTACCTGCTGATCGACGGCCAGGGCAATTTCGGATCGGTGGACGGCGACAACGCCGCGGCGTCGCGCTATACCGAAGTGCGCCTGACCAAGTTCGCGCACGAGATGCTGGCCGACATCGATCGCGAGACGGTCGACTTCGTGCCCAACTACGACGGGCAGGAGCAGGAGCCGGCAGTGCTGCCGGCGCGCGTTCCGAACCTGCTGGTCAACGGCTCGTCCGGGATCGCGGTGGGCATGGCGACCAACATCCCGCCGCACAACCTGTCCGAGGTCGTCGCCGCCTGCCTGCACGTGCTGCACCATCCGCAGTGCTCGATCGAGGATCTGATCAAGCTGCTGCCGGCGCCCGACTTCCCGACCGCCGGGATCATCTACGGGGTGTCCGGCGTGCACGAGGGCTACCGCACCGGGCGCGGGCGCGTCGTGATGCGGGCGCGCACGCATTTCGAGGACATCGGCAAGGGCGACCGGCAGGCGATCATCGTCGACGAGCTGCCCTACCAGGTCAACAAGAAGGCGCTGCTCGAGCGCATCGCCGAGCTCGTCACCGGCAAGAAGATCGAAGGCATTTCCGACATCCGCGACGAATCCGACAAGTCGGGCATGCGTGTGGTGATCGAGCTCAAGCGCGGGGAGCTGCCCGAGGTCGTCCTGAACAATCTGTACAAGCAGACGCAGCTGCAGGACACCTTCGGCATGAACATGGTGGCGCTGGTCGACGGGCAGCCCAGGCTGCTCGATCTGAAGTCCATGATCGAAGCCTTCGTCGCCCACCGCCGCGAGGTCGTCACGCGGCGCACGGTGTTCGACCTGCGCAAGGCGCGCGAGCGGGGCCACGTGCTGGAGGGGCTGGCGGTGGCGCTGTCGAACGTGGACGAGGTGATCGAGCTGATCAAGCACGCCCCGACCCCGGCCGAGGCGAAGCGCGGGCTGATGGCGAAGAGCTGGCCATCGCAGCTGGTGCAGGAGATGCTCTCGCGTGCTTCGGCGGCGCAATTCCGCCCCGAGGGGCTCGCGCCGGAGTTCGGCCTGAAGGACGACGGCTACCGCCTGTCCGACGAGCAGGCGCAGGCGATCCTCGAGCTGCGCCTGCAGCGGCTCACGGGGCTCGAGCAGGACAAGATCCGCGACGAGTACAAGGAGGTCATGACGACGATCGCGGACCTGCTCGACATCCTCGAGAAGCCCGCGCGCATCGTCGCCATCATCGACGCGGAACTCGTGCGCGTCCGCGAAGAGTTCGGCGACGCGCGGCGCAGCGAGATCGTCGCCGTGGCCGAGGACATCTCGCTCGAGGACCTGATCGCTCCGCAGGACATGGTCGTCACCTTCTCGCACGGCGGCTATGCCAAGTCGCAGCCGCTCACCGACTACCGCGCGCAGCGCCGCGGCGGGCGCGGCCGGATGGCGGCCGCGACCAAGGAGGACGACTTCATCGAGCGGCTGTTCGTCGCGCACTCGCACGATTACCTGCTGTGCTTCTCGAGCCGCGGGCGGCTGTACTGGCTCAAGGTGTACGAGGTGCCGCAGGGCAGCCGCACCAGCCGGGGCAAGCCGGTCGTCAATATGGTGCCGCTCGAGGAGGGAGAAAAGATCACCGCCGTGGTTCCGGTGCGGGAATTCGACGAGCAGCACTTCGTGTTCATGGCGACGGCCCATGGCACCGTGAAGAAGACGCCGCTGGCCGATTTCTCGCGCCCGCGCCCCTCGGGCATCATCGCGGTCGGCCTGGAGGAAGGCGACTTCCTCGTGGGCGCGGCGCTCACCGACGGTCACTGCGACGTGATGCTGTTCTCTTCCGAAGGCAAGGCGGTGCGCTTTGCCGAGGACGACGTGCGGCCGATGGGACGCCAGGCGACCGGCGTGCGCGGCATGCGCTTCGGCGAGGGCGCGCGCCTGGTGTGCATGTTGGTGGCGAAGAGCGAGGAGCAGACCGTGCTCACCGCCACCGAGAACGGTTACGGCAAGCGCACGCCGGTGCGTGAGTACACGCGACACGGCCGGGGCGGGCAGGGCCTGATCGCGATCCAGACCTCGGAGCGCAACGGCAGCCTGGTCGGCGCCGTGCTGGTCGAGGATCGCGACGAGGTGATGCTGATCTCGACCGGAGGCGTTCTGATCCGCACCGCAGTGGCGCAGATCCGCGAGCAGGGGCGCAGCACGCAGGGCGTTTCGCTCATCTCCCTGGGAGAGGGCGAGCGGCTCGCCGGGATCGAGCGTATCGAGGAGCGCGACGACCAGGACAACGGCAACGGCAGCAGCAACGGCAATGGCAACGGTCACGGCCATGACCCCGAGGGCGAGGCGCCGGGCGGGGCGCCGCAGGAGGGGCCGTCCGGCGAGACCTTGCACTGATGGCGCGCCTCTACAATTTCAGCGCCGGCCCCGCGATGCTGCCGGAAGAAGTGCTCGCGCGCGCAGGCGACGAGATGCTCGATTGGCACGGCTCGGGCATGTGTGTGATGGAGATGAGCCACCGCGGCAAGGAGTTCATCGCGATCGCGGAGGAGGCCGAGAAGGACCTGCGGGAATTGCTCGCGATTCCGGCTGGCTACAAGGTCCTTTTCCTGCAGGGCGGCGCGACGCTGCAATTCGCCCAGATTCCGATGAATTTGCTCGGCGCCAGGACGGCGGCCGACTACGTGCTCACCGGCGAGTGGTCGAAGAAGGCCGCCAAGGAGGCGCAGGCGCTGTGCGATGTGCGCGTTGCCGCGAGCGCCGAGGACCGCGGTTTCACCTACGCGCCGCCGCAGGAAGCCTGGGCGCTCAGCCGCGACGCGGCGTACGTGCACTACTGCTCGAACGAGACGATCGGCGGGGTCGAGTTCAACTGGATTCCAGACACGGGCGACGTGCCGCTGGTCGCCGATGCCTCCTCGCACATCCTGTCGCGCCCGCTCGAGGTGTCGCGCTTCGGGCTGATCTACGCCGGTGCGCAGAAGAACATCGGGCCGGCGGGACTGACGATCGTCATCGTTCGCGAAGACCTGATCGGCCGGGCGCGCAAGGGCACGCCGACCGTCATGGACTACAAGCTCCAGGCGGATGCGGACTCGATGCTGAACACCCCGGCCACGTATTCGATCTACGTCGCCGGGCTCGTCTTCAAGTGGCTCAAGCAGCTCGGCGGCCTGGTCGAGATCGAGCGTCGCAACATCGCCAAGGCGCGCCTGTTGTACGACTGCATCGACGCGAGTGGCGTTTACCGCAACCCGGTGGCGAAGAGCGACCGCTCGCGCATGAACGTGCCCTTCACGCTCGCTGACGCGCGGCTCGATGGCGAGTTCCTGAAGGGAGCCGAGGCGCGCGGCATGGCGCAGCTGAAGGGTCATCGCTCGGTCGGCGGCATGCGAGCGTCGATCTACAACGCCATGCCGCTCGAAGGCGTGCAGCGTCTGGTCGAGTACATGAAGGAGTTCGAAGCGCGCCATGGCTAGCGCCAGCCCGCAGCGACGGCTGGAAGTGCTGGTGCTGAACCCGATCGCCTCGCGCGGTCTCGAGCAGCTGCCGCCCGAGCGCTACGCCGTGGTCAGGGAATCGGCCGCGCCGGACGTCATCCTGGTGCGCTCCCGCGAGCTGCACGGCTACGACTTCGGCGCGCGCATCAAGGCGGTGGGCCGCGCGGGCGCCGGGGTGAACAACGTTCCGGTAGCGCAGCTCTCGGCGCGCGGGGTGCCGGTGTTCAACGCGCCCGGGGCCAACGCGAACGCGGTCAAGGAGCTGGTCCTCGCCGCGATGCTGATCGCAGCGCGCAACATCGCGCCCGCGCTCGACTTCGTGCGCGGGCTCGACCCGGCGGCGCAGGACCTCGCGCGCGTCGTGGAGGACGGCAAGAAGCAGTTCGCCGGAATCGAGCTGCCCGGGCGCACGCTCGGCGTCGTCGGACTGGGAAAGATCGGCAGCCTGGTCGCCGACGCGGCCATCCGCCTCGGCATGAACGTGCTCGGCTACGATCCGGACATCACGGTCGAAGCCGCCTGGAGCCTGCCCGCGCAGGTGCGGCGCGCCGCGTCGATCGACGAGGTGCTGAAAGCGAGCCATTTCGTGACGCTGCACGTGCCGCTCGGCGAACGCACGCGGCACCTGATCGGGGCGGCGAACATCGGCCAACTGCGCCCCGGCTCGATCCTGCTCAACTTCGCGCGCGAGGGCGTGGTCGACGACGAGGCCGCGCTCATCGCGCTGCGCGGCGGCACGCTCAAGTGGTACATGTCGGACTTTCCGAGCGCACGCCTTGCCGGACAACCCGGGGTGGTGGCGCTGCCGCACCTCGGCGCGTCGACCGGCGAGGCCGAGGAGCACAGCGCGGTCATGGTGGTCGCGCAGGTACGCGATTATCTGGAGCACGGCAACCTGCGCAACGCAGTCAATTTTCCCGACGCCGTGATGGGCCGGGAGTCGCCCTTTCGCCTGGCGATCGCCAACGCGAACGTGCCGGACATGCTGGCGCGCATCTCGCACGTGCTCGGCAGCCGCAAGCTCAATATCCACAACATGTTGAACAAGTCCAGGGTGGACATGGCCTACACCCTGGTCGACGTCGATAGCGCCGTTTCGCAGGACACGCTCGAGGAGCTCGAGCGCATCGACGGCGTGCTCGGCGTGCGATATCTTCCGCTCTGACTCGGAGCCGCCTGGAAGGCCCATGCGTGACGTGGACGAGATCGGGAAGCTTCGCGGCGAGATCGACGCCGTGGACGACCAGTTGCTCGCGCTGTTCAACCGGCGCGCGGAGCTCGCGCGGCGGATCGGGGCCTTGAAGGGAGGGGATCCCGTCTACCGTCCGGAACGCGAGGCGCAAATCCTGCGGCGCGTCGCGCAGTCGAACCCGGGCCCGCTCCCCGGCGAGCGCGTCGCCACGCTGTTCCGAGAAGTCATCTCGGCCTGCCGGGCGATGGAGCTCGAGCTGCGCGTCGCCTACCTCGGACCGGAAGGCACCTTCAGCGAGCAGGCGGTGCGCAAGCACTTCGGGCGCGCCGTGGAGGCGCTGCCCGCTTCATCCGTGGACGAGGTGTTCCGGCGCTGCGAGTCCGGAGCGGCGCAGTTCGCCGTGGTGCCCGTGGAGAACTCGACCGAGGGCGCGGTCGGCCGCACCCTGGACCTGCTGCTCGTCACGCCGCTCAAGATCTGCGGCGAGATCGAGCTGAGGGTGCAGCAGAGCCTCATGTCGCGCGCTGCCGGCCTGAAGGACGTGCGGCGCGTCTACTCGCATGCCCAGTCGCTCGGGCAATGCGCGGCGTGGCTGAACAACAACCTGCCTGACGCCGAGCGCATTCAGGTGGTGTCCAACGCCGAGGCCGCGCGGCGCGCGGGCGAGGAGTCCGGCGCCGCCGCGATCGCCGGCGAGGGCGCCGCGGAGCGCTACGGGCTCACCGTGCTCGCGCGCTCGATCGAGGACGACCCGAACAACACCACGCGCTTCCTGGTGCTCGGCGGGCTCGAGCCGGCCGCGACCGGAAACGACCGCACGTCTGTCGTGCTCTCGGCGGAAAACAAGCCGGGCGCGGTGCACGCGCTGCTCACGCCGCTCGCCGCGAACGGCGTGAGCATGACGCGGATCGAGTCTCGCCCGGCGCGTGCCATGCGCAGCGCGCTGTGGGAGTACGTGTTCTTCATCGACGTGCGGGGGCACCAGCGCGACGAGCGCGTCGCCGCCGCTTTCGCCGAGCTGCGCCAGAAGGCGCCTTTCATGAAAATTCTCGGTTCCTATCCAGCCGCCTCGACATGAACATCGATCTCTGTGAGCTTTCGCCGTCGCATATTCGCAGCATCGCGCCCTACCAGCCGGGTAAGCCGATCTCCGAGCTGGCGCGCGAGCTTGGTCTGGACGAAAAGAAAATCGTCAAGCTGGCCTCTAACGAGAATCCGCGCGGTATCGGCCCGCGTACGCGCGCCGCGATCGACGGCGCGCTCGGCGACATCGCCCGCTATCCCGACGGCAGCGGCTACGAACTGAGGCTCGCGCTCGCCAAGCGTCACGGCGTCGACATGTCGGCGATCGTGCTGGGCAACGGCTCGAACGACGTGCTCGAGCTCGTGTCGCTCGCTTTTCTCGGCTCCGGCCGCTCCGCGGTGCTCTCGCAGCACGCCTTCGCCGTCTATCCGCTCGCCACGCAGGCGCGCGGCGCGCGCCTGATCGTGGTGCCCGCGAAGCGTTACGCCCACGACCTCGAGGCGATGGCGCGCGCGGTGGAGCAGGACACCTACGTGCTGTGGGTGGCGAATCCGAACAACCCGACCGGCACCTACGCGTCGCCGGACGCGATCGAGGCGCTGCTGCGCGCGGTGCCGGAGCGTGTGATCGTCGTGCTGGACGAAGCCTACAACGAGTACCTGCCCGCGGATCTGAGGGGCGATTCCGTCAAGTGGCTCAGGCGACATCCGAACCTGGTGGTGGTGCGCACGTTCTCCAAGGCCTACGGCCTCGCGGGCCTGCGCGTGGGCTACGGGCTGACGCATCCGTCGGTCGCCGACGTGTTGAACCGCGTGCGCCAGCCGTTCAACGTCAACAGCGTCGCGCTGGCTGCGGCGACCGCGGCGCTGGATGACATGGAGTTCGTCGCCAAGAGCTACGCCGAGAACCTGCAGGGGCTGCGCCAGATCGAGCAGGGCGTCGCGCGACTCGGCCTCGAGTACATCCCGTCGCACGGCAACTTCGTCACGGTGCGCGTCGGCAAGGCGGGCGAGATCTACAAGCGGCTGCTGCGCCGCGGAGTGATCGTGCGTCCCGTGGCCGGTTACGAGTTGCCCGAGCATCTGCGCGTGACCGCGGGAACGCCCGAGGAGAACGAAACCTTCCTCGCCGCGCTCGCCGCAAGCCTCAAGGAATGACGCCTTTCGAGCGCGTCGCCGTCATCGGCGTCGGCCTGATCGGCGGCTCGTTCGCGCTGGCGCTCAAGCAGGCGGGGGGCTGCAAGCACGTCGTGGGTTTCGGCCGCGATGCGCGCAATCTGAAGCTGGCCCTCGAGCGAGGCGTCATCGACGCGATCGCGGGCACGATCGCCGAGGCGGCGCGCGGCGCGGATCTGGTGCTCGTCGCGACGCCGGTGGCCCAGTTCCCCGCGGTGTTCTCGGCACTTTCCGCGGCGCTGTCCGATAGCGCGCTGGTGACCGATGCGGGCAGCACCAAGCGCGACGTGGTCGCGGCGGCGCACACCACGCTCGGAGGCAAGCTCGCGCGCTTCGTTCCCGCGCACCCCATCGCGGGCGCCGAGCTGAGCGGTGCGGCCGCCGCCAAGCCGGATCTGTTTCGCGGCCGAAAGGTCGTGCTCGCGCCGCTCGCGGAAAGCGCGCCGGAGGCGGTTGCGCGCGTGGGCGCCGCCTGGCAAGCCTGCGGCGCGAGCATCCACACGATGTCGCCCGAGGAGCACGACCGCGTGTTCGCCGCGGTGAGCCATTTGCCGCACGTGCTCGCCTACGGGCTGGTGCACGAGATCGCCAAGCGCGACAACGCGGCCCAGCTCTTCGGTTACGCGGCCGGCGGGTTCCGCGATTTCACGCGCATCGCGTCGAGCCACCCGGAAATGTGGCGCGATATCTGCATCGCCAACCGCGACGCGCTGCTCGCCGAGCTGGAGCGCTTTGCGGACGAGCTGAAGACTCTGCGCGCGCTGCTCACGGCGAACGACGCGGCCGGCCTGGAGGCCCTGTTTCGCGACGCGCGCGAAGCGCGCGACCGCTGGCTGAGCGGCGCGTTCGACCCATGACGGAAACGCTCGAGCTTGCGCCTTCCCGCCGCGCCGCGGGAACGGTTCGCTTGCCCGGCTCGAAGAGCATCTCGAACCGCGTGCTGCTGCTCGCCGCGCTTGCCGAGGGCGAGACCGCCGTCCACGGCCTGCTCGACGCGGACGACACGCGCGTGATGCTGCAGGCGCTCGCCGCGCTCGGCGTGCGCTGCGACGCCGGCAAGGTCGCCGGCGCCGCAGGCTGTTTCCTCGTGAGGGACGCGGAGCTTTCGCTCGGCAATGCTGGCACGGCCTTCCGTCCGCTCACCGCGGTACTCGCCGTGTGCGGGGGCGAGTACCGACTCTCGGGAACTGCCCGCATGCACGAGCGGCCGATCGGCGACCTGGTGGACGCGCTGCGCCGCATCGGCGCGCGCATCGACTACCTGGGCGCCGCGGGCTACCCGCCGCTCGCCATTCACGCGTCGCGCATTTCACTCGAGCGCCCGGTGCGCGTGCGCGGCGAAGTCTCGTCGCAGTTCGTAAGCGCGCTGCTGATGGCGCTGCCGCTCGCGGGCCGGCAGGCGCGCCTGGAGATCGAAGGGGAGCTCATCTCGCGGCCCTATGTCGATATCACGCTGTCGCTCATGCGCCGGTTCGGCATCGACGTCGCGCGCGACGGCGCTCGGGCGTTCGTCGTGCCCGGCGGCACCTACGCGAGCCCGGGGACGCTGCACGTGGAAGGCGACGCCTCTTCCGCGTCGTACTTCATGGCGGCCGGGGCGCTCGGCGGTGGGCCGGTGCGCATCCAGGGCGTCGGACGCGACAGCATCCAGGGCGACATGCGCTTCACCGAAGTGCTCGAGCGCATGGGCGTCGAGGTGCGCGTCGGCGAGGATTTCGTCGAGACGCGAAATCCGGGCAAGGCGTTGCGCCCGATAGACATGGACCTGAACCACATTCCCGATGCGGCCATGACGGTCGCGGTGCTCGCGCTGTTCGCGCAAGGGCCGAGCGTCCTGCGCAACATCGCGAGCTGGCGCGTCAAGGAGACCGACCGGCTGGCCGCGATGGCCACCGAGTTGCGCAAGCTCGGTGCGCGGGTCGAGGAGGGCGCCGACAGCCTGCGCATCGAACCCCCCGAGCGCGTCGCGGCTGGCGTTGCGATCGATACCTACGACGATCACCGCATGGCGATGTGCTTTTCGCTCGTTGCGCTCGGCGGGGTGGCGGTGCGCATCAACGATCCCGCCTGTGTCGCGAAGACCTTCCCCGAGTACTTCGCGACGCTCGCGCGGCTGGTCGCGCGATGAGCGTTCCGGTCATCGCCATTGACGGCCCGTCCGCCTCCGGCAAGGGCACGGTGGCGCGCAAGCTGGCGGCGGCGCTCGACTTTCACTACCTGGAGAGCGGGGCGCTGTACCGTCTGGTGGCGCTCGCCTCGCTGCGGGCGGGGATTCGGGGCGACGACGAGGAGCGGCTCGAGGCCCTGGCCCAAGGGCTCGACCCGCGGTTCCGGGATGGTCGGATATTCCTTTCCGAGCAAGATGTTACGGAATCCCTGTACGAGCAGGACTGCGCCGCGCGAGCCTCCGAAGTCGCTCGCCTGGCGCGCGTGCGCGCAGCGCTGCTCGCGCGTCAGCGCGCTTTTCGCCGCCCGCCGGGATTGGTCGCCGATGGACGAGACATGGGCACCGTGGTGTTTCCCGACGCGGCCCTGAAAGTGTTCCTGACCGCCAGCCCTCAGGTGCGTGCGCAGCGCCGGTATAACCAGTTGAATGAAAAAGGAATCCGTGCTAATCTGCACGCCCTTTCCCGTGAGCTGGAAGCGCGCGACGCGCGCGACGCGGCGCGGGCGGTCGCTCCGCTGATTGCGGCGGCCGACGCGGTGCAACTCGATTCCTCGGAGTTGTCAGTTGAGGAAGTCGTGAGCCGGATTCTCGCCTGGTGGCGGGATCGCGGAGCGCGCGAGGGCACCTGATTTGGAAAGGAAATCTGGTGGGCTGCGGCGAGCGCCGAGCCCGTTTTTTGCAACTTGACCCGCGGACTCTTCACAGGGTCGCGGCCTTAGAGGTCTCACTTTTTCATGTCCAGCATTTCGCCTGCCGTCTCCAAGCACACCGTAACCAACGAGTCGTTCGCCGCACTGTTCGAAGAAAGCCTGTCGCGCAAGGAAATGCGCATCGGCGAGGTCATCACCGCGGAAGTCGTGCGCGTCGATCCGAACTTCGTGGTCGTCAACGCGGGGCTCAAATCCGAAAGCCTGATCGCCACGGAAGAGTTCAAGAACGACGCCGGCGAAGTCGAGGTCAAGCCCGGAGATTTCGTCGCGGTCTCGATCGAGGCGCTGGAAGACGGCTACGGGGAAACGCGCTTGTCGCGCGAGAAGGCGAAGCGCCTGGCGGCCTGGCTCGACCTGGAGAAATCGCTCGAGAAAGGCGAGAAGATCGACGGCGTCATCACCGGCAAGGTGAAGGGCGGCCTGACCGTCATGGTGAACGGCATCCGCGCATTCCTTCCCGGCTCGCTCGTCGACCTGCGTCCGGTCAAGGACACCACGCCCTACGAGGGCAAACAGATGGAGTTCAAGGTCATCAAGCTCGACCGCAAGCGCAACAACGTCGTCGTGTCGCGTCGCGCGGTGCTTGAGGAGACCGTGGGCGCCGAGCGCGAGCAGCTCCTGTCCACCCTGCAGGAAGGGGCGGTCGTGAAGGGCATCGTCAAGAACATCACCGACTACGGCGCGTTCGTCGACCTGGGCGGTATCGACGGTCTGCTGCACATCACCGACCTCGCCTGGCGGCGCGTGAAGCATCCCTCTGAGGTGCTGAATGTCGGCGACGAGGTGACCGCGAAAGTGCTCAAGTTCGATGCCGAGAAGAACCGCGTGTCGCTCGGCCTGAAGCAGCTCGGCGAGGACCCCTGGGTCGGCATTTCGCGCCGCTATCCGCAGGGTACGCGCCTATTCGGCAAAGTCACCAACCTCACCGACTACGGCGCTTTCGTCGAGGTCGAGGCCGGGATCGAGGGCCTGGTGCACGTGTCGGAGATGGACTGGACGAACAAGAACGTCCATCCCTCGAAGGTCGTGCAGGTGGGCGACGAGGTCGAGGTGATGATTCTCGAGATCGACGAAGAGCGCCGCCGCATCTCGCTCGGCATGAAGCAATGCATGCCCAATCCGTGGGAAGACTTCGCGCGCGAGTACAAGAAGGGAGACCGCGTCAAAGGCCAGATCAAGTCGATCACCGACTTCGGCGTGTTCGTCGGCCTGCCCGGGGGCATCGACGGACTGGTGCACCTGTCCGACCTTTCGTGGAGCGAGGCCGGCGAAGAGGCCGTCAAGGGCTTCAAGAAGGGCGGAGATGTCGAGGCGGTCGTACTGTCGATCGACGTCGAGCGCGAGCGCATCTCGCTCGGCATCAAGCAGCTCGAAGGCGATCCGTTCACCAATTTCCTCGCCAGCCACGACAAGAACAGCATCGTGAGCGGCACCGTCAAGTCGGTCGACGCGAAGGGCGCGGTGATCGCCATCTCGCCGGAGATCGAGGGCTACTTGCGCGCCTCCGAGTTCTCGCGCGACCGCGTCGAAGATCTGCGCACGCACCTGAAGGAAGGCGACAAGGTGAGCGCGATGATCATCAACGTCGATCGCAAGAGCCGCTCGGTCAACCTGTCGGTGAAGGCCAAGGACCTGTCCGAGGAAACCGAGGCGATGAAACAGCTGCGCAGCGAGAACGCCGCGGCGAGCGCTGGGGCGACCAATCTCGGCGCGCTGTTGCGCGCCAAGCTGGACACCACCCGCAAGGACCAGTAGGCGGGTTGCCCGGCCAAGAAAAAGACGATAATCGGATCGCTCAGGGAGATGGGTCGTTTATGACCAAGTCCGAACTGATCGCTCGCCTCGCGCAGCGCTACCCGCAGCTGGTGGCCAAGGATGCCGAGTACGCGGTGAAGATGATCCTCGATGCGATGACGCAGTCGCTGCTGACGGGCGATCGCATCGAGATTCGCGGCTTCGGCAGCTTCGGGCTGAATTACCGGCCGCCGCGCACCGGCCGCAATCCGAAGTCCGGCGAGAAGGTTCAGGTGCCGGAGAAGTACGTTCCGCACTTCAAGGCCGGCAAGGAGCTGCGCGAGCGGGTCGATTCCGCTGAGGCCGATTCCGCGCACAGCCCGCAGGAAGCGCCGACTCACACTGCGTAGCCCTTTGCGGACCGGCTGCACCGCGCGGCGCCCCGGCGGGGCAAGGCACTAGGATCCGAGCATGCGTATCGTCGTCTGGGTGCTGTGGCTGGTCGTTTTCCTGCTCTTGCTCGCGTTCGCGGCCAAGAACCTGGACCCGGTCACGGTGCACTTCTACGTGGACCATGACTGGCAGGCCCCGCTGGTCTTGGTCCTGCTCGGATTCTTCGCGGTGGGCGTAGTGCTCGGCATGCTGGCGATGCTCGGCGCGCTCCTGCGCCAGCGGCGCGAGATCTCGCGCCTGAGGCGCGATGCGCGCCGCCAGCAGCGCGCCGAAGCCGAATCGCAGGCTCGCGCCGCGGCCTCGCGGCCGCCGGCCGTGGACGCCTAGGGGTCGCGCGGAATGGAGTTCGAGTATTGGTGGCTGCTCGGCTTCCCGCTGTTCTTCGGCCTGGGCTGGCTGGCCGCGCGCATCGACGTCAAGCACCTGGTATCCGAGTCGCGCGCACTGCCCCGCTCGTACTTCAGGGGACTCAACTTCCTGTTGAACGAGCAACCCGACAAGGCGATCGAGGCATTCATCGAAGTCGTGCGCGTCGACCGCGAGACGATCGAGCTGCATTTCGCGCTCGGCAGCCTGTTCCGGCGCCGGGGCGAGTACGACCGCGCGATACGCATGCATCAGAACCTGCTCGAGCGCGGCGACCTGGATGCCGAACAGAAGGGGAACGCGCTGTTCGAGCTCGGCCAGGACTATCTCAAGGCGGGCATCTTGGACCGGGCGGAGGACGCCTTCAGCCGCCTTACCGCGGGCCCCCACGGCGTGGAGGCACGGCGCTACCTGCTCGAGATCTATGAGCAGGAAAAGGACTGGACGCGCGCCATCGAGATGGCGCAGCGGCTTGAGCGCGACTCCGGGGAGCCGCGTTCCAAGCAGGTGGCCCAGTATCGCTGCGAGCTCGCGGCGAGCGAGCTCACGCAATCGCGGCAGGATGCGGCGCGCGCGCAGCTGGAGGCGGCGCTCGAGGCGAACCGCAAGTCGGTGCGCGCCAGCCTGCTGCTCGGCGACCTGGCGCGCACGAGTGGGGACGCGAACACCGCGATCGAGTGCTGGAAGCGGATCGAATCGCAGAATCCAGCCTATCTCGCGCTGGTCGCCCAGCGCCTGCTCGAGGCGCACCGTGAAACCGGGCGCACCGAGGAGGGTCTGCGCCTCCTGACGGGCTACCTGGATCGTTATCCCTCGCTCGACCTGCTCGACTCGGTATTCCAGCAGACGCTCGAGGTGAATGGCGCGGAGGCCGCCTATAGGCTGGTGCGCGACGAGCTGCGACGCAATCCGACGTTGCTCGGCCTGGACCGCCTGCTCGAAGCACAGATCATCGGCACCGAGTCCGCGGACCAGCGACGGGATCTGGAGCTGGTGCGCAACCTGGTGCACACCCACACGCGGCGCTTGGCGCGCTATCGCTGCGAGAACTGCGGCTTCAAGGCGCGCCAGTTCTACTGGCATTGTCCTGCATGCGGCGGATGGGAAACCTATCCGCCCCGGCGTTCGGAGGAGTTCGACCTGGCACCATGAAAGCATTCGAATGAAAGTGAGCATCGTCGGTACGGGTTACGTCGGCCTGGTCACGGGCGCGTGTCTGGCGGACATGGGCAACGACGTCCTGTGTCTCGATCTGGACGCGAGTAAGATCGCGGCGCTGCAGGCCGGCCGCATCCCGATATTCGAGCCGGGCCTGGAGCCTATCGTGCGCCGCAACCGCGACGCCGGCCGCCTGATTTTCACGACGGACGTGGCGGCGAGCGTCACGCACGGTGAGCTGCAGATGATCGCCGTCGGCACCCCACCCGACGAGGATGGCTCGGCGGATCTGCAGCACGTGATCGCCGCCGCCCGCTCCATCGGCCGCCTGATGACCGACTACCGGGTGATCGTCAACAAGTCGACCGTGCCGGTCGGCACGGCGGACAAGGTGCGCCGCGCCGTCGCCGAGGAGCTCGCGGCGCGCGGCGCCAGGCTGGAGTTCAGCGTCGTCTCCAATCCGGAATTCCTGAAGGAGGGGGCGGCGGTGGAGGACTTCATGCGCCCCGATCGCATCATCGTCGGCTCGGACGATGAGCGCGCGACCGAGCTGCTGCGCCGGCTTTACGCGCCATTTCAGCGCAATCGGGAGCGCTTCATGGCGATGGGCGTGCGCTCCGCGGAGCTCACCAAGTACGCCGCCAACGCCATGCTGGCGACGCGCATCTCGTTCATGAACGAGCTCGCGAATCTCGCCGAGCGCATCGGTGCGGACATCGAGGAAGTGCGCCGCGGAATCGGCGCCGATCCGCGCATCGGCTTCCACTTCCTGTATCCCGGCATCGGCTACGGCGGTTCCTGCTTTCCGAAGGACGTGAAGGCCCTGCAGCGCAGTGCCGACGAGGCGGGTGCGCCGCTCAGACTGCTCGCCGCGGTGGAGGGTGTGAACGAGAGGCAGAAGCACGTGCTGGCGGAGAAGATCCGCGCGCGCTTCGGCGCGTCGCTCGCCGGGCGCTGCTTCGCGCTCTGGGGAATCGCATTCAAGCCGAATACCGACGATCTGCGCGAGGCGCCGAGCCGGGTGCTGATCGCCGACCTGCTCGAGGCAGGGGCGACGGTGCGCGCCTACGACCCGGCTGCGGGCGCGGACGCGGCGCGTCTGTACGCCGACGACGGCCGCGTGTCGATTGTCGACTCGGCGCGCGCTGCCCTGAAGGGTGCGGATGCGCTCGCGATCGTGACCGAGTGGCAGGAGTTCCGCAGTCCGGATTTCGGCGCCATCAAGGCCGAGCTCGGCACGCCGGCGGTCTTCGACGGCCGGAACCTGTACGAGCCGTCGGCGCTGCGCGAGCTCGGCATCGAGTATTACGCGGTCGGAAGGCGTACATGAAGAAGCCAAATACGTCGGCTGCGCGCGTCCTCGTCGTGGGCGACGTAATGCTCGACCGCTTCTGGTTCGGCGAAGTGTCGCGCATCTCCCCGGAGGCACCGGTGCCGGTGGTGCTGGTCGGCGCGCAGGAAGAGCGGCCGGGCGGCGCCGCGAACGTGGCCAGGAACTGCGCCGCGCTCGGCGCACGTGTCCAGCTCCTGTCGGTGGTCGGGCGCGACGAGTCCGGCGCGCGTCTGACGCAGCTCGTCGCCGAGGCGGGCGTGCACGCCAAGCTGCATCGGGACCCGTCGCTGCAGACCACCCAGAAGCTGCGCGTGATCGGCCGCCAGCAGCAGCTGCTGCGCATCGATTTCGAGACCGCGCCCTCGCGCGAGGTGCTCGCCTCCAAGCTCGCGGACTTCGAGGAGGCGCTGCCCGACTGCGACGTGGTGATCCTGTCCGATTACGGCAAGGGCGGCCTGACGCATATCGCCAGGATGATCCGGCGCGCGCGCGCCGCGCGCAAACCCGTGCTGGTGGACCCCAAGGGCGAGGACTATTCGCGCTATAAGGGGGCGACGATCGTGACGCCGAACCGCGCCGAACTGCGCCAGGTGATCGGCAGCTGGAAGAGCGAGAAGGACCTCGAGCGGCGCGCGCAGGGCCTGCGGCGCGCGCTCGGCCTCGAGGCGCTGCTGCTGACGCGCAGCGAGGAGGGCATGTCGCTGTTTCGCGCCGGCCGCAGCCTGCGCGTGAAGGCGGACGTGCGCGAGGTGTACGATGTGAGCGGCGCAGGCGACACGGTGATCGCGACGGTGGCCGTCATGCTTGCGACCGGGTTGAAGCTCGAGGACGCCGTGCGCGTGGCGAACCGCGCCGCGGGCATCGTGGTCGGCAAGCTCGGCACGGCCGTGGCGACTCTCGACGAACTGTTTGGATAGCTGCCATGCTCTACATCGTGACCGGCGCGGCCGGCTTCATCGGATCGCGGCTCGTGCGCGCGCTGAACCGCGCGGGCGTGAGCGAGATCCTCGCAGTGGACAATCTGGAGAACGCGGGCAAGTTCCGCAATCTCGCAAACTGCGACATCGAGGACTACCTGGACAAGCGCGACTTCCTGCGGCGCCTGCGGGCCAACGAATTCGACGACGCTGTCGAGGCGGTCCTGCACCAGGGAGCCTGCTCGGACACCATGCAGACCGACGGCCGGTACATGATGGACAACAACTACCGCTACTCGCGCGAGCTGCTCGACTGGTGCCAGGACGAGGAAGTGCCTCTGCTGTACGCGTCTTCGGCATCGGTGTACGGCGCGGGGCGCGAGTTCCGCGAGGAGCGCGCGTGCGAGGCGCCGCTGAACGTGTACGCGTACTCGAAATTCCTGTTCGACCAGCACGTGCGCCGGCGCCTGCCGACGCGCAGCGCGCAGATCGCGGGCTTCCGCTATTTCAACGTGTACGGCCCGAACGAAGCGCACAAGGGACGCATGGCTTCGGTCGCCTTGCACGCTTTCAACCAGTTCATGGCCGAAGGCAGCGTGAAGCTGTTCGTCGGCAGCGACGGGTATGCGAACGGCGAGCAGCAGCGCGACTTCGTCCATGTCGACGACGTGGTCGACGTGAATCTGTATTTCCTCGAACACCGCGAGCTATCGGGGATCTTCAATTGCGGCACCGGGCGCGCACAGAGCTTCAATGACGTGGCGCGCGCGGTGGTGAACAGCGTGCGCGCGGTGCGCGGCCTGCCCGCGCTCGAGATCGCCGACATGGTGGCGCAGGGGTTGGTGCAGTACGTGCCGTTCCCGCCGCAGCTCGTCGGCAAGTACCAGAGCTTCACGGAAGCAGATCTGGCGCTCTTGCGCGAGGCGGGCTACGGCGCCGGCTTCAGGTCCGTCGAGCAGGGCGTGGGCGCCTACGCGCGCGAGCTGCTCGACGCGCGCGGCTGAGGCACATCGGTGCGCCGGACGATCGAAGACACCATCGGCGAGACGCCGCTGGTGCGCTTGCGGCGAATGCCGGGCGTGGAGGCGGAAAAGCGCGGCAACCTGATCCTCGCCAAGCTCGAGGGCAACAACCCGGCCGGCTCCGTGAAGGACCGGCCCGCCATCTCGATGATCCGGCGCGCGGAGCGGCGCGGGCGCATCAAGCCCGGCGACACGCTGATCGAGCCGACCTCTGGCAACACCGGGATCGCGCTGGCCATGGCGGCGGCGGTGCGCGGCTACCGAATGGTGCTGGTCATGCCGGAGAACCAGACCTCCGAGCGCAAGCGCACCATGCGCGCGTACGGCGCCGAGCTGATCCTCACGCCCAGGGCGGGCGGCATGGAAGGCGCGCGCGACCACGCCGAGAAGATGGTGCGCGAGGGCAAGGGCGTGATGCTCGACCAGTTCGCCAACCCGGACAACCCGCTCGCGCACTACGAGACGACCGGTCCCGAGATCTGGCGCGACACCGAAGGCAAGATCACCCATTTCGTTTCCAGCATGGGAACGACCGGCACCATCATGGGATGCTCGCGCTTCTTCAAGGAGAAGAACACGGCGATTCAGGTGATCGGCTGCCAGCCCGAGGAAGGCTCGCAGATCTCCGGCATCCGGAAGTGGCCGGAGGCCTACCTGCCGAAGATATACGAGCGCGCGCGCGTCGACCGCATCGAGTACGTGAGCCAGGCGGATGCCGAGGAGACGGCGCGCCGCATGGCGCGCGAGGAGGGCATCTTCGCGGGCATCTCCTCGGGCGGCGCGCTGCACGTCGCGCTGCGCGTGGCGCGCGAGCTCAACAACGCCGTGATCGTGACCATCGTCTGCGATCGCGGCGACCGCTATCTTTCCAGCGGCGTGTTCCCCGACTGACATGTCGGCGGTCCTCGCCTTCGACATCGAGACGATCCCGGACCTCGCCGGCATCCGGCGCCTGTACGGGCTGCCGGAGTCGCTCGCCGACGCCGAGGTCGCGGAAGTCGCCTTCCAGAGGCGCCGCGCGCAGACCGGGAGCGATTTCCTGCCGCCGCACCTGCAGCGCGTGCTCGTCATCTCCTGCGTGTTGCGCGACGCCGAGCAGCTGCGCATCTGGTCGATCGGAGCCCCGTCGGAAGACGAAGGTGCCGCCATCCAGCGCTTCTACGACGGCATCGAGCGCTACGTCCCCCAGCTCGTGTCCTGGAACGGCGGCGGATTCGACTTGCCGGTGCTCAACTACCGAGGCCTGCTGAACGGGGTGGCCGCGCCGCGTTTTTGGGAGCAGGGCGACGAGGACCGCGACTTCAGGTGGAACAACTATGTCAGCCGCTACCACGCGCGCCATCTGGACCTGATGGACGTGCTTGCCATGTACCAGCCGCGCAACAACGCGCCGCTGGACGATGTGGCCCAACTCGCCGGCCTGCCGGGCAAGATCGGCATGGAAGGCGGCGCGGTGTGGCAGCAGTACCAGGGCGGCGAGATCGAGCGCATTCGCAACTACTGCGAAGCCGACAGCGCGAACACCTACCTTCTCTTCCTGCGCTTTCAGCTTCTGCGCGGCGTGCTCGACCGGGCGCAATACAAACGCGAGTGCACGCTGGTGCGCAGCACGCTGGAAAAGCTCAAGGAGCCTCACTGGCGCGAGTTCCTCGAGCGCTGGGGCGATCCGCTCGCCCGGTGAAGCTGCGTATCGAGTCCCTGGACGCTGAAGGGCGCGGCGTTGCGCGCAACGACGAGGGCAAGGTGGTATTCGTCGAGGGCGCACTTCCCGGGGAGCTGGTCGCAGCCGAAACGGTGCGCCGCAAGGCATCGTTCGACCTGGCGCGCACTAGCGCGGTGCTGCGCCCGGCGAGCGGGCGGCGCGCGCCGCGCTGTCCGCATTTCGGGATCTGCGGCGGCTGTGCCACCCAGCACGCCGACGCGCGCACGCAGCTCGCCGCCAAGCAGCGCTGGCTGGAGGATTGCCTGGCGCGCCTGGGAAAGGTGAAGGCCGAGACCCTGCTACCGATTATCTACGGCGAGGAGTGGGGCTACCGCCAACGCGCGCGTCTCTCAGTGCGCCGTGTGCCGAAGAAGGGCGGCGTGCTGGTGGGCTTTCGCGAGCGGCGCTCGAGCTATGTCGCCGATATGACGAGCTGCGAAGTACTGCCGGCGCGCATCTCGGCGCTGCTGCCGGCACTGCGCGAGCTCGTCGAGGCGCTGTCGGTGCGCGAGCGGCTGCCGCAGATCGAAGTCGCGCTCGGCGACGCGTGCGACGTGCTGGTCCTGCGCGTCCTGCAGCCGCTCAACGCGGATGATGAAGCGCGCCTGCGCGCGTTCGCCGACGCGCACGGCGTTGCGCTCTGGCTGCAGCCGGGCGGTCCGGCGAGCGCTCATCCCTTTCATCCCCTGCCGGCGCCACCGCTCGAGTACGCGCTGCCGGAGTTCGGCGTGCGCATCGCTTTCCAGCCCACGGACTTTACGCAGGTGAATCACGCGGTGAACCGGGTGCTGGTCGCGCGCGCGGTGCGCCTGCTCGATCCGCGCGCGGGGGAGGCAGTGGGCGACTTCTTTTGCGGGCTGGGCAATTTCTCGCTGCCGCTCGCGCGGCGCGGGGCGCGCGTCCTGGGGCTGGAGGGCAGCGCCGCGCTGGTCGAGCGCGCGCGCGCGAACGCCGCTGCCAACGGCCTCGCCGACACCGCGCGCTTCGCGGTCGAAGACCTGTTCGCCATCGACGCCCCCCGCCTGGCAAAGCTCGGGCCGTTCGACAAGCTGCTGCTCGATCCGCCGCGCGAGGGTGCGCTCGAGGTGGTGAAGGCGCTGCCGGACGGCTGGCCGCGGCGCATCGTGTACGTGTCGTGCGACCCGGCGACGCTCGCGCGCGACGCCGGCGTTCTCGTACACGTCAAGGGATTCAGGCTCGCAGCGGCGGGCGTGGCGAACATGTTCCCGCACACCGCGCACGTCGAGAGCGTGGGGCTCTTCGAGCGTGCCTAGAAAAGAGAAAGGGCGCCGCAGCGCCCTTTCCGATATATCGAGAAACCGTCTTAGCGGCGATCGCCCGCCAGCATGATCAGGATCGACAGCAGGTTGGCGAAGATGTTGAACAGGCTCATGTACACGCCGGTGGTGGCGACGATGTAGTTCGTCTCGCCGCCGCGCACGATGCGCGACAGGTCGTGCAGCAGAAAGAGCGAAAACACCACGATGACGAGCGTCGAGATCGTCAGCGCGAGCGCCGGGATCTGCAGGAACATGTTCGCGAGCATCGCGAGCAGAAGCGCGATCATGCCGACGAACAGGAACTTGCCCATGAAGCTGAAATCGCGCTTCGAGGTCGTCGCAATCGCACCCATGACCAGGAACACCAGTCCGGTGCCACCCGCGGCGTAGGCGACCAGTTGTGCGCCGTTCGCGAGCGTCAGGGCAATCGACAGCAGCGGCCCGAGCCACCAGCCGAGGATGCCGGTCATGAGCAGCAGCAGGGCGACGCCGAGCGAGCTGTTGCGGTTGGCGATCACCGCGTACTGCAGGCCGATGACTGCGCCCAGCATGACCAGCGTGGCCGCGATCGGGTGCTGCAGGATCACCCCCGCCGTCGCGATGCCGACGTACGCGCCGACGATCGTCGGCACCATGGTGAGCGCGAGCAGCAGGTAGGTGTTGCGCAAGACCCGGTTGCTCTCGACGCCCGGCAGTTCCATGCCCGGCGCGTAGCGCGGGCCGCCGGATGCCGGGTCGTTGGTCCGGATCGGTTGCAGTTCGGGTTGCATCGTGACGCTCCTCCTTGTTTTAGGGGCACGGGTTACATGCTTAAGACTACCAGACGTCGCCGAAGTTTCAACCCGAAAACCCCTTTTAAATTCTGGAGATTAACCAAAGCGCTAGAATGGCCGCGCGGCGCCGCGCCGCGAGGGGAGAGTTGGCAGAGCGGTCGAATGCACCGGTCTTGAAAACCGGCAGGACCTTACGGTCCTCGGGGGTTCGAATCCCTCACTCTCCGCCACCCGTCCGCGCGAAAGCGCAGGCATTGTCCGGTAGAATCCGCGCTTTTTCGCGGCTTCTAAGCTCGAATGGCGTTGATCGTCCAGAAATTCGGCGGAACTTCGGTCGGCTCGACCGAGCGCATCCGCAACGTCGCGCGCCGGGTCGCGAAGTGGAAGGCGGCCGGGCATAGCGTCGTGGTGGTGCCCTCGGCCATGGCGGGCGAGACGAACCGCCTGATCGCGCTCGCGCGCGAGATCCAGCCGCAGCCCGAGCCTCGCGAGCTGGACGTGGTGGCCGCGACCGGCGAGCAGGTGACGATCGGGCTGCTCGCCATGGCGCTCAACGAGCTTGGGCTGAAGGCGAAGAGCTACGCCGGATGGCAGGTTCGGGTCCACTGCGACTCGGCCTTCGGCAAGGCGCGCATCATGTCGATCGACGACGAGCGGTTGCGCCGCGACATCGCGGCGGGCGTGATTCCGGTGGTGGCCGGGTTCCAGGGCGTCGACGCGCACGAGAACGTGACGACGCTCGGGCGTGGCGGCTCGGACACCTCGGCCGTGGCGCTCGCCGCGGCGCTCAAGGCCGACGAATGCCAGATCTACACCGACGTCGATGGCGTCTATACGACGGACCCGCGCATCGTACCCGAGGCGCGGCGCCTGAAAACCATCACCTTCGAGGAAATGCTCGAGATGGCGAGCCTGGGGTCGAAGGTGCTGCAGCTGCGCTCGGTCGAGTTCGCCGGCAAGTACAAGGTGCGCCTGCGGGTGCTCTCCAGCCTGACCGATCCGATGCTGCCGGTCGCCGAGGAGGCGCATGCCGGCACGCTCATCACATTCGAGGACGACCCGAACATGGCGATGGAAAAGGCAATCATCTCCGGCGTGGCTTTCAGCCGCGACGAAGCCAAGATCACGGTGCACGACGTTCCCGACCGGCCGGGGATCGCCTATGCGATCCTGGGCCCGATCGCCGAGGCGAACATCGACGTCGACGTGATCGTGCAGAACGTCGGCCACGACGGCATGACCGACCTGTCCTTCACGGTCCACCGCAACGACTACGCGCGCGCGCTGAAGATCCTGAAGGACCAGGTGCAGCCGCACATCAAATGCCGCGAGGTCACCGGCGACGACCGCATCGCCAAGGTTTCGCTCGTCGGCCTCGGCATGCGCTCGCACGTCGGCATCGCTTCGCAGATGTTCCGCACGCTGGCCGAGGAGGGCATCAACATCCAGATGATCACCACTTCGGAGATCAAGATCTCGGTGGTCATCGAGGAGAAATATCTCGAGCTCGCGGTGCGCGTGCTGCACGACGCGTTTGAACTGGAGCGCGAATAGGGGATAATCGGCCCCACAGGAGAGATGCCCGAGAGGCCGAAGGGGGCGCCCTGCTAAGGCGTTATACGGGCAAAACCCGTATCGAGGGTTCGAATCCCTCTCTCTCCGCCAGACAATCCGTTGCTCACCGAACCGGCTTCCGTCAGCGCTTGCCGGTGAGCTGCAGCGCCTTCGCGAGCATGTCTTTCGCCTCGACATTTCCGTCGGCGGCGGCCTTGCGCAGCCACTCGATGCCTTTGTCGTGGTCGACCTGGACGCCCCAGCCCATGAAGTAGCCGTGGCCCGCCCTCATCTCGGACCACGCGTCGCCAAGCTTCGCCGCGGCTAGATAGTCCTGGAAGGCCGCCGCGCGCTGGCCACCCGTCTCGCTCGCCCAGCCGCGCTGGGTATAGGGATACGCCCAGTTCGGATTAAACTCGATCGCCAGCGTGGCGAACGCAGCGACCTTGTCCCGGTCCTTCATCTGGCGCGCGGCCCACAGCGCCGCATTCATGCATTCGCCGCTGTGATGATCCAGATCGAAGCCCTGTTTCGCCTGCACGTAGGCGTCGGCATGGCGTCCGCCCTGCGAGAGCGCCCAAGCACGCGTGCAGCGCAGCTCGTTCGCAGCAGGATTTATGCGCAGCGCGTCCGCGTAGAGCTGCGCCGCTTTTTCGAACTCCCCCTGGCTGCGGAAGTCGTCGGCCTTGGCGGCTGGAACGCTCGCCGCGATATCCGCGATAGCCGCCGGATCCTTCAGCTGCGCTGCGGATTCGCGGGCGAGCGCTTCCATCTCGGCGTAGCTCCCGCCCCACTTCGGCTCGAGACTCGTCATGCGCGCCCGTCTGAGCCGCAGGCTCTGAGGCGATACTTGTATCCCGGCGAGGTAGTGCTGCCGCCCGAGCTCTCGGTCGCCGACGTAGCGCGACAGAGTCACGAGCGACAGGTGGCTGAGATAGGGCCTTGCCGTGAGCCGGGTCGAGCGCTCGAGCTCGGGACGCGCTTTTGACAACAGTTCGGTCAACCGACGGAGCTTTTCCGGAGGTGTATCGGCGACGTATGCCGTGCCGCGTGCCTCGATGCCATGCCAGAGATAGAAGATGCCGAGCGCGAGCGAGGCCGAATAGGATTTCGGCATCTTCTCCGTCCAGCGCCGCAGCGTCGATTCCGCCCCGGGCTTGACGAGCCTGAACGTGGCGAACGCGGTATAGAGCTCCTCCTCCTTCGCGGAATCGTCCTCGTAGCGCTGCTGATAGCCCGCGAGCGTGCGCTCGAGCGCGCCGAAATCCGCCTTGTCGACCAGTGCGAGAATCTCCTGCTGCGAGGCCGGCGGAGCGTAGCGACGAGCGCTGTCCGGCTGGCGGTTCTTCCTTTCCTCGCGTTCCCGGTCTTCCTGCGCCTGGACGCTCGTGCCCATGGCGGCGAGGATCGCAGCCCTGCGTTCCTTGGTCGCGGGGTGCGAGGACAGGAATGTCGGCACACCGACGCGCTGCGCCTGGCGCGCCGCCTTCTCCAGCCGGCCGAGCATCACTGCGAGCGCGCGGCCGTCGAGGCCGGCCCGCGTCATCGTGTCGACGGCGTACGCATCGGCCTCGCGCTCGTCGTCGCGGGAATATTTCATCTGCAGGAGAAGCGCCGGCGCCGCGGCGGCCAACGATGTCGAAGACGCGATGTCGCCGGTCAGCCCGGCGACGAGCAGCGCCGTGGCCGAGCCCTCGAGCAGGCGCCGCATGGTATGGCGGTAATGGACGTGGCCGACTTCGTGCGCAAGCACCCCGAGCACTTCCTCGTCGCGCACCGCGAGCCTGACGAGACCATCGAGCACGACGATGACGCCCGACGGCAGGGCGAAGGCGTTGGCTCCCAGTATGGGGCTGGCGCGGAACTCGAGCCGATACGGAGTGGGATCATGGGCCGCGCGCATCATCGCGCGGAACCGTTCCCTCAGGTGCGCCTGGCGCTCGGTGGAGAGCGTGCTGGGCTGAAGCACCGCGCGATCCATGCCCGCAAGCGCCTGGCGTCCCAGCACCGCCTCCGCCTCCGGTGGAATCCGGGACGCGATCTCCTCGGCCGCCCGTGGCACCGCGTACGTGATGAGCAGCCAGGTGAACGAGGCCACGATGCCGACGGCGAGCGCGGCGAGCATCGGACGATTTTCCCAGCGCTGTAGCAGGCGGTCGTAGGACCGCTTGCGGGTGATTCGGTCGACGGCGTCATTGTCGTCCGTGACGCAGGCGCCGCCACCCGGCAAATAGAGCCAGCGCGGCGTGTTGCCAATGCGCAGGCTGCGGCGCACGCGCCGTATGTCGGCCTGCACATCGATGCGCGCACCCACGACCTTCAGGATCTTGCCGGAGAGGATCAGCGAGACCGGATGCTGGACGGATTTCTTCCCGTCGTAGTAGTCGGCCTTAAGGATGCTCATATGCCAAGGTCCACGTTGAAGAAGTCGCCCAGTTCCTGGCCCATGGCTCCGACCCTCGGCAAGCTCGCGTTCGCCTCGAACACGGGCTCGCCTTGCACGATCATGGACAGGCACGAAAGCCGGTAGCGACGCGTCCGAATGACCGCCCACGGCATGAGCAGGCCGGCCGTGAAGAGAACCGCGAGCACGTTGCCGAGGTAGAGCCTAGTCATCCGCAGGGCGGAGAGCGTGCTCGCGAAACGTACGCCGGGACCGTGCGTGTTGTTCCACAGGAGATTGGTGGTCCGCGACTCCGAATAGGCGTAGCCGACGATGTATGCCGCGTAGACCGGGACCGCCGGTAAGAGGAGCATCACCCTGGTGATCGCTTCCGGATATTGCTGTCGCATGACCAGCCAGCTCGCGCCGAACGCGAGCGGCGCGCCCATGACGGCGACGATGAGACCGGCCAGGAAATAGATGCGGAAGAAATCGCGGCCGCGCAGCCTGCACTCGAGGCGCGCCGTGCCGAACGCGTGGTTCGAGACCACGAACGACTTCATGCGCGCCATGAACCAGGGAAACGCCAGGCCAAGCGTCACGATGACGATCGCCACCATCGCGGCATAGGTGCGCGCCGCCTTCGCGGTGCCGGCGACGAAGTCGAAACGCACGCCGCGCCAGCCGGAGTTGCGCGCGTTGAAGGCGTAGGCCCTCACGCCGAGCCAGGGGAGCAGGATCAGCCCTGCGGCCCAAAAGCCGAAGCGCGAATTCGGATAGAGCTCAGTCGCAAGCGCGTAGATGGCGACGATCCCTGCGGCCAGGATGCGGCCCTTGAGCACGGCCTTCGGGCTGGCGAAGTAGTCGAACGTCGCTCCGTCGAGCCGCGTGCTGCCGTAGAAATAGCGCCGCTTCCGCACTTTCGCCCAGGCCGAGTAGATGCCGAGGGTGAGCAGCGAGAACAGCAGGTTGACGATCCAGATGCGGAAATATTCGCCCGCGGATGCCGTGAATTGCGGTTGAACGACTCGCTCCCCCTGCGGCAGTGCCATCGTCTCGCCCGTCAATCGTGTCCCTCCCAGTCGCCGGTCGAAGCTCTTGTGTCCTCTTGCGACTTCTTGACACCCGGCAGATTGTGCCCGTTCGTCGGAAAAGGGCAATTTCGAAATTGGCACCGCTCCGCGAAATTTTCCTTTGTGTCCCGCTGCTCGCGCGGGTTCGCGCGCAGTCCGCGGGCGCTGTGTCGTGGCTGACGTGAGCGTCAGTGATTGGACTGACGCCGACGAACCCCTTCCAATCCGGCTCGCCGGCGGCTGGCTATTCGCACACGAGTTCGCGCACCCGCGCCGTGGCGCCTAGGGCCTGCCCGATCCACTTTAGGACCGACGTCGCCTCTTCAGCAAACCCGTATGGAGGGTTGACGACCAGCATGCCGCAGCCTCCGAGCTTGCCGGCTTCGTGTTTCTTCAGCCTCAGTTCCAGCCATAGCAGGCGCCGTACGCCGCTCGCGCCGAGGTCGCGCTCGAACTTGCGCATCGCCGCGGGCTCCATGAGCGGGAACCAGAGCGCGTACACACCGGTCGCCCAGCGCCGGTATGCGTCCTTGAGCGCCTCGACCAGTCGGTCGAACTCGCGCGCCCGATCGAAGGACGAATCGACGAGCACCAGCCCGCGCCGTTCCCTGGGCGGCAGGTACGCTTTGAGCGCCTGGTAGCCGTCCATATGCTGCACACTGACCTGCCGGTCGCGCGCAAACAGGCGCGCGAGCTCGGCACAATCTTTCTTGTTCAGCTCCGAGAGCAGCGCGCGATCGCCCGGGCGCATGAAGCGCCGCGCGATGCGCGGCGAACCGGGGTAGTAGCGAAGGCCTCCCCCGGGATTCTCCGCGCGCACTGCATCGACGTAGGGCTTGCACAACTTCGAAAACTCGGCCTGCGCGAATACGCGCGCAACCCCATCCTCGAATTCGGCGTTCTTCCGCGCCCAGGGATGCTCGAGGTCGTAGCGGCCGGTGCCGGCGTGCGTGTCAAGATAGAAAAAGGGCTTGTCCTTGCGGCCGAGGGCGAGCAGCAGCCGGACGAGAAGGCTGTGCTTGAAGACGTCGGCGAAATTGCCCGCATGGAACTGGTGCCGGTAAGCGAGCATCGATCACAGCTTGTCGTACTTGGTGGCTCTGCCGCGCGCTTTCTCCACCGGATACTTCTGCGCGTTCAGCGCCAGCTTGCGCTCGGCGGCGGCGAGCAGGTCGACGTTCAGCCGGTCGGCGAGCTCGACCAGGAAGATCAGGACGTCCGCGATCTCGTGCTCGACCTCGGCGAGCGTCTCGGGCGAGAGGCGGTCGGCCTGCTCGGCGGTGAGCCACTGAAAGTGCTCCACCAACTCGCCCGCCTCGGCGACCAGTGCCATCGCCAGGTTCTTCGGGTTGTGAAACTGCGCCCAGTCGCGCTCGGCGACGAACGCGCGCAGCCTGGCGCGCAACTGATCGAGTCGGTCGGCTCCGGGGGATTCGCTCACAGCAGTTGCCTTGCACGCGGCCTGCGAAATGCGCAGCGCGCAGGTTACCTCAAGCGCGCGGTTAACGGTTCTTAACGGTACTTAATCTTGCCGTGACGGTCCAAGGGTTACTATCCGCAGGTCCCGGACCGCACAAATGATAAGGATCAAGTCCCGTTGGTTGCTGTTGCTCGCGGTCGTGCTCGTGCTCGCGGCCGGAGGGGTGGCCTGGTGGCGGCTCGACAAGCCTGCGCCGCCCAAGTTCGTGACTCAGCGCGTCGCCAAGGGGGATGTCGTCCGCACCGTCGTGACCACGGGGTCGGTGAATCCGGTTGTAACCGTCCAGGTCGGCTCCTACGTCTCGGGGCCGATCCAGTCGCTCTACTGCGACTACAACACGAAGGTGAAAGCCGGCCAGCTGTGCGCCAAGATCGACCCGCGCAACTACCAGGTGGCGCTCGACCAGGCGAAGGCAAACCTGGCCACGGCCAAGGCGCAGCTCGTCAAGGATCAGGCGAGTCTCGTCTACGCGAAGGTGAACTACGAGCGCGACCGCGGCCTGGTCGCGCGCGGCATCGTGTCGCAGGACACTGTGGACGCCGACAAGAGTGCGTACGACCAGGCCATCGCTCAGGTCAAGCTCGACGAAGCGACGATCGAGCAGCGCAAGGCGGCGCTCGCGGGCGCACAGGTGAACCTGGACTACACGGACATTGTGTCGCCGGTGGACGGAGTCGTCGTGTCGCGCAATGTCGACGTCGGCCAGACGGTGGCGGCCAGCTTCCAGACGCCGACGCTGTTTCTGATTGCGAAGGACCTCACCAAGATGCAGGTCGACACCAACGTGAGCGAGTCCGACATCGGGCGCGTCAAGCTCGGCGATCGGGCGATCTTCACGGTGGAGGCGTATCCGAAGAACACGTTCGAAGGGCGGGTGACGCAGGTGCGCAAGGCCCCGATCACCGTGCAGAACGTCGTCACCTACGACGCGGTGATCAGCGTCGACAACTCCGATCTGCTTCTGCTTCCCGGCATGACCGCTAACGCGAAGATCGTCACCGACGAGCGCAAGGGCGTGCTGCGGGTGCCCGAGCAGGCGTTGCGCTTCGAGCCGGGCGGCCTGACTGCCGCAAAAGGCAAGAGCGCACTCGGCGCGCGGCGCGGGTCGCAGGTCTGGGTGCTGAAGGACGGCGGCCCGGTCGCGGTGCCGGTGACCGTCGGGCTGGAAGACGGCACCTGGGCGCAGGTCACCGGCGGCAGGCTCGAAGAGGGAGACGCCGTGATCACCGACGAGGTTGCGCCGGGCGGCGCTCCCGCGGCGCGCCGCCAGGGGCTTACTCCGTTCAGGTTCTGAGCGGCTCGCGGGAGCAAACGCCGTGTCTGACCACGTCATCGAGGTGCGCGACCTCACGAAGGTGTACCACCTCGGCGATCAGGAGGTGCACGCCCTGCGCGGCGTCAGCCTGACGATCGAGCGCGGCGAGTTCGTCGCCATCATGGGCGCCTCGGGCTCGGGCAAGTCGACGCTCATGAACGTCCTCGGTTGTCTGGATCGTCCCAGCGGCGGCCGCTACCTGCTCGAGGGCCGCGACGTCACGCAGGAGGACGAGGCCGCGCTCGCGCAGATCCGCAGCCGCCGGATCGGATTCGTGTTCCAGAGCTTCAACCTGCTCGCGCGCACCAGCGCCGTCGAGAACGTGGCGCTGCCGCTGCTTTACACCGGTCGCTATGCCGAGAGCGCGAGCCGCGCAAGAGAAGCCCTGCGCGCGCTCGGCCTGGAAGGGCGCGAGCGCAACCATCCCAGCCAGCTTTCGGGCGGCCAACAGCAGCGCGTCGCGATCGCGCGCGCGCTCGTGAACGACCCAGCCATCCTGCTCGCCGACGAGCCCACCGGCAACCTCGACTCGAAGACCGCGACTGACATCATGACCACCATCCGGGCGCTCAATCGGGAGCAGGGCCTGACGGTCGTGCTGGTGACGCACGAGCCTGACATGGCGGCCTTTGCCGACCGCGTCGTGACGATGCGCGACGGCGCGATCGTTTCGGACGAGCGCAAGGCGCAAAGCGCGGAGCGCGCGGCGGCGCCGGTGGCGGCCGCAGCACCGGTTGAGGCGGCCGAGCGCGGGCTCGGTCTATCGTTCGCGCGCATGGCGCTGATGGTCGCGGCGCGTGCGATCGCGCGTAACAAGATGCGCTCTGCGCTCACCATGCTGGGAATCTTCATCGGCGTCGCGGCACTGATCGCCATGGTCGCCGTCGGCCAGGGCGCGAGCGCTGCAGTGGCTGCGAACATCGAGAGCCTCGGCACCAACCTGCTGATCGTGGTCCCCGGAGCGACGACTGCGAGCGGCGTGCGCGCCGGCTTCGGCAGCGCGTCGACGATTACCGTGGCCGATGCCGACGCGATCCGCCGCGACGCGCCTGCGGTCGCCAACGTGGCCTACATGATCCGCCAGCTCGGGCAACTGCAGTACGGAGACAAGAACTGGACCACCAGCATACAGGGCGTGAATCCGAGCTTCTTCGAAATCCGCAACTGGCCGGTGGCGAGCGGCCGCCCGATGAGCGAGCAGGACGAGGTCGATGCGGCGCGCGTCTGCCTGATCGGCCAGACCGTGTACCGGAACCTGTTCGGTCAGTTCGAGAACCCGATCGGCGCGACCATCCTCATCAAGAACGTGCCGATGCAGGTGATCGGCCTGCTCGAAGCCAAGGGGCAGTCGGGCTTCGGACAAGACCAGGACGACGTGGTGTACATCCCGTTCACCACCGCCGAGCGCAAGGTGCTCGGCGTCGCCGCGCCGACGAGCAGCCAGTCGCCCGCGAGCTCGATCTACGTGGCGCCGCCCAATCCCTTCGGCATCAAGCCGAAGCTCGCCGGCTACGTGAACATCCTGTACGTGCAGGCGCGCAGCACGCAGCAGGTACCGGTCGCCAAGGAAGAGATCACGCGCATCCTGCTCAGGCGGCACAACATCCAGCCCGGTCAGACGCAGGACTTCGACGTACGCAATATCAGCGACATTACGCAGGCGATGGAGGGCAGCAGTCGCATTCTCGCGCTGCTCCTCGCTGCCGTCGCGTCGATTTCCCTGATCGTCGGCGGGATCGGGATCATGAACATCCTGCTCGTGTCGGTGACCGAGCGCACGCGCGAGATCGGCATTCGTATGGCGATCGGCGCGCGCCGCGTGCACGTGCTGCTGCAATTCCTGGTCGAGGCGGTGCTGCTGAGCGGCATCGGGGGGCTCGCCGGGATCGTCGTCGGCGTGGCGATCTCGGAGCTGGTGTCCGTTGTCGCGGGTTGGCCGACTTTGCTCTCGCCGGCCGCGATCGCGGGAGGGTTCCTGTTCTCCGCGGTGGTCGGGGTGTTCTTCGGCTATTACCCCGCGCGGCGCGCTTCGATGCTCAATCCGATCGAGGCGCTGCGCTATGAATAAGGCGTTCGCGGTCGTGGTGCTGCTTGCGCTGGGGGGGTGCGCAGTCGGCCCAGACTTCGTGCGCCCTGCCGCACCCGGCGGCAACGGCTACACCGCCCAACCCGTGCCCGAGGAGATCGCTTCTTCGACCGGAGGGGAATCGCAACGCCTGCAGCCCGGAGAACGCATTCCGGTCGAATGGTGGCAGCTGTTCAAGTCGCCTGCCCTCAAGGACGCGGTGGAAGCGGCCATCGGCGGAAACAGGACCTTGGCCGCGGCGCGCGCGACGTTGGCGGCAGCGCGGGAAAACGTGCTCGCGGCGCGCGGGGGCTACTGGCCGCAGGTCGATGCCTCGGCGAGCGCCGAAAGGTTCCGGAGGACCCCGAACCTCTACACGGTCGGCGCGACGGCGAGCTATGCGCCGGACGTGTTCGGCGCGACGGCACGCAGCGTGGAGGAGCAAGAAGCGCTCGCCGAGCAGCAGCGCTACGAGCTCGCGGCCGCCTACCTGAGTCTCACCGGAAATGTCGTGACCGAGGCGATCACGATTGCGTCGCTGCGCGGGCAGCTCGAGGCAAGCGAAGAGGTGGTGGCCGACGACACGCGCAACCTCGAGCTGGTGCGCTTCAAGTACGAAGCCGGCAAGGCGCCGCTCACCGACGTTCTCACGGCGGAGACGCAGCTTGCGCTCGACCGCACGGCGCTGCCGGGACTGCGCCAGCAGCTCGCCGCGGCGCGCGATGCGTTATCGGTCCTGACCGGGCGCGCGCCGGCGGCCTGGACGCCGCCCGATTTCGACCTCAAGGACTTCACGCTGCCGCAGGAACTTCCCTTGAGCCTGCCCTCGGAGCTCGCGCGTCAGCGCCCCGACATCCTGGCGGCCGAGGCCCTGCTGCACGCCGACAGCGCAGCGGTCGGCATCGCTACCGCTCGGCTCTATCCGAACATCACGCTGTCGGCCACGGGTGGGCAGCAGTCGCTCGACAGCAGCTCGCTGTTCCAGGGCGTGAATACCTTCTGGACCTTGGCCGCCAGCCTGGCTCAGCCGATCTTCCACGGCGGAACGCTGCGCGCCCAGCGCCGCGCGGCGATCGAGCTCTACCAGGCGTCGCTCGCCACCTACGAGCAGACCGTGCTGCAGGGGCTGCAGCAGGTCGCCGACGTCCTGCAGGCGCTCGCGCACGATGCCGAGCTGCTGGACGCCCAGCGCCAGCTCCTCGAGAGCGCGAGCCATGCGCTCACACTGCAGCGTGAAAGCTACGCGGCCGGCAAATCCGACCTGTTGCAGCTCATCGTCGCCGAGCGCGCCTACCAGCAGGCGCGCCTGGGAATGGTGACGGCCCAGGCGCGCCGACTGCAGGACACCGCGCAGTTGTTCGTCGCGCTCGGCGGCGGATGGTGGGATGCGAGCTTCTAGGCGGCCTTCTTCGCCCAGCGCTCGAGGTCTTCCCACCCGCCGATGCGCTCGCCGTTGATGAACACTTGCGGCACGGTCTGCGCGCCGGCAATCGCACCCAGCACTCGGCTGCGGATCCTGTGGCCGAGCGGCACTTCGGCGTAGTCGTAGCCGAGCCGCTCGAGCAGCGCTTTCGCCTTGATGCAGTACTGACAACCTTCGCGCGTCAGGATCGCCACCTGGTCGGGCTTCTTCGCGCGCGGGTTGAGATAGGCGAGCATGGTGTCGGCGTCGGACACCTCGAAGGGGTCGCCCGGCTTCTCCGGCTCGACGAACATCTTCTCCACGATGCCGTCGCGCACCAGCATCGAATAGCGCCATGAGCGCTTGCCGAAGCCGAGGTCGGACTTGTCGACCAGCATGCCCATGCCGTCGGTGAACTCTCCATTGCCGTCCGGAACCAGAATCACGTTCTGGCACTCCTGGTCCTTGGCCCATTCCTGCATGACGAAGGCGTCGTTCACGGAAACGCAGACGATGGCGTCGACGCCGTTGGCGAAAAACGCCGGCGCGAGCTCGTTGTAACGCGGCAGGTGCGTCGAGGAGCAGGTCGGGGTGAAGGCGCCGGGTAGCGAGAACATCACCACCGTCTTGCCCTTGAAGAGGTCGTCGGTCGAGAGGCTGCGCCACTCGCCGTTGCTGCGGGTACGAAAGGTAACCTGCGGAACCGGCTTTCCTTCGCGGCTTGCGATCATGTCCTTGCTCCAAATCGGTGATTGAACATGACTATAAAGATAGGGAAGCCGCCCAGATTATTCCAATGACTTCTCGCGATGCTTCCCATAGCCGGGCGCTATGAACGAACAGCCCGCCTGCTAGACTGCGCGCCGTCCCATTCCCCCCTTGCCTATGCCAAACGACCGCGCGCCGCTAGACGCCATGGCCCTCGGAATCATGGTGCTGTGCACCGCCCTGTGGGGCTTCCAGCAGGTCGCCATCAAGCTCGCCGCGCACGACGTGTCGCTCGTGATGCAGGCGGGAATCCGCTCGATCGTCGCCGCGGTCCTGCTCTTGGCGTGGGCACGGATGCGCGGCATCGCCCTGTTCCGGCGCGACGGAACGCTGCTGGCCGGCGTCGTCGCCGGACTGCTGTTCGGCGGCGAGTTCGTTTTCATCTACGCCGGTCTCGGCCACACCAGCGCGTCGCGCATGATCGTGTTCATCTATCTCGCGCCGGTGGTCGCGGCACTCGGCCTGCATCTGTTCGTGCGCGGCGAGCGGCTCGTGCGCGGCCAGTGGCTGGGAGTGCTGTTGTCGTTTGCCGGCGTGGTGCTCGCGTTCGCCAATGGTTTTTCCGCCGGGCACGATGCGACGCTGCTCGGCGATCTGTTCGGCGTGATCGGGGCGGTACTGTGGGCCGCGACTACCGTGCTCGTGCGGGCGTCGAAGCTCGCCCGTGTGACCGCCACGAAGACGCTCTTTTACCAGCTGGCAGTCTCCGCGCTGATGCTGCCTGTCGCATCGGCCCTGATGGGCGAGCCGGGCGTCGTTGCGCTCACTCCGCTCGCGCTCGCAAGCCTGGCTTACCAGGGCGTGATCGTCGCTTTCGCGAGCTACCTCGCCTGGTTCTGGCTGCTGACGCGCTATCTGGCGGCGCGGCTGTCCGTGTTCTCCTTCCTGACACCGATGTTCGGCGTGCTAGCGGGGGTGCTGGTGCTGGGCGAGCCGCTCAGTCCGGCGTTCGGAGCGGCGGCGCTCCTGGTGGGCGCGGGCATCGTGCTGGTGAACCTGCGCGGGCGTTAGCGCCAGCCGTGTTCCTCGGTGCCCCGCAGGCGAGCCGCTTCCTCGCGCAATAGTGCATTCAGGTCGGCGCGCGCCTGCTGCGAGACCGCGATCAGCTTCTTCTCGTCGTGGCGGTGCGGCGCATTCTCGGCGAGCATGGCCTCGTCACGGCGCCGGAACTGCTCGGCGATGCGCCAGGCGGAGTGCGGATGGAAACCCAGGGCGCGCAGCGCAGCCTGCGCGGCGTCCAGCGCCGAGCCGAGCGTCTCGCGCACCGCGGGCACGCCCATCTCGACGTATTCGAAAGCGTCGGTGCGGCCGTGCGCGCGCACGAGCAGCCGCAGGCGAGGAAAGTTTTGTTGCGCGAGGCGCGCGATTGCGAGCGCCGCTTCGACGTCGTCCACCGCCACCACCAGTAGCGCGGCCTTGTCCGCGCCGGCCGAGCGCAGCAGGTCGAGGCGCGTGGCGTCGCCGTAGTAAGCTTTGGTGCCGAAGCGGCGCACCAGGTCGATCTGGTTCGGGTCGTGGTCGATCACGGTCGTCGCGATGCCCGTGCCGTTGAGCACACGCGAGACGATCTGGCCGAAGCGTCCGAAGCCGGCGACGATGACCGGGTTGGTCTCGGAGATGACGTCGGCGGTGCGTGCCGTCGGGCGCGCCAGGCGCGGCGCCAGAAATCGCTCGTAGACGAACATGAGCAGCGGCGTGCTCAGCATCGAGGCGGCGACTGCTGCGTTCAGGAGGTCGATCGTCGCGCGAGGAAGAATCTGCCCGGCGGCGCCGAACAGCACGAAGGCGAACTCGCCGATCTGGGACAGCGCCAGGGCAAACAGCGCGGCGTCGCTGCGCCCGCAATAGAATGGGCGCGCGATCGCGTACAGTAGCGCCGACTTGAGCGCCACTGCGCCGAGCGCGAGTCCGAGCAGCACGAGCGGCATGTGCAGGAACAGGCCGACGTCGATCGACATTCCCACCGCAATGAAGAACAGCCCCAGCAGCAGCCCCTTGAATGGCTCGATGTCGAGCTCGAGCTCGTGGCGGTACTCGCTATCGGCGAGCAGAACACCCGCGAGGAACGCACCGAGCGCCATGGAAAGGCCTACCGCCTGCATGAGCGCGGCGATACCGAGCACGAGCAGGAGCGAAAAGCCGACGAACACCTCGCGTAGCCCCGTGTTGGCCACGAAGCGCAGCAGCGGACGCAGTAGGTGGCGCCCGGCGACCACCAGCAGGCCGATTAGCCCAATGGCCTTGGCCGCGGAAATCCAGTCGAAGCCGGTCGCGCCACCTTTCCCGCCGCTCATCAGGGCGAGCAGCAGCATGAGCGGTATGACTGCGAGATCCTGGAACAGCAGCACCGAGAAGGATGCCTGTCCGCCCGGAGTGGGCAGGAGGTTCTTCTCCGTAAGCGTGGCGAGGCCGATCGCGGTCGAGGACATCGCGAAGCCCATGCCGGCCACGAGGGACACCGTGAGCGGTTGGCCAAGCGCTACGCCGAGCGCGGCGACCGCAGCCACGGTCGCCAGCACCTGCACGCTGCCCAGCCCGAAGATCGACCGCCGCAGCGCCCACAGTCGACCGGGATTCAGTTCCAACCCCACCAGGAACAGCAGCAGCACGACCCCGAACTCGGCGAACTGCAAAACCGTGCCAGGTTCGGCGATCAGGCGAAGGCCCCAGGGGCCGATCGCCACGCCCGCGGCCAGGTAGCCGAGCACCGAGCCGAGGCCCAGGCGCTTGAAGACCGGAACGGCGATCACGCCGGCCGCAAGATAGACGAGCGCCTGCTCGAGGAAGCCGTGGCTGTGCATGACTCACTCCGCGGATTGGATGGTGTCGAAGGGGGCGGGCAGCTCGCCGGCGGCGAGCGCGGCGACGCGCGCGCGGTACGCCTCGGCCTGTGCCCCGAGCGAGGGCTCGTCGATCAGCCGTGCGCCGTGCGCCACGAACGGCGGCAGGCAACGCATGCCGCAGTAGTGCGCCATTTGCTCGAAGGGGCGAAGCAGCTCGGGGATCTCGAAATGCGCGTGGCCGCCGTGCCGGTACGACGCGGCGTGCCCCCCGGTGGTAAGCGCCTGCATGAAGTGCTTGCCGTGCAGCTTGTCGCCGCGTTCGCCGTAGGCCCAGCCGGGCTCGAGCACCGCGTCCTGCCACTCCTTGAGCAGCGCCGGGACGTTGTACCAGTACATCGGGTGCTGGAACACTAGCACGTCGTGCTGTTCGACCAGGCGCTGCTCGCGCCGCACGTCGATGAAGAAGTCCGGATAGGTCTCGTACAGGTCGTGCACCGTCACGCCCGCGAGTGGCTCGATCGCCGCGCGCAGCGCGCGATTGGCGCGCGAGCGGTCGTGCGCGGGGTGGGCGTAGAGGACGAGAATGCGAAGCGGCATGGCGGGCGCGCGCACAATCTAGCACGCAAAAGGTAAACTCCATCGCATGGAGAAGGAGCAAGCGGCTCAGCGCGTCGACGACAGGCAATTCAAGCTCGGAATGCGCACGCTCGCAGGCGCGGTGACGATCATCACCACCGCGCACGCCGGACATCGTTACGGCATGACCGCCACCGCGGTGTGCTCGGTGAGCGCGGACCCGCCCACGCTGCTCGTGTGCATCAACCGCGCGGCCGCCACGCACGCGGCGATCCAGAAATCGGGCGTGTATTGCGTGAACCTGCTGCGCGCCGAGGATGCCGATCTGTCCACCGCTTTCAGCGGGGCGCAGAGCGGCGAGAGTCGCTTCAAGTCACGGGACTGGACGCACCTGTTCACGGGCTCGCCGGTATTGATCGGAGCCCTGTCGTCGTTCGACTGTCGCGTGGTGAAGAAGCTCGCGCACGGCTCGCACACCATCTTCCTTGGACAGGTCGAGCAGGTCGTGTTCGGCAAGCGCGGCAAGCCGTTGCTGTACGCCGAGGGTCAATACGCGAAGCTCGCGTCGCTAAGCCACGGCGAGCCGCTGCCGGAAGGGCTGGATTACTGGGGATACTGAGCGCGGCAGTGACGTGTTGCTCAGTCTGGCAGCTTGCCCGGCAGCGTGAAGCGCTGGCGCGTGGTGCAGTAGCGATTGGCGTACAGGCGCCCGATCGGCCGGTAGTGGGCGTCGGAGATCCTCTTCGTCTGCGGGTCGATCACGCCTTCGCGCGCGTGTACCAGCAGGATTTCACCGATGATGAACACGCGCCCCGGCACGATCTCCAGATGCCTGAAGACGCGGCACTCGAAGCAGGCCACCGCCTCGGCGATGCGCGGATGGCGCACGATGAGCGCGGGCGCGGGCGTGAGGCCGGTCTTTTCGAACTCGCTTTCTTCCTCGGGGATCTCCTCGCTCGACAGGTGCATGGCGTTGGCGGTGTCCTCGTCGACGAGATTGACGACGAATTCGCCGGTGTCGAGCGTGTTCTTGAGCGAGTGCTTGACCTTGCGGTCCTGGCGCGGCCCGTAGCTCACCATGACGAGCGGCGGGTCTTCGGCGAAGGCGTTGAAGAAGGAGTAGGGTGCGCAGTTCGCGACGCCCTTCGCGTTGACCGTCGAGATCCAGGCGATCGGGCGCGGGACCACCAGACCGGTGAGCAGCTTGTAGCGCTCGGCCGGCGCCAGCTCGGCCATGCGCAGGTCCATCAGGGCGCCGCGCGGCGGAAGAACTGGCGCTCGCGCGACTCGAGCCATCCGAGCGCCGTCGCCAGGTACTTCTTGAAGTGCGGCGTCTGCTGATGTGCCTCGAAGGCGGCCTCGTCCACGTACACCTCGTACAGCATCATCGAGGTCGGGTCCTGGGGGTCGACCAAGATGTCGAAGGTCTTGCAGCCGGGCTCGGTCTCGCGCGCCGCCTTGCCGTTCTCCTGTACCGCCGCCACGAACTTGTCGACCGCGTCGCGCTTCACCTTGAGCTTCACCGCCAAAACGAACCCGCTCATACTCGCCTCCGTTTGCGTGGGAGAGGCGATTATCGACGCCGTGGCGCGAGCGTCAACAAATGCGCGAACCGGACTTTGCTATAATTTCGGCCCTCGCGCCCGTAGCTCAGTTGGATAGAGTACCTGGCTACGAACCAGGGGGTCGTGGGTTCAAATCCTGCCGGGCGCGCCAGATTCTTCGCTAGACATCAAGCGGTTGGGGCTTACGGCCCCAGCCGCTTTTTGTTTCAGCGCTTCCATTGCGGGACTTTTGCGGGACCCCGCCTGGCACGCCTTCTCCGCGGCCTCGATTAATACCGAAAGTTCCGCCCCGGAGTAGTGCGTGGTGATTCGCCCCGACTTGGGCCCAAGCAAGTCCTGTCGGTCCTCGAAGGAAACACCGGCAGCGCGGAGCCGTCGCCCGAACGTGTGCTTGAGATCATGAACCCGCACTTGCGGCAGCCCGGCGCGCCTGCGCGCCTTCTGCCACGAGGTGTTGTTCATGGTTTCAATGGGTCGGTAAATCGGCTCCTTTCCCGCCTTGCGTACCTGCGAGTAAACGAAGACGAACTCCGCGTGCATGCCACGCTGCGCTTCCACGATTGCCCGGGCGACGCTGTTCAGGACAACAAGCCGGTCCGCGCCGTTCTTCACCCGGTCTCCCGGAATGACAAAGACGCTCGTATCGAGCTCCGGCACCTCGACCTCCCACTCCCAGCGCAAGCCGCAGACTTCGGCATCGCGGCACCCAGTGTTGACCTTAAAGAGCGCCATGTTTCGCAGGTGATCGGGCAGTTCGGCGAAGAGCCGTTCCTGCTCCTCGAGCGATAGCGGGTAGGGCTTGCGTGAGTCCGCCGTCTTCAGCAACTTGATCTTCGGGGGCGAACTGAGCCAAGTCAGCCCGTGTTCGTCCACCCACTCAGAAGCTGCCAAATTGAGAATGTGCCGAACCACCCCGAGCCCCAGGTTGATGCTCTTTGCCTTCACGCCATCCTTCCGCCGTGCCTCGATGAAAGGTTGAAGCGTTCCCATGTGCACAGATCCGAGTTCCAGATCCCCGATAAAGCGATCAAGATGCTGCAGGTGCAATGCCTGGTCGGCGATGCTTCGCTTTTCCTGGCTTTCACGGAGGTAACGGGTCGCAGCCGCACGAAACGTGCGCTTTGGCCGTACCCCGAACACTGAGGCTTGCCGGGCCTCCTCCAGTCTCCGAATCAGGTGCTCTTCCGCTTTCTTGAGGTCGCGCTGTCCAGTGCTTTCGCAAACTCGGCGACCTCTGATGAGCTTGTCGATGTGCCAGGCTCCGTTGCGGAGATAGAGCCCGGGTGTGCGTTTACGTCCCATATCGTTTCTCCATTTGAACGACCGGGACGCCCGTTGCAGGCGATATATTCGTCCGCCCAGGCGTCTAGTTCAAGCCGATCGAATGCCACACCCTGCGACCCGATCCGAATCTCGGTGATATGCGGACGGACCTCCGCATTG
>JBLMWT010000010.1:0-7745 GCA_050257375.1 Sphingomonadaceae bacterium
CGCACCCGGCGCGCCGCGATCACCTGCGTGGTGCTGGCGGGCTACGTCCTCGTCGCGCTCATGGATTCGGTGCACTTCCGTCCGCGCCTCGAACGCCAGGAGCCCGGAGCCGCCACGGCCTATTCGGGGCACGTGCTGTCGCTGCTCGACCTCGCGGAGAAGCACCTCTACGAGCATACGGAAAAGACTTACTCGGCGCCCTTCGCGACGCGCCTGTTCGCGAAGGAGCTGGTCGAGCTGCCCGGCGGCCGGACCGCCCGCGAGTATCCGCGGCTGCGCTACGGCGGCGCGCATCTCGCGAACGAGGGCGACCGGGCCGCGGACATCGCCTGGCGCGGCCTGCTCGCCCTGCTCGGGGCCGCGGCCTTGTGGGGCGCGGCGGGCCTCGCGTTCCGGCCGCTGGTGCGGCGCTACCCCGCGGCGCACTGGGGTGTCGCATGGGCGACGCTCGGCGTCGTGCTCGCCGTCATGGTGCCGCTGCTCGTGCTGTCGAACTGGTACCACGTGCTCGGCACCGACAAGGTCGGCCAGGACGTGTTCTACCAGACGCTCAAGTCGTTCCGTACCAGCCTGATCATCGGTACCCTGACGACGCTCGTCCTGCTGCCGCTCGGCCTGGGCCTGGGCGTCATGGCCGGCTACTTCAAGGGACGCGTGGACGACGCGATCCAGTACGTCTACACCACGATCCACTCGATCCCGAGCGTGCTGCTGATCGCGGCCGCGGTGCTGATGATGCAGGTCTACATCGACAGTCATGCGGCGCTGTTCCCGACCACGGCGCAGCGCGCCGACCTGCGCCTGCTGTTCCTGTGCGTCATCCTCGGCTTTACCAACTGGACGGGGATGGCGCGCCTGCTGCGCGGCGAAGCGCTCAAGCTCTCCGAGCTCGAGTTCGTTCAGGCCGCGCACGCCTTCGGCGTTCCTCACCGGCGCATCCTGCTGCATCACCTGGTACCGAACGTCGCACACATCGTGATCATCTCCCTGGTGATGGATTTCTCCAGCCTGGTGCTCGCCGAGGCGGTGTTGTCCTACGTCGGCGTCGGCGTCGACCCCTCGACCACGAGCTTCGGGACGATGATCAATTCCGCGCGCCTGGAGATGGCGCGCGACCCGATGGTCTGGTGGTCGCTCGCCTCGGCGTTCTGCTTCATGTTCGTACTGGTGCTGGCAGCCAACCTGTTTGCCGACGCGGTGCGCGACGGCTTCGATCCGCGGGGGCGTTCGGCGTGAACGAGACGCTGCTCTCGGTCGAAGGCCTGCGTACCCGGCTCGACTCGCCGCACGGACCAACGCATTGCATCGACGGCGTCGACCTCGCTCTGCGCAAGGGCGAGTGCCTCGCGCTGGTGGGCGAGTCGGGCTGCGGCAAGTCGATGACGGCGCTGGCCGTCATGCGGCTGCTGCCCGACGCGGCGAAGATCGCCGGCGGGCGCGTGCTGCTCGACGGGCGCGACCTGCTCGCGCTGCCGGAGGCGGCCATGCGCGCGGTGCGCGGCCGGCGAGTGTCGATGATCTTCCAGGAGCCCGCCACCTCGCTCAACCCGGTGCTCACCATCGGGCGCCAGGTGATCGAGGTCATCGAACGCCATACCGCGCTGCGCGGCGCGGCGGCCGAGAAGCGCGCCCTGGAGCTGCTCGAGGACGTGGGCATCCCGGACGGCGCGCGGCGCCTGCACGAGTATCCGTTCCAGCTCTCGGGCGGGCTCAAGCAGCGCGCCATGATCGCCGCCGCGCTCGCCGCGGAGCCCGAGGTGCTGATCGCAGACGAGCCGACCACGGCGCTCGACGTCACCATCCAGGCGCAGATCCTCGAGCTGCTCGCGAAGCTGCGCGCCGAGCACGGCACCGCGATGCTGCTCATCACGCACGACCTCGGCGTCGTGTGGCAGGCCGCCGACCGGGTCGCGGTCATGTACGCAGGCGAGATCGTCGAGACCGCGACGCGCGACGAGTTCTTCCGCGCGCCGCAGCATCCCTATTCGCAGAAGCTGTTCGAGGCGCTTCCCTCGCCGCAGCGGCGCGGGCGCGGGCTGGCGATCATCCCGGGGCAGGTGCCGCCGATCACGGCCGAGTTCCGCGGCTGCCGCTTCGCCGAGCGCTGCGACTACGCCTTCGAGCGCTGCCGCAAGGAAGAGCCGCGCCTCATCGAGCTGCCGAACGGCCACCAGGCGCGCTGTCACCTGCGCGAGCGCGGACCCGAGGCGCCGCGCCAGGCGCCCGCGGGCAGTCTCGTCGGCGCGAGCGCCGGCCTCGCGGCGGCCCAGGTACTGCTCGAAGTGCGCGACCTGAAGGTGCACTTCCCGATCCGCCACGGGCCGTTGCGGCGCGTGATCGGCCACGTGCGCGCCGTCGACGGCGTCTCGCTCACGATCCACGAGGGCCGTACGCTCGCGCTGGTGGGCGAGTCCGGATGCGGGAAGACCACCGCGGGCAAGGCGCTGTTGCAGCTCATTCCCCCGACCGGGGGCAGCGTCGCCGCGCGGGGCGTCGAGCTGACGCGCCTGTCGCGGGCGGAGTTGCGCGCGTACCGCGCCAGGATGCAGATCATCTTCCAGGATCCGTATGCCTCGCTTGACCCGCGCATGCGCGTGGTCGACGCGATCGCCGAGGGCATGCGCAGCCTGGAGGTCGGCCAGGACGACGCCGAGCGCGAGCGGCGCGTGGACGAGCTTCTCGCACAGGTCGGATTGCCCGCGCGGGCCAGGGAGCGCTACCCGCACGAGTTCTCCGGCGGCCAGCGTCAAAGGATCGCCATTGCCCGCGCGCTCGCGGTGCACCCGCGGCTCATCGTGTGCGACGAGCCGACGAGCGCGCTCGACGTCTCGGTGCAGGCGCAGATCCTGAACCTGCTCGGCTCCTTGCAGGATCGGCTCGGGCTGGCGTACCTGTTCATCACGCACAACCTGGCGGTGGTCGAGTACCTGGCGCACGAGGTGGCGGTGATGTACCTCGGACGCATCGTCGAGCGCGGCACGGTCGAGGAGGTGCTCGGCGACCCGAAGCACCCCTACACGCAGGCGCTGCTCTCGGCCGTCCCGGTGATCGAAGGCGGCAGACAGCTCATCCGGCTGGCCGGGGAGCTGCCTTCGCCCGCCCGTCCGCCCACCGGCTGCCATTTCCAGCCGCGCTGCCCGCGCGCGCGCCCCGAGTGCGCGCGCGCCTACCCCGAGACGGTCCAGCTATCGCCGACGCGCGGGGTCGCGTGTGTGCTCTATAGGAACGGCTTAAAGTCTTAAAGCCGTTTCTTCGAAATATAGCTTACCGCTTTGAATGTTTTGTAGATTTCTTATATGAAACATGCCGTGGCGCGGCGTAGACGACGAGCCGCTGGCCCGGGCGAATCGTATGCACGTTCTTGTTCCAGCGGCGCAACTCGGCGACCGACACCCCATAGTGCCGGGAGATGCTCCACAGGCTTTCCCCGGCCCGAACCACGTGCACCTGTCCGCCGGAGGGGATCGGCGGCGCGTACATGATCGGCAGCTTCTCGATCTCGGCCGCGGCGTGGCCGTCGGTCGGAACCACGAGCGTCGCGGGCATGCGCGCGTAGCGCGAGCGAATTCCGTTTACACGGAGCAGCTCGGCCTCCGGAACGTGGAACTTGCGCGCGATGCCGGCGAGGCTCTCGCCACGGCTTGGATGGTAGACCTTCCATGAGACCAAGCGGTCCTGATCGTAATTCTCCAGGTTGGCGTGGAACAGGTCGACCTTGTCGGCCGGCAGCACGATGCGCGCGTCGCTGTTGCCGGGAATGAGCGGGCGGTTGAATCCCGGATTGAGCGCGATGAAGTCGTCGACCGGCATTTCGGCCAGCTTCGCCGCCAGCTGCACATCGATCGCGCCGGTCCCGTCGACCGTGGTGAAGTAGGGGCGGTTCGGAATCGGGTCGAGCTCGATGCCGAAGAGCTTGGGATCGGCCACGATGTTCTTCAGCGCCTGCAGCTTGGGAAGGTAATTGCGCGTCTCGCGCGGCATCTTCAGGTGCAGGAAGTCCGCCGGCTTGCCTTTTGCCTTCGCCTGGGCGATGGCTCGGTCCACGCCATTCTGGCCCCAGTTGTAGGCGGCGAGCGCCAGCTGCCAGTCGCCGTAGTGGTCGTACAGGTCCTGCAGGTGGTCGAGCGCCGCATTGGTCGAGGCGACGATGTCGCGCCGCGCGTCGTACCACCAGTTCTGCTCGAGGCTGTAGCGCCTGCCGGTCGGTGGGATGAACTGCCACAGGCCGGAGGCGTGCGCGCGCGAGTAGGCCATGGGATTGTAGGCGCTCTCGACCATCGGCAGCAGCGCGAGCTCGGTCGGCATGCCGCGCTTCTCCAGCTCGTCGACGATGTGATACATGTAGAGCTTGCCGCGCTCGAACATGCGCTGCAGGTACTCGGGCTGGCCCAGGTAGAACGCCATGTTCCGCTGCACCAGCGGGTCGTCGAGATTCGGGATGCCGAAGCCGCGGCGGATGCGCTGCCAGAGGTCGTCGGGCCGCACGGTCAGGTCGATGAGCGGCAGGTCGTTCGGCGCGCGCACAGTCTGATGGGCGCCGTCGAACGGCGGCAGCTGTGAGGCGTCCAGCGGCCGGTCGAGCACCCGCGCGATCGCCTCGGCGCGAGCGGCGTGCTCTTCGGCCATGGCGATCGAGGCGCCTGCCTGGGCGCTGAGTGCGGGCTTGGGGGGCGTCGGCGCGGGCGGCGCGCCCGGCGTGGCGCAGGCCGCGAGCAGCGCGAGCGCCGCCGCGCAGATCGCGCCGCGCAACGCGGAGGTCGTCGCCTTCACGAGCGGTTCTTCCACTCCCTGATCGCCGCGAACACGCGCACTGGATCGGCGATGCGCGCGCCGAGGTACTTGTTGGCCGACTCGATGACCGGCGGCTCGAGGCAGCGCAGGAAGGGGTTGGCGGCGCGCTCCTCGCGGAGCGTGGTCGGCAGCGTCGGCTGGCCCGCCTCGCGCAGGCTGCGCGCACGCGATTCGAGCGCGGCGAGTGCGGCGTTGTCCGGATCGACTTTGCGCGCGAAGCCGATGTTCGCGAGCGTGTACTCGTGCCCGCAGTAAACCTTGGTCTGGTCGGGCAGCGCGGCCAGCTTGGCGAGCGACGCGTACATCTGCTCGGGCGTGCCTTCGAACACGCGCCCGCAGCCGCAGGCGAACAGCGTGTCGCCACAGAACAGCGAATCCGCGCCATAATAGGCCACGTGCGCGCGGGTATGGCCCGGGATGTCGAGCACCTTGAAGCTGACGCCGAGCTCCGGGATGCGCACCGTGTCGCCTTCGGACACCGGGTGCGTGAGCGTCGGGATCGGCTCGTTCTTCGGCCCGTAGACGGGGACTCGCCACTGCTCGAGCAGCCCGGCGACGCCGCCGACGTGGTCCGGATGGTGGTGCGTCGCGAGGATCGCGACGAGCCGCAGCTTCTCTCGCGCGAGATAATCCTTCACGGGAGCCGCATCGCCCGGATCGACGACCGCTGCGTGGCTTGCATCGCGCAAGGTCCAGATGTAGTTGTCCTTGAATGCCTTGACCGGAACGACCTCGAGCATGGATCGGCAGTCCTTCGTACCTGAGAGCCCGCCCAAGTATAACGGGGTCCGCTCCTTGCTTTCTGAGTGGTTTGTCACGTCGCAGGGCCGCTACGTCCTGGACTGGGAGCTGGCGCAGTTCGACAACGCGGTGGAGGACGTGTTCGGCTATCGCGCGGTGCAGGCCGGCCTGCCCGAGACGGACTTTCTGCGCCAGAACCGCATTCCGTTCCGCTTCACGCTGGCGCTCGAGCCGGGCGGTGCGCTCGCCGCGGATCCGCTGCAGCTTCCGCTCGCGTCGCAAAGCATCGACTTGCTCGCGTTGCCTCACGTGCTCGAAACGCACAACGACCCGCACCAGGTGCTGCGCGAGGCCGAGCGCGTGCTGATGCCCGAAGGGCAGCTCGTCGTGTCGGGCTTCAATCCCATGTCGCTGTGGCGCGTGCGGCAGGCGTTTTCCGGCCGCTGCACCGGCGCTCCCTGGGACGCGCGCTTCATCAGCCTGCTGCAGTTGCGCGACTGGCTGCGCCTGCTCGGTTTCGAGCTGAACGGCGGCACCTTCGGTTGCTACGCGCCGCCGTTTGGCCAGCCCAAGTGGCTCGCGCGCTTCGAGTTCATGGAGCGAGCCGGGACGCGCTGGTGGCCGATTCTCGGCGGAGTGTACGTGGTGCGCGCGATCAAGCGTGTCGCCGGTGCGCGCCTGGTCACTCCTGCGTGGCGGCGCGAGCGTGCGCGCCGGCGCGCGCTCGCCGCGCCGGTCGCGCAGCACGGACAGCATGAGCTGCGGCGCCATGAGTAGGGACGATAAGGACGTGGTCGAGGTTTACGCTGATGGCGCGTGCAAGGGCAATCCAGGCCCCGGCGGCTGGGGCGTGCTGCTGCGCGCGAGCGGCGTGGAGAAGGAGCTCTTCGGCGGCGAGCACCGGACCACGAACAACCGCATGGAGCTGACCGCGGTGATCCGCGCCCTCGAAGCGCTCAAGCGCCGCTGCACGGTGCGTCTGTACACCGACTCGCAATACGTGCAGAAAGGCATCTCGCAGTGGATCCACGACTGGAAGCGGCGTGGGTGGCGCACCGCGGACAAGAAGCCGGTCAAGAACGAGGACCTGTGGCGGCGGCTGGATGAGCTCGCCGGCGGTCACGACATCGAGTGGCACTGGGTGCGCGGGCACGCCGGCCACCCGGAGAACGAGCGTGCCGACGCGCTCGCCAACAGGGCGATCGGAGGCTAACGGTGGCCGACCGGCTGATCGTGCTCGATACCGAGACGACCGGGCTCAACGCGAAGCTCGGCGACCGGGTGATCGAGATCGGTTGCGTCGAGCTCTTGAGCCGGCGCGTCACCGAACGCAACTTCCACACTTACCTGAACCCCGAGCGCGACATCGAGGAGGGCGCTGCCAAGGTGCACGGCCTGACGCGGGAGTTTCTGTCCGACAAGCCGCGCTTTGCCGAGATCGCGAGCGACTTCCTCGATTACCTGCGCGGGGCCGAGCTGGTGATCCACAACGCGGGCTTCGACGTCGAGTTCCTCGACCAGGAGCTTGCGCTCGCGGGGCTCGGCAAGCTCGCGGACCACGCCGGGGGCGTCACCGACACGCTCGCCATCGCGCGCGAGCTGCACCCGGGCAAGCGCAACTCTCTCGACGCGCTGTGCGAGCGCTACGGCGTCGACAACGCGCACCGCACGCTGCACGGTGCTCTGCTCGACGCGCGCCTGCTCGCCGAGGTCTACCTCGCGATGACGCGCGGCCAGGACAGCCTGGCGATGGATCTGGACGACGCCGCAGCGGCGGGCGCCGGCGGCGGCGTGCGCCTCGACGTCTCGAAGCTTCGAGTGCTGCGCGCCGCGCAGGACGAGGCCGCGGCGCACGAGAAATATCTGGAACGGATGGAGAAAGAGGCGAAGAAGGGCATCGTCTGGCGCCGCGGCTAGCCGAAGGCGAGGCTCGCCAGGGCGGCAATCGCCGCCAGCAGCCCTACGCCCTTGCGTGCGGAGAACGGCTCGCGCAGGAAAAGAAAGCCGACCAGCGAAGTTACGACGAAGCCCATCTGCGCCACAGGCACCACGACGCTCGCGTCCGCGCGCGCCAGGCTCTCGACCATGGCGCAGAAGGCGAGGGCGATCGCCACGCCGGCGAGCGGGGCGTTGCGCAGCACCGCGCGCGACGGGACGATGCGCCGGTCGATGATGCGGGTCAGCGCGGTCGAGCAGCTCACTACCACGGTGGC
>JBLMWT010000011.1:0-8645 GCA_050257375.1 Sphingomonadaceae bacterium
CGCAGCGCCGCGCCGGCGCAGTACACGAAGGCCGCCACCCAGCCGAGCTTGCCCAGGCCCTTGAGCGCCCACTCGTAGATCACGAGCGCCGGGGCCGCGCCGAACGACACCATGTCCGACAGGCTGTCGTACTGGGCGCCGAACTCGCTCTGCGTGCGCGTCAGGCGCGCGATGCGCCCGTCCAGGCCGTCCAGCACCATCGCGATGTAGATCGCCACCGCGGCGATCTCGTAGTGCTGGTTCATCGCCTGCACGATCGCATAGAAGCCGCCGAACAGCGCCGCGGTGGTGAACAGGTTCGGCAGCAGGTAGATGCCGCGCCGGCGCAGCGCGCCGACCGGCGGGCGGATCCCGGGCTCGTGCTCTATAGGCTCATCCATGTCGCGCCAGCCTCGCCAACACGCTCTCTCCCGCGTACACCTTCTCGCCCAGCGCCGCGCTCAGCTCGGCGTCGAGCGGCAGGTAGACGTCCAGCCGCGAGCCGAAGCGGATGAATCCGTAGCGCTGCCCCTTGACGAGCTCGCTGCCCGCGTCAACGTAGCACAGAATGCGGCGCGCGATCAGCCCCGCGATCTGCACGCAGGTGACGTCCTGCCCGTCGCGCGTGCGCAGCCACAGGGCATTGCGCTCGTTCTCGCTCGAGGCCTTGTCGAGCGCCGCGTTCACGAAGCTGCCGGCGTGGTACCAGCGCTTCTGCACCGTGCCGTCGACCGGCGAGCGGTTCGAGTGCACGTTGAACACGTTCATGAACACCGAAATCTTGAGCGCGTCGCGCTCGAGCCAGGGGTCGCGCGCCTTGTGCACGGCGACCACGCGGCCGTCGGCGGGCGACACCACCGCCAGAGGATCCTCCGGGACGTCGCGCGGTGGATCGCGGAAGAACTGCAGCACGAACAGCGCCACGAGCCACAGCGGCACCGACCACCAGCCGCCGGCGAGCCACCACACGAGCGCCGCGGCGAGCACCGCGGCGCCGACGAAAGGCCAACCCTCGCGCGCAATCAGCGGGTGCGGATAGCTCGCCGCCATCGATCCGGGGCTAGTTCTTCGACTGGTCGACCAGGCGGTTCTTGCGGATCCACGGCATCATGTCGCGCAGCCTGGACCCCACGGTCTCGATCGGGTGCTCGGCGGTCATGCGGCGGCGCGAGAGCAGCGTCGGCGCGCCGGCGCGGTTCTCGAGCACGAAATCCTTCGCGTACTCGCCCGACTGGATGCGCGCGAGCGCTGCGCGCATCGCGTCCTTGACGCGCGCGTCGATGATCTTCGGCCCGGTGACGTATTCGCCGTACTCGGCGTTGTTCGAGATCGAGTAGTTCATCGTGCCGATGCCGCCCTCGTACATCAGGTCGACGATGAGCTTCAGCTCGTGCAGGCACTCGAAGTACGCCATTTCGGGTGCGTAGCCCGCCTCGACCAGCACCTCGAAGCCGTTCTTCACAAGCTCGACGCAGCCGCCGCACAGCACGGTCTGCTCGCCGAACAGGTCGGTTTCGGTCTCCTCCTTGAACGAGGTCTCGATGACGCCCGCCTTGCCGCCGCCGATCGCCGCTGCGTAGGACAGCGCCATGTCGCGCGCCTTGCGCGAGGCGTCGCGGTGCACGGCGATCAGCATCGGCACGCCGCCGCCCGCGGCATAGGTCGAGCGCACCGTGTGCCCGGGGGCCTTTGGCGCCACCATCCACACGTCGAGGTCCGCGCGCGGCTGCACCTGGCCGTAGTGGATGTTGAATCCATGGGCGAAGGCGAGGGCCGCGCCCTTCTTCACGTTCGGCTCGACCTCAGCCTTGTACACCGCGGCGATATGCTCGTCAGGCATCAGCATCATGACGATGTCCGCGCCCTTCACCGCATCGGCGATCTCGGCGACCTTGAGACCGGCCTTCTTCGCCTTGTCCCAGGAGGCGCCGCCCTTGCGCAGCCCCACGGTGACTTTGACGCCGGAGTCGTTCAGGTTGAGCGCGTGCGCGTGGCCCTGCGATCCGTAGCCGAGAATGGTGACCTTCTTGCCCTTGACGAGCGACAGGTCGGCGTCCTTGTCGTAGTAGACCTTCATGATGCTCCCCTATTGAGTTTCCGTATTGCAGGCGCGCGATCGCGCGCCGGATGCTAAACGCGCAGGATCCGGTTGCCCCGCCCGATGCCCGATGCGCCGGTGCGCACCGTCTCGAGGATCGCCCCGGGATCGAGCGCATGAATGAACGCGTCGAGCTTCGCGCCGTCGCCGGTGAGCTCGATCGTGTAGGTGTTGTCGGACACGTCGATCACGCGGCCGCGGAATATGTCGGCCATGCGCTTCATGTCCTCGCGCTCCTTCTGGCCGGCGCGCACCTTGATCAGCATCAGCTCGCGCTCGATGTGCTCGGCTTCCGACAGGTCGACGACCTTCACGATCTCGACCAGCTTGTTCAGCTGCTTGGTGATCTGCTCGATCACATCCTCCGAGCCGCTGGTGACGATGGTCATGCGCGACATCGACGGGTCCTCGGTCGGCGCCACGGTGAGCGACTCGATGTTGTAGGCGCGCGCCGAGAACAGCCCCGCGATGCGCGACAGCGCCCCGGCCTCGTTCTCGACGAGGATCGAAATGATGTGACGCGGGCTCACAACTCTTCCGCCAGGATCATTTCCGAGATGCCTTTGCCGCCCGGCACCATCGGATAGACGTTCTCCGTCTGGTCGGTGATGAAGTCCATGAACACCAGCTCGTCCTTGCGCTTGAACGCTTCGCGCAGCGCCGGCTCGACGTCGGCCGGCTTGTCGATCAGCACGCCGCGGTGGCCGTAGCCTTCCGCGAGCTTGACGAAGTCGGGCAGCGCGTCCATGTACGACTCGGAGTAGCGATTGCCGTGGAAGAACTGCTGCCACTGGCGCACCATGCCCATGTACTTGTTGTTCAGGTTGACGATCTTGATCGGCAGCCGGTACTGCTTGCAGGTCGACAGTTCCTGCAGGCACATCTGGATGCTCGACTCGCCGGTCACGCAGGCGACAGTCGCGCCGGGGTTGGCGAGCCACGCGCCCATCGCCGCCGGCAGCCCGAAGCCCATGGTCCCCAGTCCGCCCGAGTTGATCCAGCGCCGCGGCTTGTCGAACTTGTAGAACTGCGCCGCCCACATCTGGTGCTGGCCGACGTCGGAGGTGATGATCGCGTCGCCCCCGGTCACCTCGTACAGCTTCTCGATCACGAACTGCGGCTTGATGATCTTCGAGCTGCGGTCGTAGCGCAGGCAGTTCTTCGCGCGCCACTGCTCGATCTGTCCCCACCAGGCGCCTACAGCCGCGGGGTCAGGGCGCTGTGCCGACGCGCGCAGGATCCTGAGCAGATCGGCGAGCACGTCGGGCACGTGGCCGACGATCGGCACGTCCACCTTGACGCGCTTGGAGATCGACGAGGGATCGATGTCGATATGGATGATCTTGCGCGGGTTCTGCGCGAAGTGCGCGGGATTGCCGATCACCCGGTCGTCGAAGCGCGCGCCGATCGCGAGCAGCACGTCGCAGTGCTGCATCGCCATGTTCGCCTCGTAGGTGCCGTGCATGCCGAGCATTCCGAGGAACTGCCGGTCGGTCCCCGGGAAGCCGCCCAGGCCCATGAGCGTGTTCGTGCAAGGGAAGCCGAGCTCGTGCACCAGCTCGGTGAGCAGCGGCGCCGCCTCGGACAGGATCACGCCACCGCCGGCGTAGATCATGGGGCGCTTCGACTCGAGGAGCAGCTGCATGGCCTTCTTGATCTGCCCGGCGTGGCCCTTCTTCACCGGGTTGTACGAGCGCATGGCCACGCTTTCCGGGTAGTGGAACTCGCAGCTGTGCATGGTGACGTCCTTCGGGATGTCGACCAGCACCGGCCCCGGGCGGCCGGTCTGCGCGAGGTAGAACGCGCGCTTGATCGCGATGGCGAGGTCCTTGACGTCCTTCACCAGGATGTTGTGCTTGACGCACGGACGCGTCACGCCGACCGCATCGACCTCCTGGAACGCGTCCAGGCCGATCGCGTGCGTCGGCACCTGCCCGGAGATGATCACCATCGGGATCGAGTCCATGTAGGCCGTGGCGATTCCGGTCACCGCGTTGGTGACGCCGGGCCCGGAGGTGACCAGGCACACGCCGACCTTCTGCGAGGCGCGCGAGTAGCCGTCCGCGGCGTGCGCGGCGCCCTGCTCGTGGCGCACCAGCACGTGCTTGACCTTGTCCTGCTTGAATAGTTCGTCGTAGATGAACAGCACCGCGCCGCCTGGATAGCCGAAGACGTATTCCACGCCCTCCTCCTGCAAGCAGCGCACGACGATCTCGGCGCCGGTGAGCTCTATCCCCTTGACTCGATCCATGATGGCGTTCCGGGCGGCTAAAAGTTGCGGAAAACCTTGAACGTTAAAGACTTGTTGCGATGCGGTCAAGCACGCGGAAGGGAGTGAACGCGGCGGTTTTGGTAACATCCGGCACGCACGACAATCGGGCGACAACCCCGGAAGAAGACGAGGGCCCAACCTGGCATCAGCAAGCGAGCTTTCGACGTTCCTTGAGAGCGTCGAGCGGCGGGCCTTCAGGCAAGCCGTCTTCGCGGTGCGCGACCACGACGCGGCGCTCGACATCGTGCAGGACGCCATGCTCCGGCTGACGGAGAAGTACGGCGACCGGCCTGCCGCCGACCTGCCGCTCCTGTTTCACCGCATCATGCAGAACGCGATCCGCGACTGGTACCGTCGGCAGAAGGTACGCTCGCTTTGGGTAGCGCCATTCGCGGCTCTGACGGGCGGTCGGGGGGAGGACGACGAGCGCGAGGACCCCCTCGAGACCCTGATGCACGCCGGCGAGCAAGGGGTCGCCGAGACGCCGCCGCAGCGCTTGGAAAGGTCGCAACTCGTTGAAATTCTTGAGGAAGAGATCTCGCAGTTGCCTGAGCGTCAACGCGAGGCCTTCCTCATGCGTTACCTACATGAGTTGGACGTCGCCGAAACTGCGCTCGCGATGGGCTGCTCGGAGGGTAGCGTGAAAACGCACTGCTCCCGGGCTGCGCACGCGCTCGCAAGCGCGCTCAAGGCGCGCGGGATAGAGTTATAGGGTTAACGGCGTCCCAAAGTGCCAGCCATGAACGAGCATCAGTTCGGCGACAAGATTCGCAAGATCCTGGAGCACGACGCGCAGCCGGATGCGCGCACCCTCGAGCGCCTGCGCAAGGCGCGCGAGCTGGCGCTCGCCCGCAGGCGGCCCGAGCACGTACCGGCGCTGGCCTGGGTGGGACACGCAGCGGGCAGCGGCCGCCGATCGTTCATGTTCTGGGCGCGCGTGGCGCTGCCCGTGCTGCTGCTGGCGGTCGGGCTGTTCGGCATCTACGGCTGGCAGCAGAAGCAGAAGGTCGCGGACCGCGCCGAGCTCGACGCGCTGCTGCTGAGCGACGATCTGCCGATCGACGCCTACCTCGACAAGGGCTTCCAGGTTTGGCTCAAGAAACAGTCTGGCGGCTGACCCGCGGCGCCGTCGGCGCGCTGCTCGCGGCCGCGATGCTTTGCTGCGCCGCGCTTGCCGGCGCGGCTTCTCCGTCCGCCAAAGGCGCGCCGTCCTGGAGCGAGCTCAATCCGCAGCAGCGCGAGGCGCTCGCGCCGCTTGCCGGCGAGTGGGACAGGCTCGGCGCGGAAGAAAGGAAGGAGTGGCTGGGAGTGGCCAAGCGCTACCCGAAAATGACGCCCACGGGCAAGAAGCGCGCACAGACCCGCATGAGCAAGTGGGCCGCGCTCACCCCGCAGCAGCGCGAACAGGCACGCGAGAACTACCGCAAGATGAAGGAATCGCGCAAGAAGAAGAAAGACCTCAGCAAGCAATGGTCCGAGTACCAGTCGCTTCACCCCAAGGAGCCGCAGGGCGCAGCGCCCGGCCTGAAGGCCAAAGACCCGAAGTGAGCCCGGCGGGCCCCGACGAAGCGCCCGTGCCGGGCATCGCCAGGCGGCTGGCCAGCATGTTCTACGAGAGCCTGCTGCTGTTCGCGGTGGCGTTCGCCGCGACCGGGTTGTTCTTCGTCGCGAGCGGCGGGGCATCGACCGGCGGCTGGCAGCGCCACGCGCTACAGGCCTACCTGCTCGCGGTGTTCGCCGCCTACTTCCTCTGGTGCTGGCTGCGCAACGGCCAGACGCTCGCGATGAAAGCCTGGCGCATCCGCCTGGTGTACCCGGGGTGGACGCGCGTGCCGGCCGGGCGCGCCTTGGCGCGCTTCGCGCTCGCGGCGCTGCTCGTGCCCACCGGCATATCGATCCTGTGGGCGCTGCTCGATCGCGACCGCCAGTTCCTGCACGACCGGCTCGCCGGCACGCGCCTGGTGCTCGTGGCGCGCAAGCCGCGCGCCGCGGCCTGAGCAGGTTACCTGCGCTCGACGGCCCACATCGCGGCCATCGCCGCGAGGAAGAACACTGCGCTCGGCAGCGCGGCTGCGGCGAATGGCGGCCAATCGCGCAGCAGGCCGATGTGCGAGAACAGGCTGTTCATCAGGTGGAAGAAGACCCCGAGCATGATGCCGAGGAACACCTTGACGCCCACCATTCCCGCGCGCGCCTGCAGGTACGCGAACGGCAGCGCGAGCGCCATCATCACCATCACCGCGATCGGATAGAACAGCTTCTTCCAGAGCGCGATCGCGTAGCGCTCGGTCTTCTGGCGATTGCCGGCCAGATGCTGGGTGTACTCGTACAAATTCCAGGCCGACATGCGGTCCGGCGCGACGATCAGCACTTCGAGCAGCGACGGCGTGAGCGCCGAGTGCCACTCCATCTCCGGCAGGTGCTCGACGCGCGGACCCTCGGGCGTGAACATCGTCTGCGAGACGTCCAGCAGCTTCCAGTTGCCGCTGCCGAGGTACTCGCCACGCGCGGCCGCGCGCACCAGCGCGAGCCGGTAGCGCGCGTCGAAGTCGTAGATGCGCAGCCCGTCGAGCGCGCTCGTGCGGCGCGCCTCGCGCACGTTGATGAACGAGCGCTCGTCCTTGAACCACAGCCCGGTGCGCATGTCCTGCCCGATCACCGAGCTCATGGCGCGCATGCGCAGCTTCTGAGCGGCCTCCTCCGCGCCCGGCGCACCCCACTCGCCAATGACGAAGGTGACGGCGGCGAGTACCAGGCCCGCCTTGGCGAGTACCCCACCGGCGCGCCAGGGCGACAGGCCCGAGCCGCGCATTACGGTGTACTCCGAGTTGCTCGCCAGGTGCGCGAGCACGTACAGCGTTCCGATCAGCACCGCCACGGGAAAAAGCTCGTAGGCGTGCCCGGGGACCGACAGCAGCACGAATACGAAGGCGTCACGCAGGTTGTAGCTGCCCTTGCCGATGTCGTTCAGCTCGTGGATCAGGTCGAAGAAGGCGAACAGCGCGAGGAACCCGACCAGCACGAAGCCCACCGCACCGTAGATCTGGCGCGCGAGGTAGCGCTCGATGGTGGGAATCTTCACGCGCGGCGCGCTCCCCGGATCCTGCGCCGCAGGCCGAGCGGCTGCAGGCGATAGGCGAACATCACGACGAGCAGCACCAGCATCACGCCGTGCATCAGCCACACGCCGACGGAAAAGTCGAGCTTGCCCGTCGCCACGCGCGACTGGGTGACCGACAACAGGTTCGAGTACACGACGTAGGTGAGCAGCGCGAACGCCAGGTTCACCGAGCGGCCGGCGCGCGGATTGACGAAGCTCATCGGTATCGCGAGCAGCGACAGCAGCAGCGCAGCGAGAGGCACGCCGAAGCGCCACACCAGCTCGCCCCGGTTCTCGTTCGTCGGATGGCGGATGAGCTCCAGCGTGGACAGGGCCTGGCGCGAGCGCGCGGGCTCGCGCGCGGCCTGCTCCTGGATGCGCGTCGCATAGCGCTCGAACTCCATCACGCGGTAGTCGGCCGTTCCGGGCTGTCCGTCGTAGCGTCGCCCGTCCTCCAGCACGAGAAAGCGGTCGCCGTTCGGCGCCGTCTCGGTGCGCCCGGTGCGGCTGAACATGACGCCGTCGCGGTGCTGCTGCAGCGAGTTGACGAACACGTTCTGCACGCTGGTCTTGTTGCCGGCGATCGACTCCACGAAGAACACGCGATCGCGGTTGGCGGATTCGCCGAACGTGCCTGGGTCCACGCGCGAAACGTCGTCCCGCGCGTTGATCCGGCTCGCGTACTGGCCGCTCAGCCCCATCGCCCAGGGGGAGATGAACAGCGACAGCGCCGTGATCACCGCGACGATCGGCAGCGAGAAAACCAGCACCGGCCTGAGCCAGGCGGCGAGCGAAAGGCCCGAGCTGAACCAGACGACCATCTCCGAGTCGCGAAAGCTGCGCGCGAGCGTGAGCAGCACGCTGATGAACAGCGTGATCGACAGCAGCACCGGCAGCACGCCGAGCGAGAAGAAGCCCAGGTAGGCGAGCACCGCGTCCGAAGGGATCTTGCCGCCGGCTGCCTGTCCGAGCAGGCGGATGAGCTGCGTGGTGAGCGCGATCGCGAACAACGTGAGAAACACGGCCACCGCGAGGTTTGCGAATTCTCGGAGCAGCGCACGCTGGAAAATCATGCTCTCGGAGCGCCTCGGGCGATTCACAGCGGGGCGCAAATCATGCGATCATCTGCGCCGGCCGATGAGAGTGGAGTACGCAGTGGAATTTAGCATAAAAAGCATCTCGCCCGAGCGCGCCAA
>JBLMWT010000012.1:0-15172 GCA_050257375.1 Sphingomonadaceae bacterium
CCGGCGCAGGCGACCGGCGCGAAGCGCGCCACGCCGTGCGTGGTCGCCTCGGCGCGGTGCGCGGTGCCGAAGGCGTCGTTCACGTACACGTCGCACAGCGCGGCGATCCTCTTCGCGAGCGCCTCGTCGTCCTTCTTCTCGCCCTTGTTGACGCGGCAGTTCTCGAGCACCACCAGCTCGCCGGGGCGCACCGCGATGCCGTCGACCCAGTCTTTCGCGACGGAGATATTCCTGTTGAGCAGTTCCCCAAGGCGCTTTGCCACCGGCGCGAGGGAATCCTCCGGCCTGAGCTCGCCCTCCTTGGGACGGCCGAGGTGCGAGGTAACCATCACCGCGGCGCCCTGCTCGAGCGCGCTGCGGATGCCTGGCAGCGAGGCGCGAATGCGCGTGTCGTCGGACACCTGCCCCGCGTCGTCCAGCGGCACGTTCAGATCGGCGCGGATCAGCACGCGCTTGCCGCGCAGGTCCAGCTCGCTCATGCGCTTGAAGCGCATGACGGCTACTTGGCGTTCATCAGCGCCACGGCCGCATCGAGCATGCGGTTGCTGAAGCCCCACTCGTTGTCGTACCAGGAGGTGACCTTCACCAGCGTGCCGCCGCTCACCTTGGTGAGCGTCGCATCGAAGATCGAGCTCGCCGGGTTGTGGTTGAAGTCGGAAGACACGAGCGGGTCCACGTTGTACTCGAGGATGCCCTTCAGGTCCCCTGCGGCGGCCTGCTTGACCGCCGCATTGACCTCCTCGACCGTGGTCGCTTTCTTCGCGACGAAGGTCAGGTCGACGATCGAGACGTTGATCGTCGGCACGCGGATCGCAAAGCCGTCGAGCTTGCCGTTCAGGTGCGGCAGCACGAGCCCGACGGCCGCCGCGGCGCCGGTCTTGGTCGGGATCATGTTGTGCGTCGCCGAGCGCGCGCGGCGCAGGTCCTTGTGGTAAACGTCGGTGAGCACCTGGTCGTTGGTGAAGGAGTGCACCGTCGTCATCAGCCCGGAGACCACGCCGATGCGGTCGTCCAGCGCCTTGACGAGCGGCGCAAGGCAGTTGGTGGTGCACGAGGCGTTCGAAATCACGGCGTCGGAGGTCTTCAGCGCCTTGTCGTTCACGCCCATCACGATGGTGCGGTCGACGTCCTTGTCGCCGGGCGCCGAGATGATCACCTTCTTCGCGCCCGCCTGCAGGTGCGCGCTCGTCTTCGCCTTGCTGGTGAAGAGGCCGGTGCACTCGAGCACCACGTCCACGCCCAGGTCCTTCCAGGGCAGCTTGGCCGGATCGCGCTCGGCCAGCACCTTGATCCGGTCGCCGCTCACCACCAGCGCGTCGCCGTCGACCTGCACGCTGCCGGGAAAGGTGCCGTGCGCCGTGTCGTGCTTGAGCAGGTGTGCGTTCGTCTTCGCGTCCCCCAGGTCGTTCAGCGCCACGAACTGCAGGGCGTGCTTCTTCGATCCTTCGTAGTGCGCGCGCAGGATGTTGCGCCCGATGCGGCCGAAGCCGTTGATCGCGATCTTGATTGCCATGAATGCTCCTAAATGACCGACTTCACGGCCTGAACCACCTTCTCGGCCGTGAACCCGAAATGCTTGAAAAGCTCAGGCGCGGGGGCCGACTCGCCGAAGCGGTCGATGCCCACGACCGCTCCCTCGAGCCCCACGTACTTGCGCCAGGAGGCCGTGACGCCCGCCTCGACCGCCACGCGCGGCACGCCGCGCGGCAGCACGGCTTCCCGGTAGGCGGGCTCCTGCCGATCGAACACCGTGGTCGAGGGCATCGACACCACGCGCACGCCGATCCCTTCGTCGGCGAGATGCTTCTGCGCGGCGAGCGCGAGCGGCACTTCCGACCCGGTGGCGATGATCACCGCGCGCGGCAGGCCCACGCTGTCTCCGAGCAGGTAGCCGCCGCGCCGCACATTGGCGAGCGTCGCGGCGTCGCGCTTCGCAAAGGCGACGTTCTGGCGCGAAAACAGGAGCGCCGTCGGCCCGTTCGTGCGCTCGAGCGCCGCGCTCCACGCGATCGCGCTCTCGACCGTGTCGCAGGGCCGCCACACGTCCATGTTGGGGATCAGGCGCAGGCTCGCGGCGTGCTCGATCGGCTGGTGCGTCGGCCCGTCCTCCCCCAGCCCGATCGAATCGTGCGTGAACACGTACACCACGCGGATACGCATCAGCGCCGCCATACGCAGCGCGTTGCGCGCGTAGTCGGAGAAGACGAGGAAGGTGCCGCCGTACGGGATGAAGCCGCCGTGCAGCGCGAGGCCGTTCATCACCGCGCACATGCCGAACTCGCGCACGCCGTAGAAGAGATAGTTTCCGCCGTCGTCTCGGCCGATGACGCGCGAGGCCTTGACCATGGTGAGGTTCGAGCCGGTCAGGTCGGCCGATCCGGCCAGCAGCTCGGGCAGCGCGGGCTTCAGGTACTCGAGCACGTTCTGCGAGGCCTTGCGTGTGGCGAGCGTCTCCGCCTTGGCGTCGGTCTCGCGCACCATCGCCTCGACGCGCGCGGCGAAGTCCTGCGGCAGCTCGCCCGCCATGCGGCGGCGGAAGTCGGCCGCAAGCTCCGGGTGCGCGCTCTCGTAGGTGGCGAACAACTTTGTCCAGCGCCGCTCTGCGCGCTTGCCGGTCGCGCGCGCATCCCACGCCGCATACACGTGCTGCGGGATCTCGAACGGCTTGTACGGCCAGCCGATCGCGGCACGCGTCGCCGCCACCTCGTCCGCGCCGAGCGGCGCGCCATGCGCGGCGCCCGTGTTCGCCTTGTGAGGCGCGCCCTTGGCGATCGTGGTCTTGCAGCAGATGAGCGTGGGCCGCGCGTGCTCGCGCTTGGCCCTGCGGACCGCGCGGTCGACCGCCGCCACGTCGTGCCCGTCGACATTTGGAATCACCTGCCAGCCGTAGGCGGCGAAGCGCTTGGGCACGTCGTCCGTGTACCACTGGTCGATGTGCCCCTTCTCCGAGTCGATCGAGATGCCGTTGTCGTCGTAGAACGCGATCAGCTTCCCGAGTCCGAGCGTGCCGGCGAGCGAGCAGGCCTCGTGCGAGACGCCCTCCATCATGCAGCCGTCGCCCATGAACACGTAGGTGTGGTGGTCGACGACGTCGAAGCCGGGGCGGTTGAAGTGCGTGGCGAGCAGCTTCTCGGCGAGCGCCATGCCGACTGAGTTTGCGATCCCCTGGCCGAGCGGCCCGGTGGTCGTCTCCACGCCCGGCGCGCAGCCGTACTCCGGGTGCCCGGGCGTCTTCGAGCCGAGCTGCCGGAAGCGGCGCAGCTCGTCGATCGGCAGGTCGTAGCCCGTCAGATGCAGCAGCCCGTACAGCAGCATCGAGCCGTGGCCGTTGGACAGCACGAAGCGGTCGCGATTCGCCCAATGCGGGTTGCCGGGGTTGTGGCGCAGGTGCCCGCGCCAGAGCGCGACGGCGATCTCCGCCATGCCCATCGGCATGCCCGGGTGCCCCGAGTTCGCCGCCTGGACCGCGTCCATGGCGAGCGCGCGCAGGGCGTTCGCCATGTCGCGCTCGATCGGATCGCGGTAATTGATGCCGGGAGCGGCCACGGCCGCCGTGGTCGGTGTGTTCATGCGGGGAAGCGCAATTATGCCTCAGGCGGCGGCGCGCGCGCGCGCCGCCGGCATCGAATAGCTCAGCGCCATGCGCTCGAGCGGCTCCGGGCGGATTTGCGCCGCCTTGCCCGCGCAGCCGAAGGCCTCGAAGCGCTGCCGGCACAGGGCGCGCGCGGCGAGCGTCGCCTCCTTGAGGAACTTGCGCGGGTCGAATTCGGAGGGGTCCTTGGCCATCGCGCGGCGCATCGCCCCGGTCATGGCCAGACGGATGTCGGTGTCGATGTTGATCTTGCGCACGCCGTGGCGGATGCCCTCCTGGATCGCCTCGACCGGCACGCCGTAGGTCTCCTTGATCCTGCCGCCGTTCTCGCGGATGACTTCGAGCCACTCCTGCGGCACGCTCGAGGAGCCGTGCATCACCAGATGCGTCGTCGGGATCGCGGCGTGAATCTCCTTGATGCGGTCGATCGCGAGCACGTCGCCCGTGGGCTTCTTGGTGAACTTGTAGGCGCCGTGGGAGGTGCCGATCGCCACCGCGAGCGCGTCGACTCCCGTCTTCGAGACGAAATCCGCGGCCTGTTTCGGGTCGGTGAGCAGCTGATCGCGCGAGAGCTTGCCCTCGGCGCCGACGCCGTCCTCCTCGCCCGCCGTGCCGGTCTCGAGCGAACCGAGGCAGCCGAGTTCGCCTTCGACGGACACGCCCACCGCGTGCGCCATCTCGACCGCGCGACGCGTCACCTCGACGTTGTACGCGTAGCTCGCCGGCGTCTTCATGTCCTCGAGCAGCGAACCGTCCATCATCACGCTGGTGAAGCCCGAGCGGATCGCCGCCTGGCACACAGCCGGGCTCGCGCCGTGATCCTGGTGCAGCACCACCGGGATGTGCGGGTAGGACTCGACGGCCGCCTCGACCATCCTGCGCAGGAACGCTTCCCCGGCGTACTTGCGCGCCCCGGCGGAGGCCTGCAGGATCACCGGACTCGAGGTTTCGTCGGCGGCCTGCATGATCGCCTGGATCTGCTCGAGGTTGTTGATGTTGAAGGCAGGCACGCCGTAGCCGTGCTCGGCCGCGTGGTCGAGCAGCTGCCTGAGAGAGATCAATGCCATGTTTCCTCCTCTGGTAAGTAACTCGGGCCGGGCTAGCGCTCGAGCGCCTGCTTGCGGCGGTCCATGAGCCGCCAGATCATCGGCGTGAAGATGAGCTGCATCGCGAGATCGATCTTGCCGCCCGGGCAGACGATGGTGTTCGGGCGCGACATGAACGAGTCGTGCACCATCGAGAGCAGGTACGGAAAGTCGATGCCGCGCGGGTTCGCGAAGCGGATCACGAGCAGGCTCTCGTCCGCCGTCGGGATGTGGCGCGCGATGAACGGGTTCGAGGTGTCGACCACCGGCACGCGCTGGAAGTTGATGTGCGTGCGCGAGAACTGCGGGATGATGTAGTTCACGTAGTCTTCCATGCGCCGCAGGATCGTGTCGGTCACCGCCTCGGTCGAGTAGCCGCGCGTCGCGCGGTCGCGGTGCAGCTTCTGGATCCATTCCAGGTTGATCACCGGCACCACGCCGATCAGCAGATCGACCTGCGCCGCGACGTCTACGCCGCCGTGCGCCACCCCGCCGTGCAGGCCCTCGTAGAACAGCATGTCCGTGCCGTCGGGCAGGGGCTCCCAGGCGGTGAAGGTGCCCGGCTTCTGCTTGTACGGGGCTGCTTCGGCGTCGTTATGCAGGTACTTGCGCGTGCGCCCCGTGCCGGTCGCGGCATAGTCGCGGAACAGCTGCTCCAGCTCGGCGAACAGGTTCGACTCCGGCCCGAAGTGGCTGAAGTGCTGGTTGCCGCGCGCGAGCTCCTCCGCCATCTTGACCTTCATCTCTTCGCGGTTGTAGCGGTGGAACGCGTCGCCCTCGACGAACGCGGCCTTGACGTTCTCGCGATAGAAGATCTGCTCGAAGGTCTTGGACACCGAGGTGGTGCCGGCTCCGGAGGAGCCCGTGATCGCGATGATCGGATGCTTGGCCGACATGCCCGTCCTTTCTAGAGCTCGGCCGACGCGCGGAACAGGCCGCGCGTGCCGAACAGCGGCGCGTCGAAATCGCGCTGGTTGCGGTCGCGGTAGTACTGCTCGAGCCGCTCGACCTCGCGGCGCGAGCCGAAGATGAGCGAGGCTTTCTGATGCAGCGCCGCGGGCACCGCTTCGAGCAGTGGCCCCGCTCCGAGGCTCGCACGCCCGCCCGCCCGCTCGACGAGATACCCGACGGGATTGGCTTCGAACAGCAGGTGGTGGCCGGCCGCGCCGTCCGCCTTGCGCTCGTCGTAGGGATGCAGGAACACTCCGCCCTGCATCAGGATGCGGTGCGTGTCGGCCACCAGCGAAGCCGCCCAGCGCATGTAGAAGTCCCTGCCGCGCGGGCCGCCGCGCCCTGCGAGGCACTCGTCGACGTATCGTTTGACCGCGGGCGGCCAGTGGCGCGCGTTGGCCGTATCGACGGCGAACTCGGAAGTCTCCTCGGGGATGCGCATCTCGGCATGGGTGAGCATGAACTCGCCGATTTCGCGGTCGAGCGTGAAGCCGTTCACGCCGCTTTCGAGCGCGAGCACCAGCATGGTCGTCGGGCCGTAGATCGCGTAGCCCGCGCAAACTTGCGCCGCGCCCGTCTGCAGGAAGTCGCTCGCGCCCGGCTCAACGACGCCCTCGGGCGCGCGCAGCACCGAAAATAGGCTCCCCGCGACCGCGTTCACCGCGAGGCTCGGCGCGCCGCACAGCGGATCGAAGGCGAGCAGGTAGCGCCCGCGCGGATAGGCGGGCGGGATGCCACGCACGCCCTGCTCGGCCTCCGAGGCCATCGCCGCCAGGTGTCCGCCCCACTCGTTCGTGCGCACGAAAGTGTCGTTCGCCACCGCGCGCAGCTCGCCTGCGGGCACATCGGCGAGCGCTCCCTTGCCGACCATGTAGGCGATGCGCTTGCAGGCCAGCCGGATATCGTTCAGCAGCGCGGTGAATCCGCCGCTCGCGCCGGGCAGCTTGCGCTGCTCGCCGATGATGAACTCGGTGATCGTCTTCTCTTGCCGCATGCGCCCTCCTAGGCGGCGCGCGCGGCACGCGCCGCGTGCAACGCCCGGATCTGGCGCAGCCCGAGCTGCGCGGCCCCGATCGCTTTCGCCGTCACGGGATCGAGCGGCGCATCGGCGTCCCCGAGGCTGTAGAGCACCAGGTCCGCTCCCGAGAAATCCTGTGTCGTCGTCCAGCGCGACGGCGTCGCGATGGTGTAGAGGCCGGCAGCCACTGCGGCGCGCACGCCGTTCTCCGAATCTTCGATCGCCACGCAGTCGGCCGCGGGCAGGCGCAAGGTGCCGAGGATGCGCTGGTACAGATCCGGCGCCGGCTTCTTGTGCGGCACGTCGTCGGCGCTCGCCACCGCACTGAACCAGCCGAGCGCCTTGGGCCCCAGCGCTGCCGACACCAGCGCCTCGATGTTCGCGGTGGTGCTGGTGGCTGCGAGCGCGAGGCGCAGGCCGTCGGCCCGCGCCTCCTCGATCAGGCGCACTACGCCCGTTCTCAGCGGGGCGCGGCCGCCCGAGATCAGCTCGTGGTAGAGGCGGGTTTTCTCCCTGTGGATGGCAGGCACCAGGCCCGCGAACCGCTGCTTGTCCTTCGCCGGCACGCCCAGCCGGGAGACGTAGTGCGCGATCCGTTCGGGACCGCCAGAGATCTTGAGCAGATCCATGTACTCGGCCGGGCCCCAATTCCACCACAGGTCCATCGCCAGGAACGCGGCGTTGAACGCCTGGCGGTGCACTTCCTCGGTATCCGCGATCGTGCCGTCGACGTCGAAGATCAGCGCCTGCAACGTCATGTCTCCCCCCCCTTGTCCTCGAAAACGCGGCTCGCGCGGATGTCCGCGGCCGTGATGGTCATGAGCGCCTCGCGCGTCAGGCGCGCGCCGCGCTGCTCGAACAGGCGCTTCGCCTGGCGCAAGCGCGCGCGGTCGAGCGCGTTGCGAATCGAGCGCGCATTGGCGAAGTGCGGCTGCTTCTTCCTGAGCGCAATGTACTCGCGCAGCGCGGCTTCCGCGCCAGCGTCCAGGCGGTACTTCGTCTTCTCGAGCATGATGCCGGCGATCGCGAACAGCTCCGCCTCGTCGTAATCCGGGAAATCGATGTGGTGCGCGATGCGCGAGGCCATGCCCGGGTTGGAGGAAAAGAACTTGTCCATGCGGTCCTTGTAGCCGGCGAGGATCACCACCAGGTCCTCGCGCTGATTCTCCATCACCTGCAGCAGAATCTCGATCGCCTCCTGACCGTAGTCGCGCTCGTTCTCCGGGCGGTACAGGTAGTACGCCTCGTCGATGAACAGCACGCCGCCCATCGCGCGCTTGAGCACTTCCTTGGTCTTGGGCGCGGTGTGGCCGATGTACTGGCCGACGAGGTCGTCGCGCGTCACCGCGACCAGGTGCCCTTTTCTCGAGTAGCCGAGCGCGTGCAGGATCTCCGCCATGCGCATGGCGACCGTGGTCTTGCCGGTGCCCGGGTTGCCGGTGAAGCTCATGTGCAGCGAAGGCGCGCCCGCCTCCAGCCCCACCGAGCGGCGCAGCTTCTCCACCAGGAGGAGCGCCGCGATCTCGCGCACGCGCGTCTTCACCGGCACGAGCCCGACGAGCTCGCGCTCGAGCGCCTGGAGCACCGCCTCGACGTTCGAGTCGCGGTACAACGTCTCCAGATCGAGAGTCAGGCTCTCGGCCGGTGCGGACATCAGTAGCGCTCTCCCTCCGGGCGTTTCACCGCGTAGGAGCGCAGCGCATAGCGCTGCAGCCTGCCGGCCCCTTCCTCGCGCTCCAGGGCGAAGCCGGGCTCGCTCGGCGGCCGGTTGACGATGAACGACAACCGCAGCGATTCCCAGCCGTGCGTCGCGTCGAAGGCGTTCACCTTGACGTAATGCCGCGGAAAGGTCTTGCGGCAGTCGTCGACCTCGGCCATCACGCCGGCGGCGTCCCTCAGGTCGAACATCGGCATGCCGAACATCTCCCAGTACGCGTTGCGCGGGTGCGGGTCGTCGGTGTGCTCGACCGATACCGCCCAGCCTTGTGCCAGGCAGTACTCGATCTGCGCGCGGATCTGCGCATCGGTAAGGTCGGGCAGGAAGGAAAAGGTTCCTTGCGTGAGTCTCATGGCGTGTCTCCGGTTCAGGCGGCCGTGGCGGTCGGCACGAAGTCGGGCGTGTCGGTCGAAGCGTAATCGAAGGTCACGTCCTTCCAGGTGTCGAGCGCCTGCTTGAGCGGCGCACAGTGGCGCGCCGCCTGCTCGAGGATTCGAGGGCCCTCGTTCCAGATATCGCGACCTTCGTTCCTCGCCAGCACCATCGCCTCGAGCGCGACGCGGTTCGCCGTGGCGCCCGCGGCGATGCCCATGGGATGGCCGATCGTGCCGCCGCCGAACTGCAGCACCACGTCCTCGCCGAGGTAATGCAGCAGCTGGTGCATCTGGCCCGCGTGAATGCCGCCCGAGGCGACCGGCATCACCTTTCTCAGGCCGGCCCAATCCTGCTCGAAGAACAGGCCGCGCTGCAGGTCGACCGCGTTCTTCTCTTCGCGCAGCACGTTGTAGAAGCCCTGCACCGAATTGGGGTCGCCCTCGAGCTTGCCGACGACCGTGCCGGCGTGGATGTGATCGACGCCCGCGAGCCGCATCCATTTCGAGATGACGCGGAACGACACGCCGTGCGTCTTCTGGCGCGTGTAGGTCGAGTGGCCGGCGCGGTGCAGGTGCAGGATCATGTCGTTGTTGCGCGACCACTTGGACATCGACTGGATCGCGGTGTAGCCGATCACCAGGTCGATCATGACGATGTTCGAGCCCAGCTCCTTGGCGAACTCGGCGCGCTCGTACATGTCCTCCATGGTGGCGGCGGTAACGTTCAGGTAGTGCCCCTTCACTTCTCCGCTCGCGGCTTGCGCGCGATTGACCGCCTCCATGCAGAACAGGAACCGGTCGCGCCAGTGCATGAACGGCTGCGAATTGATGTTCTCGTCGTCCTTGGTGAAGTCGAGGCCCCCTTTGAGCGCCTCGTACACCACGCGCCCGTAGTTCTTGCCCGAGAGGCCGAGCTTGGGCTTCACGGTCGCGCCGAGCAGCGGCCGGCCGAACTTGTCGAGCCGCTCGCGCTCGACCACGATGCCGGTCGGCGGGCCGTCGAAGGTCTTCACGTACGCGACCGGCAGGCGCATGTCCTCCAGGCGCAGCGCCTTGAGCGGCTTGAAGCCGAACACGTTGCCGATGATCGAAGCCGTGAGGTTCGCGATCGAACCCGGCTCGAACAGCGCCAGGTCGTAAGCGATATAGGCGAAGTACTGGCCCGGTGCTCCGGGCACCGGGTCGACCCGGTAGGCCTTGGCGCGGTAGCGCTCGCAGGCGGTGAGCCGGTCGGTCCACACCACCGTCCAGGTGGCGGTGGAAGATTCGCCGGCGACCGCTGCGGCGGCCTCCTCCGGATCGACGCCTTCCTGCGGCGTGATTCGGAACAGCGCGATCACGTCGGTGTCGGCCGGCACGTAACTCGGCTCCCAGTATCCCATCTGCGCGTACTTCATCACCCCGGCGCGGTAGCGCTCGCTCGTCATCGGGGCGGCTCGATCCATGTTGCCCATCGCCAGTCCTCCGTCTATCGGTTGACGGCAAGTTAGCGCGGCATTGTGATAAGGACTACTTAAATGTTCTAATCAAACCCATAAGCCGATCGAAATCCCGTGCGCCACCTCACTCTGAAGCAGCTGCGCATCTTCGAGGCCGCTGCGCGCCACCTGCACTTCGGGCGCGCGGCGCGCGAAATGCATCTCACTCAGCCGGCCGTCTCGATCCAGCTGAAGCAGCTCGAGGCGCACGTCGGCCTGCCGCTGTTCGAGCAGATGGGGCGACGCATGCATCTGACGCAGGCGGGCGAGGAGCTGCTGCGCCACACGCGCGTGGTGCTGCAGCACCTGCGCGATGCCGAGGAGGCGCTGGGCGCCCTGAAGGGCGCCGGCGGGGGCGAGCTGCACCTCGCGGTCACCAGCACCGCGAAGTACTTCGCGCCGCGGCTCCTTGCCGAGTTCCGGCGCGGCCACCCCGAGGTCAAGGTGCGCCTCACGGTCAGCAACCGCGAGGCCGTGGTGCGCCAGCTCGCCGAGAACACCTGCGACGTGGTCGTCATGGGGCGCGCGCCGGGCGGCCTCGATACCGTCGCGGCTTCCTTCGCCAAGCATCCGCTCGCGATCATCGCCGCCCCCGAGCACCGGCTCGCGCGGCGCCGCCGCGTCGCGCTCGCCGATCTCGCCGGCGAGACCTTCCTCATCCGCGAGCCGGGCTCGGGCACGCGCATCGCCATGGAGCGCATGTTCGCGGCGCACGGGTTCCGGCCCGCCGAGACCATCGAGATGAGCTCGAACGAAACCATCAAGCAGGCGGTGATGGCCGGCATGGGCATAAGTTTTCTGTCGCTGCACACCGTGGGCCTGGAGCTCGCCGCGCGCCGCCTCGTGGTGTTGCGCGTAAAGGACACGCCGGTGATGCGCGAGTGGTTCGTGATTCATCGCGAAAGGAAGCGGCTCTCCCCGGCCGCAGCGGCGTTCAAGGAGTTCCTCGTCCGGCGCGGCGCCGTTCTCGTCGAACGCGTGGTCGGCACTCGCCTGCGGCTGCCGCTAGACTAGGCGCGTGAGCGAGCTACCGTTCAGCAGCCCGCAGGGCTACGCGCACTCGACCGAGCCGGGCGCGGCCGCCGAGGGGCACTGGTTCGTGTTCCTGAAGGACCGCTTGCTGGTCGAGGTCGGCCCGCCCAGCGACCAGCCCTCCGGCGACGCGCGCGTGCCTGCGCGGCCGAGCTGGGCGCGCCTGCCGTACGGCGCCATACCCGGCCCGCTCGCGGGCCAGCTGCTGCGCACGCTCTACCTCGGCCAGCTCGGCGGACGTCACCTGTTCGCCGCCGAAGCGCCCGCGGACAGCGCCGCGCCCGCAGGCATGGGCTGGGAGGGGCTGCGGACGCTCTTTTCGGTGCTGGAGGACGCGCACTTCGCGCTCGCGGGCCGCGCGCTGCAGCTGATCGACTGGGACCGCACGCACCAGTTCTGCGGGCGCTGCGGCGCGCGCACCGAGCCGCGCGCTGGCGAGCGCGTCAGGGTGTGCCCGGCCTGCGGACTGGCGGCCTATCCTCGCCTCGCGCCGGCGGTCATGGCGCTCGTGCGGCGCGGCCGCGAGCTGTTGCTCGGGCGCAGCCCGCACTTTCCTCCCGGCATGTACAGCGCGCTCGCGGGGTTCGTCGAGCCAGGCGAGTCGCTCGAGCAATGCCTGCGCCGCGAGGTCGCCGAGGAGGTCGGCGTCGAGGTGACCAACATCGCGTACTTCGCGAGCCAGCCGTGGCCGTTTCCGAACTCGCTCATGATCGCCTTCACCTGCGACTGGGTCGCCGGCGAACTGACACCGCAGCCGGGCGAAATCGAGGCCGCGCAGTGGTTCGATGTATTCCAATTGCCGAGACTTCCAAGTAAAATTTCGATCGCTCGCCGCCTGATCGACGCATTGGTCGCGAAGATGCGGGGCGAAATTGAAACGGGCGCTTAGCTTCGCGCAGACCGGCACGTGACGGCTGGCGGGGCGGCCCAAGAGGGGCTCTGCACGAATTGAGCGAGTCACACGCTTTTTGTCTCGACGCCGCAAGGCGTGACGCAAGGGCGCAACTCGGCAACAGCGCTGGGTTGCGCCTTCGTATTTTTCGGGGAGGAAAATCATGAACGGTCTGCATCTCATCGGTGACCTGAGCGGCTGCCGCTGCGATCCCCAGCTCCTGCTCGATTGCGATCGCTTCCGCGAGCGCTGCGTCGAGTTCGTGAAGCAGGCCGGCCTCACAATCATGGACGTGAGCTTCCGCCAGTTCGATGGCTCGGGGTTCACCGGTACGGTCGTGCTCGCCGAATCGCACCTCGCGGTGCACACCTGGCCTGAGCGCAACGGCCTGACGCTCGACGTGTACGTGTGCAACTACAGCGCGGACAACTCGGCCAAGGCGCGCCAGGTGTTCGAGTCCGTCGTCGACTACTTTCGGCCCACCGAGGTCGCGCGCCACGAGATCGAGCGCGGCGAGCACCTGCTGATGGAGCCGCTGAACGACTCCACCGGCTTCTACATCCGCGCCGGCCGGCAGCTCGGCGAGTGGCAGACGCGCTTCCAGAAGATGGCGGTCTACGAGACGCCGCAGTACGGCAAGCTCTTCCGCCTGGACGGCTTCAACATGACCTCCGAGCGCGAGGAGTTCGTGTACCACGAGAACCTCGTGCACCCCGCGCTCACGGCGCACAACGCCCCGAAAAAGGTGCTCGTCATCGGCGGCGGCGACGGGGGTTCTTCGGAGGAAGCGCTCAAGCATCCGAGCGTCGAACAGGTGACGATGGTCGAGATCGACGAGGACGTGATCCGCGTCGCCAAGGAGCACTTCGGCGCCGTGCACAACGGCGTGTTCGACAACCCCAGGCTGCGGGTGCTGATCGAGGACGGCATGAAGTTCGTGCACGCGACCGCCGAGAAATTCGACCTGATCGCGCTCGACCTGAACGACCCGATGGGTCCGGCCAAGGCGCTGTACGAGACCGCCTTCTTCCAGCGCTTGCGCCAGACGCTCGCCCCGGGCGGTGCGATGGTGCTGCACCTCGGCTCGGCGATCGCGCAGCCGGAACGCGTGGCGGAGCTCGCCCAGCGCCTGAACGCCGTGTTCCGCGTCGTGCGGCCCTACACCATGTATATCCCGCTGTACGGCTCGCAGTGGGTGATGGCGGTGTGCTCCGACAAGCTCGATCCCAAGTCCTTCACGGCCGACGAGATCGACCGCCGCATCGAGCAGCGCAGGCTGCAGGATCTGCGCTTCTACAACGGCGAGACCCACGAGGGCGTGTTCGCGCTGCCGAACTACCTGCGCGACCTGGTCGCGCCGCCGCGACTGAAGCAGGCCACGCGCGGCCGCCGGCTCGGCGTCGTGCGCGCCGCGGCGAAGTAGCCCTAATCGGGGTCTGAGTCGATTTGTCCGGCCCGGGTCAGGCCGCCCGCTGGCATTTTTGGCTAAAATGGCTAAAATGAGTGCCATGAAGCAGATCGACGCCACGGCCGCGAAGAACCGCTTCGGCAGCCTGCTGGAGGCCGCTGCGTCCGGCCCGGTCGCGGTCACGCGCCACGGCCGCGTGGTCGCCTGGGTGGTCGCGCCCAAGGATTTCGCCGAGGCGCCGCGCCCGCTCGAGGAGCGCCTCGCCGCGCGGCTGCGCGCGGCGGGGGTGCCCTACGCCACCCTGTTCGGCTCGCTCGCGCGCGGCGAGGCGGGCGCAAAGAGCGACATCGATGTGGCGGTGAGCATCGGCAAGCCGATGTCGAGCGACCTGCGGGACGCTCTGATCGGCCTGATCGCGGACCTCGCGGGCCGCGCCGTCGACCTCGTGGACCTCGAGACGGCGCACGGGATCGTGTTCGCGCGCGCCATGGGCGGGACCGAGCTGCTGTGCGACGACGTCGCGACGCGCCAGCGGCTGATTACGCGCCTCTTGCGCGAGGAGGACGATCGGCGCGCCGCGGGCCTTGCCGCCAGGGCCGCGCGCGCGGCGCTGTTCGAATGAAGGGCGGACTCGACGCCGAGGTGATCGAGGCGCGGCTGCATGAACTTTCGCGGCGCCTGAAGCGCCTTTCGGCCAAGAAGCCGACGTCCGCAAAGGCGCTCGCCGCCGACGAAGACCTGCAGGACATCGTGTCGCGCAACCTCGAGCTGGCGATCCAGGCCTGTATCGACGTCGCCGCACATGTCTGCGGCGCGCATGGCATGGTGCCGACGACCGCCGGCGACACCTTCACTCTGCTCGCCGACGCCGGTCTGATCCCCAAGCCGCTCGGCCAGCGGCTGCGCCGGGCGGTGGGATTCCGCAACCTGCTGGTGCACGAGTACGCCGAGGTCGACTGGAAGATCGTGTTGCGTGTCCTCGAGCGCGACACGAAGGACCTCGCCGCATTCGGCAAGGCGATGCTCGAATTGGCCGCGGGCGAACGCTGAAGGGGTCAGGCGAGCGAGGCGAGCACCTCGCGCACGATCGCGAACAGCTGGTCGATCTCCGTCTTCTGGATGATGAGCGGGGGAGCGAGCGCGATGATGTCCCCGGTGACGCGCATGTAGGCGCCCTTTTCGAAGGCGCGCGTATGCGCCTCGAAGCCGCGCGCGCCGGGCGCGCCCGGGCGCGGCGCGAGCTCGAAGGCCGCGATCAGGCCGATGTTGCGGATATCGACGAGGTTCGGCAGCCCTTTGAAGGCGTGCGCCTGCTCCTCCCAGTAGCCGGCGAGCTCGCCGACGCGCGTCAGAAGGCCCTCTTCCTCGTAGACGTCCAGCGTGGCGAGCCCCGCCGCGCAGGCGAGCGGGTGCGACGAGTAGGTGTAGCCGTGCGGCATCTCGATCGCGCCCTCCGGCCCCGCCATGAACGCCTGATAGATGCTTTCCTTCATGAACACGGCGCCCATGGGCACGGTGGCGTTGGTGATGCCCTTGGCGGTCGTGATGAGGTCGGGCGTGACGCCGAAGACCTGCGCGCCGAACGGCTTGCCGAGGCGCCCCCAGGCGGTGATCACCTCGTCGAA
>JBLMWT010000013.1:0-3558 GCA_050257375.1 Sphingomonadaceae bacterium
CGCCGCTGCCGGTGCCGAGATCGAGCACCCGCGCCGTCGCCTGCGGTCCGAGGCGAGCGAGCGAAAGCTCGACCAGCAGCTCGGTCTCCGGCCGCGGGATCAGCACGGCGGGATTGACCGCCAGGCTCAGTCCGTAGAACTCGCGCCGTCCGATCAGGTACGCGATCGGCGCGCCCGCGCGCCGGCGCGCCGCCCAATCGAGGAAGCGCGTCTCGGCCTCCGCCTCGAGCTCGCGCTCGAGGTGCGCGAGCACGCTCGCCTGCGAGAACCCCGTCGCCTCCGCGAGCAGCAGGCGCGCCTCGCGCGGGTCCAGCCCGCAGCCGGCGAGCGCCTGCTCGATTCTCACGCCGCTTCTTCGGCGAGCGCCGCCAGCTGCTCGGCTTGGTGCTCGGCGCTCAGGGCGGCCACCAGGTCGTCCAGCTCTCCGTCCATGATGCGGTCGATCTTGTGCAGCGTGAGATTGATGCGGTGATCGGTCACCCGGCCCTGCGGAAAGTTGTAGGTACGGATGCGTTCCGAGCGATCGCCCGAGCCGATCAGCGTCTTGCGCGTCGAGGCGGTCTTCGCCTGCTGCTCGCGCATCTGCTTGTCCTTGATGCGCGCCGCAAGGATGGAGAGCGCCTTCTCGCGGTTCTTGTGCTGCGAACGCGAGTCCTGGCACTCGACCACGATCCCCGTCGGCAGGTGCGTGACGCGGATCGCCGACTCGGTCTTGTTGACGTGCTGCCCGCCGGCGCCCGAGGCGCGGAAGGTGTCGATGCGCAGCTCCGCAGGATTGAGCACGACGTCGTCGATCGCATCGGCCTCGGGCAGCACGGCCACCGTGCAGGCCGACGTGTGGATGCGCCCCTGCGCTTCGGTCTCGGGCACGCGCTGCACGCGATGCCCGCCGGACTCGAACTTGAGCTTGGAATAGGCGCCCTGGCCAATGATGCGAGCAATCACTTCCTTGAAACCGCCCAGCTCCGAAGGACTCTCGGAGATGATCTCGACCTGCCAGCCCTGCCGCTCGGCGTAGCGCGTGTACATGCGGAACAGGGCCCCCGAAAACAACGCGGATTCGTCGCCGCCGGTGCCCGCCCGGATCTCGAGGAAAATGTTGCGCTCGTCGTTCGGATCGCGCGGCAGGAGCACCTTCTGCAGCTCGGCTTCGAGCTTTTCCATCGTCGCGCGCGCCTCGCGCAGCTCGTCCTCGGCGAAGCTGCGCATGGCCGGATCCGCGGCCATGTCGCGCGCAGCGGCGGCGTCGCGCTCGCTCCCGCGGAAGCGCTCGTAGAGCTCGACCAGCCCGCTCAGCTCGGCGTGCTCGCGCGAGAGCCTCTTGAACTGCTCCATGTCGCGCGTCGCGGTCTCCGCCGCCAGCAGGCGATTGAGCTCCTCCAGCCGCGCGGCCAGGCTGTCGAGCTTGGCGCGGAGGGAGTCCTTCACTAGCGCTTGACGCGGAACAGGCGCGCGACGATCTCGGCGAGCTGACTGCGCTCCTCGTCCCCGGCCTCGTTCAGCGCCTGCGTCGGCGCATGCATGAGCTTGTTGGCGAGCCCCTGCGAGAGCGCCTCGAGCACCTGCTTCGGATCGTCCCCGCGCTGCAGCAGCCTGAGCGCGCGCTCCAGCTCGTGGCGGCGCGCCTCCTCGGCCTGCTCGCGCAGCGCGCGGATGAGCGGCACGCTTTCGCGCACCTGCATCCAGTGCATGAACTGGCCGACCTGCGTCTCAATGATCGCCTCGGCCTGCTCGACTGCCGAGCGCCGCGCGTCGAGGTTTGCCGACACGATACCGCCGAGGTCGTCGATCGTGTACAGAAACACGTCGTCCAGCTCGCCGACCTCGCGCTCGATGTCGCGCGGGACCGCGAGATCGACCATGAACATCGGGCGGCGCCGGCGCGCGCGCAGGGCGCGCTCGATCAGGCCCTTGCCGAGGATCGGCAGCGACGAGGCGGTGCAGGACACGACGATATCGAAGTCGTGCAGGTGCTCGCCGAGCGAGCGCAGCTCGAGCGCCTGGGCGCCGAAGCGGTGCGCAAGCGATCCGGCGCGCTCGAGTGTGCGGTTGGCGACGGCGATGCGCGCCGGCCCTTGCGCGGCGAAATGCGTCGCGCACAGCTCGATCATCTCTCCGGCGCCGATGAACAGCACCTTCTGCTCGTGCAGCGAGGGGAAGATGCGCGCGGCCAGCTTGACCGCTGCGGCGGCCATCGACACGCTGTTGGCGCCTAATTGCGTGGTGCTGCGCACTTCTTTGGCGACCGCGAAGGAGCGCTGGAACAGCTTGTGCAGCACGGTTCCGAGCGTGCCCGCGGCCTGCGCCTCGCGCACCGCGTCTTTCATCTGGCCGAGAATCTGCGGCTCGCCGAGCACCATCGAGTCCAGGCCCGAGGCGACTCTGAAGGCATGGCGCACCGCCTGCTCGCTCGGCAATGTGTACAGGTAGGGCGTGATGTCGCTCGGCTTGAGGCTGTGATATTTCGCGAGCCAGTCCGCCGCCGCCCCGGGCTGCTCGGCCGCGAGGTAGAGCTCGGTGCGGTTGCAGGTCGACAGGATCGCGGCCTCCGACGCCAAGCCACGCGTGACCTGGGCGAGCGCCTCGCGCATGCGCTCGACGTGAAACACCACGCGCTCGCGGACATCGAGCGGCGCGGTCTGGTGGTTCAGGCCGAGTGCGTACAGCGTCATGGCGACCGGAATGCGCTAAGTGCCGAGATTATAAGGCGTAGCCGGGATGCCGCCGCTTGCGCTGGATCAAGCCGCGCTCAGCGGTAAGTGTGCAGCGCGGCGTCCAGATGCGGCAGCGCATTGAACGTATCGAGCGCAATTCGGCCCCTGCCGAAAGTGAACTCGGTGAGCGAGGTGTTACGCACGCGCCAGTTCAGCTCGAGCGCCACCCGGTCGGGTGCGCCGAGCGCGCTCTGTACCGCCAGTCCGATCACGCCCCCAGAAGTGAAGACGGCCACGCGCCGGCCGCGCCCTTCGCCCTCGAGGATCCTGCCGAATGCGGCGCGTACGCGAGCGCTGAAGCCCGCCCAGGGCTCGACACCCTCGACCGCCGGCGTGCCCGCGAGCCAGGCCGCCACCAAGCGCTCGAACATCTTCTGGAAGTGGCGGTTGCGCTCCGGCGACTCGCGCAGCCGCTCGAAGGTCTCGGCGAGCTCGCGGAACTGCGCGTCGCGCTCGGCGAGCGCCGGCGCGAGCCGGACGAGCATGCCCGCCGAATCGTATTCGTTCAGCGCCTCGTCGACGCGCAACTCCGGCCAGCGGCCGCCGTGCGCCTGGTAGCTCGCGCCCGCGATCCGCGCCGTGCTGCGCTGACGCTCGAGCGCCCCGGCCCAGACCTCGTCGAAGGCCGCGCCGCGTTCGGCCCAAAAGCGCCCGAGCACACGCGCCTGCTCCTCGCCGGTCGCCGAAAGCCGGTCGCTGTGCGCTTCGAAGGTGCGCGCCTGTCCGTGGCGCACGAGAACGAGGTAGCCCATGACGAGCCGGCAAGCCTACACCGATCGGATCGCGCGTGACGGCGGACATGGACCCGTCCGAGCCGCTCGTGCTAGAAGCGCCGCAGGGAGGA
>JBLMWT010000014.1:0-2532 GCA_050257375.1 Sphingomonadaceae bacterium
ACGGTGCCCTCGTCGATGCGAAGCAGCTGCCCGGCTGCGGCGAGCCGGGCGAAGAGGTCGTCCAGCGACGCGGCCTGCGCCGAGGCCTCGGCCTGCAGCGACAGGCCCTCGTAGGCCGACCCGACCAGCTCGCCGCCCTGGAAGAAGACCCGGTTCAGGAGCCAGAGCTCGCGCGGCCGGATCCAGCGGATGTCCGACGGCGCGACGCCGTTCTCGAGCAGCCACAAGCAGGCGTCGATACCAGTCTTGCCGCCGCCGACGATCACGTAGCGCTCGGCTCGTCCGGCGAGACGCGCGAGCTCCCCCACCGGCACGCAGCGCGCCCCCGGCGCGACCTCGAAGGGCGGCGGCGTGGTCGCCGGCACCTTGCCCTCGAGGTAGGTCGCATCGACGATGGCCTTCCTGGCCTTCACCTCGTACGCGTCGCCCGAGAGGCGCGATACGAAGCGGCCGTCGCCCGCGTAGTTGCACATCGGGTACCAGCGCACGCGCCCTGACGCGAGCAGGCGCTCCCGCATCACGCGGTCGTAGTAGGCGACGATCTCGCTGCCGCTCGAGCGGTGGTAGAAGCCCCTGTTCGGGCCGTCGCGGTCGACCGCGTCGGTGCCGAGCGGCGTCGAGTTCACGCCGTACATCAGCGAGGGCTGATGCAGCCGCACGAAGGGGTACGCGTCGTTCCAGTGCCCGCCCGGCGCGTGGCGCCGGTCGACCATGACGATATCGGAGTCCGAGGCCGAGACCAGTGCGTCGGCGAAGGCCATGCCGGACGCCCCGCAGCCGACGACCAGGTAATCCGTTTCGAGGGTTCGCGCGGCCATTGGGAATCCTGTGCGTTAGTATGCTTGGACGATGCCGAATGACATCCTAATCAAAAACGGCACGCTGATCGACGGCACCGGCGCCCCGGCGCGGCGGGCGGAGGTCGCGATCGCGGGCGGAAAGATCGTCGAGGTGGGGGAAAGAATCTCCACCCAGGCGAAACGAACCCTGAACGCGGACGGGCTCGTGGTGGCCCCAGGCTTCATCGACCCGCACACGCACTACGACGCGCAGATCTGCTGGGACGGGGCGACCACGCCGTCGTCCTGGCACGGCGTCACTTCGGTGGTGATGGGCAACTGCGGCGTCGGCATCGCGCCCTGCCGCCCCGAGGCGCGCGAGATCGCGATGCGCGACCTGGTGAACGTCGAGGCGATCCCGTTCGAGGTGCTGAAGGCCGGCATCACCTGGGATTGGGAGAGCTTCCCGCAATACCTCGACGCGGCGGCGAAGAGGAAGCCGGCGCTCAACCTCGCTTTCCTCGCGCCGCTCACGCCCTTCCGGCACTACGTGATGAGCGAGGCGTCGATGGAGCGCGCCGCCACCGACGAGGAGACTGCAAAGATCGCCGGGCTGCTCGGCGAAGCGCTGGATGCCGGCGCCTTCGGCTTCTCGAGCACGCTGCTCAATCAGCACATGGGCTACGGCGGGCGGCCGCTCGCCTGCCGCAACGCGAGTCGCGGCGAGCTCAAGGCCTACTGCAACGCGCTGCGCGAGCGCGGCAAGGGCGCGATCGAGTTCGCGATGACGCGCCAGATCGCGGTGCTCGAGAACCCGGAGCTCGAGTTGCTCGACTTCATGTTGGAGGAGAGCCGCCGGCCGGTGACTTTCATCGCGATGTTCGACCGCGACGACCTGCCCGAGGCGGTGCGCGAGACCCTCAGGAAGGCGGCGCCGATGATCGCCAGGGGTGCGCGCCCGCAGACTTCGCCCTTGCCGCTCACGCGCGAGGTGAACATGCGCAGCCCGTTTTCGTTCGCCGCGTTCCCCTCGTGGAAGCGCGTGTTCGAAGACAAGTCGAAGGTCGCGCAGGCCGCGGTGTACCGCGACCCGGCGTTCCGCAACCAGTTCCGGGAGGAGCTCAAGCGCCCGCTGTCCTTCGGCAACTGGGAAAGGATCTCCGTCCACGAAGTGAAGAATCCCTCCTTGAAGCATATCGAAGGCAAGACTGTCGCCCAGCTGGCCGCCGAGCGCGGAGTGGACGGCGTCGATGCGTTGCTCGACATCACGCTCGAGGACGATCTCGAGAACGAGTTCACCATGCAGTCGTTCAACACGCGCGCCGACCGAATGGCCGAGATCCTGAACGACCGCACGGTGCTCATCGGCCTGGGCGATGGCGGCGCGCACCTCGACATGCTGTGCGACGCGGGCTACCCGAGCTACGTGCTCGGCACCTGGGTGAGGGAGAGGAAGGTGCTCACGCTCGAGGAGGCAGTGCGCCGCATGACCTCCGACCCGGCGGACTTCTTCGGCATCCGAGACCGCGGGCGCGTCGCGCCGGGGCTCGCCGCCGACCTCGTGCTGTTCGACCCGGCGACCGTCGGCTCGGCCGGGCGCCCGGAGCGCCTCTACGACCTGCCCGGCGGTGTGAAGCGCATGGTGATGCGCTCGCGCGGTATCGAGATGACGCTCGTCAACGGCGTGCCGACGTGGGAGAAGGGCGCGCTGACCGGCGCCGCCGCAGGGCAGGTGCTGCGCTCCTAGGCCTGC
>JBLMWT010000015.1:0-4863 GCA_050257375.1 Sphingomonadaceae bacterium
GTGAAGGACGCCGGCAAGTACGTCATGCTGCCCGACAACCTCTCGTTCGAGCCTTACGCGATCGCGCTGCCGCGCAACGATTCGGCGCTGCGCCTCGAAGTCAACCGCGGGCTGTCCGAGATCTTCCGCTCGCCGGCCATCAAGGAAATCTTCGAGCGCACCTTCGGCGGCGGCGCTGAGCCAACCGCTCTGCTACAAGCGGTGTATTTGATCGGGCAGATCCCCGAGTAACCGCTGGCCCGGCGCGATGGCCAAGAAGAAGCGGTCGAACAGCCTAGGTCCGCCGCTGAGCCAAATGGACTAGCGCGTACGCGCTTCGATCGTTGCAAACTTTTTATTCCGGCATCAGACGGAATGGGCGTGCGGCCGAAGATAGGCGTGATTTGATCTAGATCAGTCTCACCAGATGGGCCTCGGGAAGAATGCTTACATGGCATTCAGTTATACCGAGATCGGAGATTGATCATGTCGCAGTCAAGAAGTTTTTACGCCGTCGTGTCGGCAGGTCTGCTGTCTCTTGTCGCCGCGTGCGATGGGGGCGGCGGAGGAAGTAACTCGACCGACGTCCCGTCCACGCCACCCGGAGTAACGGCTTGCGTTCCAGGCAGCGACGTCATCGGCGCCTGGAAAGTCATTTCCAACAACAATACGTTCGTTCCGGGTTCGACTCAGAACAAGTTCTTCAGCTATAACCAGCCGTCGATCAATTCGAACGGCCTGTTGGTGTTTCGCGGCCGCGCCAGAGGCGCGACTGGATCGGAAGGCTCCGGAGGATCGGGCGGCATGAGCCGTGGTGTGTTCGGCGTCGATGCCTGCCCGCCTTCGCCGAAGCTGTACACCGTGGCCGATACCAGCACGCTGGTTCCGGCGCCGAACAACACCGCCGCCGTGTTTACCGAGTTCCCGTCCATCCCGCGCATCGACCTCAATGAGGCCGTGATGGCCACGCGCGGTCAGTCCAAGCCGGTGTGGACGTTGAGCGACGGCACCAGACTGGGAACTTCGGGAGTCTACGTGTCTACCACCACGGGACTTTCCACCGGCATCGGCCTGCTCGGCGGCGTGCCGGACTTTTCCTACATGCAGGTGCCGAACGCGGCCAATCCAGGAACCAAGTTCGACCAGTTTCCCGGCTCGCCGTCGGTGACCAACGGCAAGTACGTCGTCTTCAAGGGCAACTACACCGACCTCGACACCGATGGCGTCACGACCATCTCGAGGACCGGGGTCTATTTCCGCGACCTGAGCGTGACCAACTCGCCGGTTCAAATGATCGCCGACAGCAAAACGCTCATCCCCGGAATCGACCCCGCAACGCCCTTCGGCTCGACCGCGCCGCCGAGCGCGGCCAACGGCCAAGTCGCGTTCGTCGGACTGGACAACGAAGATGCGCCCACCGCGGGCGGCCTGTATCTCGCCCCGATTGCGGCTACCCCGACGCTCACCGCGCTGGTGCAGATCGGCCAGACCGTGGTGACCGACAGCGCGGGCGATCCTCTGGCCGATAATCCCACGTTCACCCAGCTCGGCGAAGGGCTTGCCTTCGACGGCCGCTACATCGCCTTCTGGGGCGCGTGGGGTACAGAGACTCGCGACGTTACGCTCACCTGCCCGACTGACGGCAACGCAGACTTGATCGCCGCCTGCCAGCAGCAGTACCCCCCGGACGGAGTTACGACAAAGCCCGTGCCCGTCAACCAAGGCATCTTCCTGTACGACTCCGTGCGGAAGAAGCTGTGGATGGTGGCGCGAGCGGGGACGGCTGAGCAGTTCCAGGACTTCCTGTACTGGGTGTTCTCCGGTTCTCCCGGCACCACCGGCGGATCCGGTGGCTCGGGCGAGTCGGGACCGACGGACGCTGAGCCGCCGCGCTGGCGCGCCTCCGCTTTCGCGGCCGTGGACGGAACACGTGGAGTGGTCTTCAAGGGAAGCTTGATGCCGGCAGAAGGTTTCACGCCGCCGACTTCGGGCATCTACGGCGCCGCCTTCACCGGCAGCACGGTGGGCTCCGTGTTCAAGATCGCCGAGGTCGATGACAACATCGCCCCGATCGATCCCACGGCGCCGGCCGACTCGACGATCACTGCGCTCGGGATCGAACGCGAATCGCTGCGCGGCGGCTGGCTGACGATCACCGCATCGACGCTCGATCCATTGGGAGAAAGCTGGGCCGGGATCTACACCACTTACTTCCCTGGAGCCTTCCACGTAATCGACGCGGTTGAGCCAGGCAAGGTCGGCACGCTCGTCCTCGGGAACTAGCTCGGCAGCGCGGCGCTGCGCAATAGTTCCGGGACGGGCCGTCGTCGACCGGCAACAGGTCGCGGCGCGGCGCGCTCAATTCGAGAACTAGGTCCTCAAACGCGCCACATTCTCTGACAAAGCGCGCGCGCCTTATCTATCGTGGTCGCCTCGCCGGATGAATCGGGGGGTTCCCATGATGGAGCTGCGCAACTGGATGATCTGGCCGGACGAGCCGCTGCTGTCCGGTCTGGTGCTGATCGCGATCGCTATGCTCGCGCTCTACGCAGCGCGCGCGCCGATGCACGGCCTGATTCGCTCGGCCGGCCTTGCGCTCAGCGGCCCGCTGCGCCTGGGCGCACGCTGGCTGTTCGGCGTGGCTCTGGACATGAAGATGCGCAACAAGGCCGTGCTGCTCGCGCAAGGGCGGCGCGAGGCCGGGCAGCGCATCGAGCGCGAATTCGAGCGTATCGGCACGCTCGTGACGCGCGACCTGCAGGGGTATCCGACGCTGCAGCGCAGGCTGCTCGAGGAAATCACGCGCGTCGAGGAAGACTACAAGAAATGCGGCGAGGTCCCGCCGCCGGCTCCGGACTGGATCGACGCGGTTGCTGCCGTCGCCAAGATCAAGACCGGGGGCGGCGAGGTCGTGCAGAAGATTCTGGACGACATCCGCACCTCCATCGCGGGTATCCACGACAAGGCGCTCGTCGAATACCGCCGTGCCTACCAGGCGCGGCACAGCATCCTCGAGGGCTTCATGCCCTACTGGCGCTCGCTCGACAAGACCATGAAGCAGGTCGAAAAGAGCATGACCGGGCTGCAGGCGAGCGCTCCGGCGGTCGACGTCCATATGGACACGTACAAGGAGATCGCCGCCGCGAGCGACAAGGCGGAGTCCTTGCTGACCCACTCGGCGTTCACTCAATTCGTGAGCGCGTTTCTGGTCATGGCCGTAGCGCTCGGCGGCGCGTTCGTCAATTTCAAGCTGATCGCACTGCCGATGTCCGAGATGGTCGGCGCGAGCGACTACCTGACGGAGTCGCTGCGCACGTCCGAAGTGGCCGCGCTGGTCATCATTCTCGTCGAGGCGTCGATGGGCCTGTTCCTGATGGAATCGCTGCGCATCACGCACCTGTTTCCGCGTATCGCGAACCTCGAAGACCGCATGCGCCGGCGCATGGTGTGGATCTCGCTCGCGCTGCTCGTGACCCTCGGCTGCGTCGAGGCGGCGCTCGCACTCATGCGCGACACCCTGATCGCGGACAAGCAGGCGCTGCTGCAGTCGCTCGCGACGGTTCCCGCCGCAGTCAACGAGGGCCTGCTCGGCCGCATTCCGACCGCAGGCCAGATGATCCTCGGGTTCATCCTGCCGCTCGCGCTCGCCTTCGTGGCGGTACCGCTCGAATCGTTCATTCATTCGGCGCGCACGGTCGGCGGCGCGTTGCTGGTGAACCTGGTGCGCAGCGCGGCGTTCCTGCTGCGGCTGCTCGGCAACATCGCGCGGCAGGGCTCGCGCGCGCTGGTGCACGCCTACGACGTCCTGATCGTGCTGCCGCTGCTCGCCGAGCGCCTGCTGCGCTCGGCGCGCGGCCGCGAGTCCGCGCCGGCGCACCGTGCGGTCGACGCGCCGGAAAAGATCGCCACCACCTTCTGAGCGGGAGGACACCGGCCATGATTCATCGCGTCCTGCTTGCGACCCTGGCGCTCGCCGGCCTCGTGCTCGGCGCCTCCGGCTGCGTAGACTCGCGCAGCCATGCCAACGCCGTCTACATGCTCGTGGACGACTCCGGCACCTACGTGCACGAGGTCGGAAAGGCGAAGCTCATCATCAACTACCTGCTCGGCACGCTGCAGCCTGGCGACACTCTGGCGGTCGCCAAGCTGCGCAGCCGCAGCTTCACCGAGAAGGACATCATCGCCAAGGCGACCTTCGACGTGCGCCCGAGCGAGGCGAACAGCCAGAAGCGCGCATTCCGCGACAAGGTCGAGGCGTCCCTAATCAATGTCAGCGGCTCGGCCTACACGGACATCACCGGCGGGCTGATCCAGGGCGCCGAGTTCCTGAACGAGACCGGAGCCGGCACGAAGACGATCATCATCTTCTCCGACATGCAGGAGGAGCTGGACAAGGTGACGGTGCGCGACTTTCCGATCAAGCTGAACAACATCCGGGTCATCGCAGTCAACGTGACCAAGCTCAACACCGACAACATCGACCCTCGGCGCTACCTCGGGCGCCTCGCGGCGTGGCAAAAGCGCGTCGAGGCGGCTGGCGCCTCCCAATGGAAGGTGATCAACAACATCGAGCGGCTGGACGGAATCTTCGCGAACAGCTAGCCGTCATCCTTTGGCAACGTGCCAGACGTTCTTGAAGCCGTTGCCGGTCTGCTCGCCCGGCTTCTTGTCCTTGTGCCAGAAGTAGAGCGGCTTGCCCTTGTAGGCCCACTGCATCTTCCCGTCGGCGCGCTGAACGAAGCTGTAATCGCCTGACGCCGTCTCCGAGGCGCTCGCCAGGAACGGCGGCCAATTCTTGGCGCATGCGCCCGTGCATTCGCTCTTGCCCGAATGGGCCTTGTCCTTGTCGTAGGTGTACAGGGTCATGCCGTGGTCGCCAGTCAG
>JBLMWT010000016.1:0-4291 GCA_050257375.1 Sphingomonadaceae bacterium
TGCCGGATTGCGGGGCGTCGGCGGCGGATACGCTGGAGCCCGCAGGCCGACGGAATGCGAGCGCGAGCGGCAGCGCGGCGAGCGACAGCCCAGCGAGCGCCAGCGCCGCGCTCACCCACCCCGCAGCGGCGATCACTGCCTGCGTGGCCGGCGCGAGCACGAGCTGACCGAGCGGTCCGCCTGCGCCGACGATGCCGGCGACGAGGCCACGCCGCTCCGGCGCGACGCGTTGGCTCACCGTGCCGACCAGAAGCGACGGGCTGCCGACCGTGGCGGCGATCCCGCCCGCTGCGAGCACCGCGATCAGCGCGGCCGCGCTGCCGGCGAAGGGCAGCAATGCGCTGCTCGCCGCGGCGATCAGGCTGCCGAAGAAGATCACGCGCGCCGCTCCGTAGCGCTCGGTGAGCAGTCCGCAGAAGGGTTGAGCGGCGCCCCAGGCGAGCTGACTCACCGCGACCGCGAAGCTGATCGTGGCGATGCCCAGGCCGGTGGCCGAGTTGAGCGGCGAGATGAACAGGCCGAACACCGAGCGCGAGCCCATGGTGACGGCGAGCAGCGCGACGGCCGCAGCGGTGAGGGCGATGGCGCCCGTGCGATTCGAAGTGCGGTTCGTTTCCATGCCGGCATGCTAGGAAACGACCGTATCGGGGCGATTTCAGCGCGTGGGCTGCTCGTTACCGAATTGTTTCCGCCGAAGTTTGTCTTACTTGCGCGCTTCCCCGATCACCAGCGTCACGTCGGTCGCCCCCGTCTTGGTGCGCACGACGGCGCTCTCGAGGTCTCCCGGCTGTCGGATCGCGTCGCCGCTTGCGGACAGGCGCGCGACGATCTCGACCTCGCTCGCGCCCGCGAGGGACCGGCTCGGCATCATGGCGTCGCTCTCGTCGAGGCGAAAGTTCGCCGGGAGATCGGAAGCCGCGAAGCGCTTCACGGCGAGCGGCGGCCCGGATCCGCCGGGAGCCCGCGCGATGACGAAAACCGTGTCCGAGCCTCGCAGGGTGGCGAGCAGCGGCGCGATCGACACCTTGCCCGCCACGAACGCCGCAGGTGCAGCGGCAGCCGGGGCGCCGCCCGAACCCTTCTTTGCGCGCACGGCGTTCCAGTCCGCCATCAACTGCGCGTCGCCAGGCCGCAGGCGGGCGGCCTTGGCAAATGCGGCATCGGCCTCCTCGGAACGACCCATCCAGGCATACGCGCGTGCGAGCAGGGCCCAGCCCGGGCCGTCGTTCGGATTTTGCTCAAGGCGCGCAGCGAGCCGCGCCGCGGCGTCGTTCATGTCCCCGGCCGTGCGCTCCGGCGCTTGCTCGCCGCGCTGCGTGGGCAGCGTCATCGGCATCGGCGTCGCAACGAGCGCGAGCTCGGCCGGCGCGTCGCCCGCGTGCTGGCGCGCGTATAACGCCGCGCCGGCGAGCGAGGCGAGCAGGGGCAATGCGAACCAGACCAGGCGCTCGCGGCGTGCGCCGCCGCCCGCGAGAAAGCCCGCTAACGAGAGTGCGAGGAAGACCACGAACGCCGACACGAACGCCGTCACGACTCGTCCTTAGTTGAGGTCCACGCGGTAACCGCCATAGGTGTACCAGCGAAAGCTGTGCTGCTCGCGCAGCGGGCCGCGCTCGTCGAATTGCTCCGAGCCTCCCTGCAGCTCGAGATACAGGTGCTTGCCGATGCGGTAGGCCGCGCGCAGCGAGGGCGCGAAGCGCGTCTGGCGTTGCTCCTGATCGTCACGCTGCACGTAGTACACGATCGTTCCGTCCCAGCGCCAGTTCTCGAAAGGGATCACGTAGGTCAGGCTGGAGGCGAGCCCGTTGTAGGTAGGGGCGATGATGACGCTGCCGTTCGCGACCAGCGTATCGTTTTGCATCAGCAGCTTGTTGCCGAGCGCCTGACCCGAGACGACGTGGTTCGCCCCGGTGCCGGGCGCGGCGGGCAGGATGCCGCTTTCCTGCGTGCCCGAGATCTTGGCGAAGCGGTAGTCCGCGCCCAGCTGCCAGCGCTCCGTGACCGGGTGCGTGAAACCCAGCGCGAACAACGTCGACTCGGCGGTCAGCTTCGCCGCTTCGGCCCGCAAGCCGTCCACCCCGAGGTTGGCGACGGAATCGAAGAACAATTGCCGGAAATCGAGGGTCGGCTGCGTCGGGTCGAGCGAAATCTGGCCGGGCAACCCGCTGAGCAACGTCAGGGGCGGAGTCGCCCGATAGTCGATGTTTGCGAAGAAGTTCGTCCCCGCGTCCGTGCGCCAGTTGGTCTGAATCAGGAAGATGTTCAGCTTCTTGAAGTTCAGGTCGTAGTCGATCGTGCCGTACGCCGTGGCATGCTGATCGAAGTAGCGCATTTCGGTGCCCACCGCGCGCCGGTCGTTGTAGCCCTCGAGCGACTGCTCGACGAAGTAGCCCGACAAGCCCCAGCGCCCCGGCGGCGGTGAGTAGTCGACGCTCGTGCCGTAGACGCGGCGCTCGAACGGGCTGCGCCATTCGACCGGAATGCCGCCGACCACGTTCAGGCGCCACGCGGGGGTTACGTTGTAGCCCACCGTCGCGCCGTCGAAATACCCGAAGACGCCGCCACCCTGTCCAATCTGGCGGCCCGCGCGAAAGAAGTAGCCCAGTTGCTTGTGCGTCTGCTCGAGGTAGGCCTGCGTGAGCCGGTTGTAGGACGATTGGCCTTCGAGGTAATTGCGCGTGTCCGCGTCGCGCACCACGACGCGAATATCGCTGGCCGCATCGGTCCTGCGGCCCTGCAGGTCGAGCGTCGAGATCAGGGCCTTCTGATCGGTGAGGGACAGCGTGTCGCGGTTGAACACCAGCTGGCCCGGAGGGGGCGGGGTGATGATCTCGATTTGCGAGTGACCGGTGTAGTAGTACTGCGAGAAGCTGCCGAAGGTGAACCAGGTGGCCGGCCGTGGCGCGGGGGCCGGACCGGCCGCGGGCGATGGCGCCACTTCCTTGCCGAGCTCCGCGAGGTGCTTCTGCACCTGCGCGACGAACTTGCCCTGGGGATACTGCTTCAGATAGAGGTCGTACTCGAGCTTCGCCTTGTTCGGCTCGCCGCTGAGCTCGCGCGCTTCGCCCATGAGCGCCTGCGCTTCTTCCGTGTGGCTGTTTGGCGGAAGGCTGAGCACCTGGTTCAGGCGCGCGGCTGCAACGACGCCTTTGCGCGCGGCGATGTTCTCGCGCGCGGCGGCCATCCATTCCTTCGCGCGCGCTTCGACTTCCTCGGGCGTGAGAGGCGCGACTTTGGGCATGGCTGCAGTCGCGGCCGGAAGAGGTGCGGGCGCGGGTGCCGGGGGTGGTGCGGGAATCGTCGGAGAGATCGGCGCGGCCGCCTGAACGGGCGGCGGCGAGGGTGTGGGGGCAGGCGGTGCGGGGACCGTGGCGGGCGGCGGCTGTGGCGGGGGCGCAGGCGCGGCCGCGGGCGCCGGCGGCGGCGCTTTCACCTCGACGGCCCAATCCTGCGCGCCCACGAGCACGGGCACGACGATGTCGATGCTGCGTCCGTCCACCGCCCAGGTCACGTTGTAGGAAGTTCTCTGCGAGAAATCCACCTGCAGCGCCCCACCGGCGCCGGGATACGTCACGATGACGTGCGGGACGAGGTCGGTCTTCGGCAGCGAGACGATCTGGGGCCCGCGATCCACGTTCGGCACTTCCGGACCGGTGACCTGGATGTAGACCAGCAGGGTCTTCCCGGCCGTCGTCGGCGTGTGCCGCAGGTACTGGATCGTCGTGTTGAAGCGGATGCGGATGTGTGCATCCTTGCCCACGCGCTCGACCTCGACGCTGTCGATGATGTGCGCTTTCGCTGCGCCGGCGGCGCTGAGCGCGCCCACGAGCAGGGCAGCGCGCAAGAACGCCGGCGTACGACGGCCGAACAAGCTCTAGTTCCCCGCCGCGGGCAGAGTGAGGACGATGCTGCGGCCGTCCGGCCCGGGGCCCACCGAGAACCGCACCTCGCGGTCGAATTCCAGCATCAAGGCACCGCCGGTCTCGGGAAAGGTCGCGCTGAAGCGCGGCACTTGGGAATCACCTTGCGAACGGAGCGTGACGGGCACCATGTCTCCAGGCTGCAGGCCGCGGCCGGTGACCTGGAGATACACGCGCAGCGTGCGCCCCGAAGAGAGCGGCGTATGGCGCAGATACTGCACCGGTGCGGCGAAGCGCACGACGACGATCGCGTCGCGACCCTCTTTGCTCACGTCGATTTGCTCGAGCAACTGTGCGCAAGCACGCCCGGAAAAAAGCAGGGCGCATGCGGCAAGCCACGCAAGAGCGAAAGCGCGAGCGCCGCGCTCTGC
>JBLMWT010000017.1:0-10744 GCA_050257375.1 Sphingomonadaceae bacterium
GTGCGCCCGGCCTCCTCCTGCGAAACTTCTTCGCCCTCGTACAGGGCGAACGCCGAATAGCCGACCACGCGCTGGCGATCGCCTGCGGTGTCGCCTGAATTGCAGGCGGCGAGCGGCTTGATCGTCAGGCCTTTCGTCGCGGCCACGTGCAGCAACCCGTTCAGCGGCGTTGCGCCGCAGGCCTCTTCGTGGTCGAGGTCCGTAGCGTACGCGGAGATGCGTGCGATGGTGGACGCGTCGATGCGTTTCGCCTCGTCGTAATGGTGGTAGTGCGACATATCGGTGCTGACCACGACGAGCGTTTCGTCTCCACCCCACAAGCGCTCGATTACCTGAGCCACCTCGCCGACGCTCGCCTGGCCGACCGCGAACGGCACGAGCGAAAACGGCCCCAGCACGCGCTGCAGGAACGGCAACTGGACCTCGAGGGAGTGCTCGAAGGCGTGTGCGGGTGCGCTGGTCACTACCTGCGGCAAATCGGTCAAGGCGGCGAGCGCTTCGGCATCGATGGGAATCCTTCCCAGTGGCGTCTCGAACTCGTTTGCGCCCGGCAACGCCAGGCCGCGCACCGGAACCCGGTGCACCGGACCGAGCAGCACGACACGCTTCAGTACGCCACGCCCGGCGGCCAGCTCGGCGTAGGCGCGCGCCGCCACCGCCCCCGAATAGATATAGCCTGCGTGCGGCACGATCAGCGCTTTCGGGAAGCCGAAGCGCGGCGCGTCCCCCTCGGCGGTAGCCATGAGCTCGCCAAGCTGGGCCGCGAGCGCGCGGGCATCGCCCGGGTAGAAGGCGCCTGCGACGGCAGCGAGGCGGACGGTGGCCATATTCCTCTCAATATGGGGTCGGATCGCGCGACTTCTAGGCCCTACGCCCGTGCCCGTCGAGCCACTCGAGGACCCCCTGCAGCGCGCGCATGACCGATTGGCGCCGGACCTTCTCTCGGTCGCCGGTGAAACGCAGAGTCTCACTGCGCACGGAGCCGTCCTTCGACGCCCAGGCAAAGCACACCATGCCGACCGGCTTGGCGGGCGTGCCGCCGGTCGGGCCCGCGACCCCGGTAATGGCGAGCGCGAGCGTGCCGCGGCTCGCCGCGAGCGCACCGAGCGCCATCTCGCGCGCCGTCTCCTCGCTCACCGCGCCATGGTGCTCGAGCGTCTCGCGGCGCACGCCGAGCAGCTCTTCCTTGGACGCGTTGGAGTAGGTCACGAACCCGCGCTCGAACCACTCCGAACTTCCCCCGACGGCGGTCACCGATTGCGCGACCCAGCCACCGGTGCATGATTCTGCGGTCACCAGCAGCTCGCGCGCCGCCTTGAGACGTCCGCCGACGAGGACCGCGAGGCTCAGGAGTGCGTCGCTGTTCATTTCAACCGAACAGCCTCTTTGCGACCGCAAGCACGAGCACGGTGTAGCCCCCGGCGAGCACGTCGTCGAACATGACGCCGAAACCGCGCTTGTAGCGGCGCTCGAACTGGCGGATCGGCGGCGGTTTGAGGATATCGAACATGCGGAACAGCACGAACGCGGCAGCCTGCCACGCGGGGTGCACGGGCACGATGAGCAGCACCCCGAGGAACGCCACCAGCTCGTCCCAGACCATCCCGCCGTGATCCGCCACGCCGAGGTGCCGCCCGGTGAGCCCGCACGCCCACACGCCGACGGCGAACGACAGCACGACGCAGGCGGCCAGCACAGTCGGCGGCAAACGTCCCGCGAGCAGCCACCAGACGGGGAATGCGAGCACCGTGCCGAACGTTCCGGGCGCAACGGGCGCGAGACCGACGCCGAAGCCGAACGCCAAGAAGTGAGCGGGGTGCGAGACGACGAAGCGCAGGCCGGGCCGCAGCACCATTGTCGTCATGACGCGAAGTGATCGTAACCGCCGCCGCTGGCCATCGGCGCACCGTTCGCATCGAGCAGAACGAGCTTGTCGCCCGGTTGGATCACTCCGACGCGGGTGAGCGCGATCCTGATATCCACGCCGAGCGTCTGGATCTCGCCGCGGCTCGACTGCGGCGCGGTGAACAGCAGCTCGTAGTCGTCGCCGCCGGAGAGCACGCAGTCGCGCTCCAGCTGATCGTCCACCAAGTCGGCGAACTCGGGCGCCTTCGGCAGCCGCGCGTAGTGCACCAGCGCCCCGACTGCCGAGCGCTCGAGCACATGGCGCAGGTCGCCGGCAAACCCGTCCGAAATGTCGATCGCGCTGCTGGCGATACCGCGCAGCCGCTCGCCGAGCTCGACCCGTGGTTCGGGTGCATCGAGCCGCCTTCCGGCCGACGCGGCCTGCGCCGGGGCGAGCCTGGTGCGCCCGCTACGCGCCGCCAGCGCAAGCGCCGCACCGCCGAGCGCGCCCGACACCCAGACGTCGTCGCCAGGACGCGCGCCGGCGCGAAATAGCGCGAGCCCGTCCGGCACCTCGCCGAGGATGGTGATCGCAATCGTCAGCGGCCCGCGCGTCGTGTCGCCGCCGATCAAGTCCACAGCGAAGCGATCGGCGAGCGCGAACAGACCTTGGGTAAAACCCGCGAGCCAGCGCTCGTCGGCCGCGGGCAGCGCAATCGCGAGCAGCGCCCAGCGCGGCGTGGCGCCCATTGCCGCCATATCCGAAAGATTGACCGCGAGGGCCTTGTGACCGAGCGCGCGCGGGTCGGCGCCCACGGAGAAATGCCGCCCTTCGAGGAGCATGTCGGTCGAGACGGCGAGCTCCATTCCCGGCCCCGGCCGAACCAGTGCCGCGTCGTCGCCGACGCCAAGCAGCGCGCCGCGGGCCGGGCGTTCGAAATAGCGCGCGATGAGCTCGAACTCGGATGGCATGACGTGCCAGTGTAGCGCCGGAGGCGCGCGCTCAGGCGGTCTGCTTGGCGCGCGCGACTTCCTCCGGCCGCAGGCGTTCGGCGAGCTTCTCCAGCACGCCGTTCACGAAACGATGGCCTTCCGTGCCGCCGAAACTCTTGCCGAGCTCGATCGCCTCGTTCAGCACCACCTTGAACGGTGTCTCGGGCTGCGCCGCCAGCTCGAGCGCGCCGATGTACAGGATCGCGCGTTCGACCGGCGAGAGCTGAGCGAAGCTGCGCCCGGCGATGCACGGCGCGAGCATCTCCTCCAGCTCGGCGGCGCGGCTCACCACACTGCCGACGAGTTCCTGCACGAACGCGCGGTCGCTGCGCTCGAACCCTTCGAGGCCCTTGGCCTGCTCGATCGCCTCGGCCCTTTCGCCCCCCGCGAGCTGCCAGGCATACAGCGCCTGCAGGGCGAGCTCGCGCGCGCGTCGCCTGGAGCTCTTCATCGCCAGCGCTCCGCGAGCTGCGCGCGCAACCGCGCCATCTCGACCGCGACGCGCACCGCTTCTGCGCCCTTGTCGGCGCGCGCGAGCGCCTGCGCCTCGTCCTCGGTGGTGAGGACGCCGTTCGCCACCGGCACTCCGAACTCGAGCGCAACGTCCATCACGCCGCGCGCCGACTCGTTTGCCACCACCTCGAAATGATAGGTGTCCCCACGGATCACCGCGCCGATCGCCACGAGCGCGTCGTAACGCTCCGACTGCGCCAACCACTGCAGCGCGAGCGGGATCTCGAGCGCCCCGGCGACGGTCAAGCGCGTCACATCGTCGGTGCGCACTCCGAGCCGCGCGAGCTCGGCATCGGCGCGCTCGAGCAGCTTGGCTACGATCTCCTCGTTGAAGCGGCTGGCGACGATACCGATGCGCAGCCCTGCGCCGTCCAGCGTTCCAGGCATCGCTCAGCCCCCGCGCCGCGGCAGCTCGGCGTAGCCGGTGACCTCCAGCCCGAAGCCCGCCATGCTCGGCATCTTGCGCGGCGCGGCCATGAGCCGCATCTTGCCCACGCCGAGGTCGCGCAGGATCTGCGCGCCGATTCCGTAGGTGCGCAAGTCCGTGCTGCGAGAATCACGCCGCGGCGGCGGCGCGCCGGCGTCCGCGACGCGAAGGCTCGCCTCGAGCGTCTCGTCGTCCTGCGCGCAGTTGAGCAGCACGACGACGCCGGCGTTCGCCTGCGCGAGGGCCGTCAGTGCCTCGGGGATCGTCCAGCTGTGGGTGCCGGGTTCCGCGTCGAGCAAGTCGACGAGCGACAGCGGCTCGTGCACCCGCACGAGCGTCTCGCGCTCGGCGCGCATCTCGCCGCGCACCAGGGCGAGATGCGTCCCCCCGGTAGGCAGGTCGCGGTAGGCGATCATGTGGAAGGCGCCGTAAGCGGTCTCGATGTCGCGCTCGACGCTGCGCCGAACGAGCGACTCGTTTGCGCTGCGGTACTCGATCAGGTCGGCGATCGTGCCGATCTTCAGCCCGTGCGTCGCGGCGAACTCGATCAACTGCGGCAGGCGCGCCATGCTGCCATCGTCGTGCATCACCTCGCAGATCACGGCTGCCGGCGTCAGCCCCGCGAGTTGCGCGAGGTCGCAGCCCGCCTCGGTATGTCCGGCGCGCACCAGCACCCCGCCAGGCTGAGCGACCACCGGGAATACATGTCCCGGCTGCACGATGTCCGCGGGCCTGGCGTCCCTCGCCACCGCCGCCCGGACCGTGCGCGCGCGGTCGTGCGCCGAGATGCCGGTGCTCACGCCTTCCGCCGCCTCGATCGAGACGGTGAAGTTGGTGCCCATCGGCGAGCGGTTGTCGCGCACCATCGGCGGCAGGTCTAGCTGCCGGCGGCGTTCCTCTGTCAGCGTCAGGCACACGAGGCCACGCGCGTGCTTGGCCATGAAGTTGATCGCCTCGGGCGTGACGTGCTCGGCGGCAATCACGAGATCGCCCTCGTTTTCGCGGTCCTCCTCGTCGACCAGGATGACCATGCGCCCGGACTTGATGTCCGCGACGATCTCGGCCGTCGGGCTGATGGCGGTGGTTTCGCGGCGCATGCCGGAATTATAGGGCGGGGCGAGAAACGAAAAAGGGGCGCCGGGCGCCCCTTTTTTTCGCGCGCTGGATCCGGAAGCGCTCACTCCCCTTGCGCGGACTCCGCGCCGCCCGTCTTCTCGCGGATGCGAGCCGACTTGCCCGAACGAGCACGCAGGTAGTACAGCTTCGCGCGCCGGACTTCGCCTTTCCTCTTCACCTCGACCGAAGCGATCAGCGGCGAGTAGGTCTGGAAGGTGCGCTCGACGCCCTCCCCTGAGGAGATCTTGCGCACGATGAACGACGAGTTCAGTCCGCGATTCCTCTTGGCGATCACCACTCCCTCGAAGGCCTGCATGCGCTTGCGCTCGCCCTCGACCACGTTCACGTTGACCACCACCGTGTCGCCCGGCGAGAAATCGGGAATATTCTTGCCAAGCCGCTTGATTTCTTCCTGCTCGATTTGCTGGATCAGGTTCATGATCTCGCTCCGTTTGTCGTTTCGTGCTGGAACTCTTGCAACAGTCCGCGTTCCTCGTCGCTCATCTCGCGCGCCGCGAGCAGCTCCGGCCTCCTCAGCCAGGTCCGCCCCAGCGCCTGCTTCAGTCTCCAGCGCCGGATCTTCTCGTGGTTGCCCGTAAGAAGAACCTCCGGCACTCTCTCGCCCGCATACGTCTCCGGGCGCGTGTACTGCGGGCAGTCGAGCAGCCCCTGCACAAAGGACTCCTCGATCGCCGAATCCCGATCGCCGAGCGCGCCGGGCAACTGCCGCACCACGGCGTCGATCAGCGCCATTGCCGCCAGCTCGCCGCCCGAGAGCACGAAGTCCCCGAGCGACAGTTCCTCGTCGACGCGGCGCGCGAGCAACCGCTCGTCGACACCTTCGTAACGGCCGCATAGCAACGTCAACGCCCGCTCCCGCGACAACCCGACCACGCTCCGGTGATCGAGCGGTTTACCCTGCGGCGAAAGGTAGATCACTCTACCCTTCGCGCCCCCCTGCGACGCGGCTATCGCGTCGAGGGCCTTTTCCAGCGGCTCGGCAAGCATCACCATGCCCGGCCCGCCCCCGTACGGACGATCATCGACCGTACGGTAATTGTTCGTCGTGAAATCGCGCGGATTCCACGTCCGCAAGTTCCACAGCCCAGCTTCCATCGCGCGCCGCGTAATGCCGTAATGCGTCACGGCAGCGAACATCTCGGGGAACAAGGTAATCGCGTCGAAGCGAATCACCACTCTGCGCCCCACTCGACCTCGATGCGCCTGCTCTCGAGATCGACCGTCTTCACTACTGCCGGCAGGAAGGGCACCAGCCGCGTGCTCTTGTCTCCGGCCAACTCCATCACGTCGTGCGCCCCGTTGGAGAAGAGACCCTGCACGACGCCCAGCACCGATCCCTGGGCATTCACCACCTCCAGACCGACCAGATCGGCCCAGTAGTACCGACCCACCTCGGGCTCAGGCAGCGCCGCGCGCGGCACCGTAACCACCTTGCCCTTGAGCCTCAGGGCCTGTTCGCGCGTCCCGACTCCGGCGAGCCGGGCGAGCAGTGCGCCCGAGTGCAGCCGGGTTTCTTCGACGCCGTAGTCCGCTTCGCCGATGCGCCATTGCCGGTGCGCCACCAACGCCTCGGGCTCTGCGCTGTACGACCTGACCCGAATCCAACCGCGCACGCCGTAGCTGCCGGCGACGCGGCCCATCTCGATCCAGCGTTCAGGCCGCCTTCTTGCCAAACTGCTTGACCAGGCGCGTCACCGTCGGCGAGAGCTTGGCGCCTTTGCCTTGCCAGTGCTTGACCCGTTCGACGTTCACGCGCAGCGCCTCGCGCCCTTCCGGCGCTTTGGGATCATAGAACCCCACGCTCTCAATGAAGCGGCCATCGCGCGCCCGGCGCGAATCGGCCACCACCATGTGGTAGAAGGGCCGCTTGTTGGCGCCGCCTCGCGCCAGTCGAATCACCACCATAGGGAATTCCCGTGTGTTCGCGAAAAGGCGCGGATTATACGGGAAAAATCAGGCTCTTGGGAAGCCTCAGCGCATGCCCGGGAGCATGCCCTTCATGTTGCGCATCATGCGCGCAAGGTTGCCGCCCTTCATCATTTTCATCATCTTCTGCATCTGCTCGAACTGGTTGAGCAGGCGGTTCACCTCTTGGACGGGCACGCCGGACCCTGCGGCGATACGGCGCTTGCGGGAGGCCTTGATTAGCTCCGGCCGGGCGCGCTCCTGCGGCGTCATCGAATTGATGATGCCCTCCACGCGTCGCATCTGCCTGCCGTCCTGGAGCTGCGCCGCGTTCACGGACCCCGCGAGCTGTGCAGGCAGCTTGTCCATCAGCGCCGCCAGCCCACCCATCTTGTTCATCTGCTGGATCTGCGCCTTGAAGTCCTCCAGATCGAAGCCCTTGCCCTTCTTGAGCTTCTCGGCGACGCGCTGCGCCTGCTCGAGATCGACGCCCTTGCGCGCCTCCTCGACCAGAGAAACGATGTCGCCCATGCCGAGGATGCGCGAAGCCATGCGCTCCGGATGGAAGGGTTCCAAAGCGGCGAGCTTCTCGCCGACGCCGACGAACTTGATCGGCTTGCCGGTAATCTGGCGCACCGACAGCGCCGCGCCCCCGCGCGCGTCGCCGTCGAGCTTGGTGAGGATCACGCCGGTAAGCGGTAGCCGCTCGCTGAACGCCTTGGCGACGTTTACCGCATCCTGGCCCTGCATCGCGTCGACCACGAAAAGCGTCTCCGCCGGCGAGAGCAGCGCGTGCAACTCGGCGATCTCGCGCATCATCGCTTCGTCTATAGCCAGCCGCCCAGCGGTATCCACGAGCAGCACGTCGTAGTAGCGCGTCCTAGCCTGCTCGAGCGCGCGCCGCGCGATATCCGCAGGTTTTTCGCCCGCGGCCGTCGGCAGAAAGTCGACCCCCACTTGCGCCGCCACGGACTTCAGCTGCTCGATTGCAGCCGGCCGGTAAACGTCGCAAGACACGACGAGCGGCTTCTTGCGCTCTTCCTTGAGCAGACGAGCGAGCTTTCCGGTCGTGGTCGTCTTTCCCGAGCCCTGCAGACCAGCCATCAGAATCACCGCCGGCGGCTGGACCGCGAGATCTAGTCCGACATTGGCCTCCCCCATCAGCCGGGTCAGTTCCCGGTGCACCACGCCGATCAGCGCCTGTCCGGGCGTCAGGCTGGCGATCACGTCCTGCCCGAGCGCTTTCTCGCGCACTGAAGCGATGAAGTCCTTGACGACCGGCAGCGCGCAGTCTGCTTCGAGCAGCGCGACGCGCACCTCGCGCAACGCGTCCTGGATATTGGCTTCGGTAAGGCGCGCTTCGCCGCGTATCGTCTTGACGATGCGGGCAAGGCGCGCGGTCAAGTTATCGAGCATGGGGCGCGGCCCGCCGGACGGCGGTGATAAACTGAATCGATGCGCCACATTGTACTGCACGTGCTCGCCAGCGCCATCTACGCCGGGCTCGCGGTGCACTTCTGGCGGACGCGCTGGACCTCGAGGGCGCACGAGGTGCCCGCCGCGCCGGGCGGACTGCGTCCCTGGGAGCGTGCGGCGCTGCTCGTTCCACTCGCGCTGCACGGCTGGCTCCTCTATGCGGACATCATACTGCCGACGCAATCTCGCTTCGGCTTCGCCCACGCGCTGTCCGCCATGCTGTGGCTTACGGTGCTGTTTTACTGGCTGGAGAGCTTCTTCTACAACATAGAAGGCATGCAGGCGCCGGCCCTGGCGCTCGCTGCGTTGTGCGCACCGCTGCCGGCCGCGTTCCCGGGATCGGAGTACACGGCGTCATTCGAATTCAAGCTGCACGTGGTGCTCGCCATGCTCGCGTACAGCTTGTCCACCATCGCCATCCTGCACGCGCTGCTCATGGCGCTGGTAGAAAGACGCTTACATCAATCGACCAAGCCGCGTGGCGCGGGGGGCGCATTTCTCGGGGACGGCGGGACCATGCTGCGGGGGCCACTTGCTTCGCTGCCGCCCTTGCTGACTCTCGAGCGCCTGCTGTTCCGGCTCATTGGCGCGGCGTTCGCGCTGCTTACGCTCACGCTCGCGACCGGGATTTTGTTCTCCGAGTCGCTGTTCGGACGGCCGCTTAGGTTCGATCACAAGACGGTGTTCTCGGTGGTTTCCTGGATGACTTTCGCGGCGTTGCTCGTCGGCAGGCACTTCTACGGGTGGCGCGGCCGCACCGCGCTGCGCTGGACGCTCGCCGGTTTCGTGTTCCTGCTGCTCGCCTACGTCGGTAGCCGGTTCGTGCTGGAGGTCATCCTGCAGCGACCCGGCTAGCGTGCCGCGATGGAAAACATCCCGCTATCGAGCGAAATCATCGCCCTCGCAGTGCTGCTGGTGATCTCGGGTTTCTTCTCGATCTCCGAGACCAGCATGGTCGCCATCAATCGGTATCGATTGCGGCATCTTGTCGCGCAGGGCCACGGGGGCGCGAAACGCGCCGCAGCCCTCCTCAGGCGCACCGATCGCATGCTCGGCGCAATCCTCATCGGGAACAACATCGCGAATGCCGCCGCGGCCACTCTGGCAGGCATCGTCGCCGTACGCCTGTTCGGCGACAACGAAATCGCCTACGCGGTGAGCACGCTCACGATATCGTTCCTGATTATCGTGTTCTCCGAGATTACGCCAAAGGTGATCGGCGCCACGTATCCAGAGCGGATCGCGTTGCCGCTCGCCTACGCGCTCGGCCCGATCCAGAATCTGATGCAGCCTGCGATTTGGTTCGTCAATCTCTTCGCCAGGCCCTTCCTGTGGCTCGCGCGCGTGCCCGCAGAGGGCACTGCGGACGTCCCCAAGCTCACCTCCGAGGAGATCCGGACACTGGTCCTCGAATCGGCGCACTTCATGCCCAAGAAACACGTGTCGATCCTGCTCAACCTGTTCGACCTCGGCAACATTACCGTGCAGGACATCATGGTGCCGCGGGCGAGGATCGAGTCCGTGTCCCTTAATGACGACCTGCAAACCATCGCGCGTCAGCTGGCAACGAGCTACCACATGCGGCTTCCCGTTTTTCGCGACAGCCTCGGCGAGGTAGCGGGGGTGCTGCATTTGCGCAAGGTACTCGGAGCGCTGCACGCCGGGACCCTGGACAAGCAGGAGCTGGAACAGCTGATCGTCGATCCCTACTTCGTCCCGGCCTCGACACCGGTGCTCGCGCAGCTACAGTACTTCCAGGAGAACCGCGAGCGCATTGCGCTGGTGGTCGACGAGTACGGGGAGTTGATGGGCCTCGTGACGCTTGAGGACATCATCGAGGAGATCATCGGCAAGTTCACCACCACCGTTCCATCCGCCATGCTGGCCCTGCGCTGGGACGAAGCCGGCACGGCGACCGCCGACGGCGCGATGTCGGTGCGTGAGGTGAACAGGGCGCTTGGTCTCGCGCTGCCGACCGACGGGCCCAAAACGCTCAATGGCCTGATTCTCGAGCACCTGCAAGAGATCCCGGAGGCGGACGTGGCTGTCAGGATCGCCGGGGTGCCGATGGAAATCGTGCATGCTCAAGGACGCAGCGTGAACGCCGTGCGCATATTTCGTCCGGCGGACGTCGTCGGCGTGGGCGAAAGCAAGGCTTCGTGAATCCCGTCGCACACACCCCACGCCGGTCTCAAAAATGCGAAAAAAATCACGCTACGTCATGAGGTTAGAGCCACAAGTTGAGGCTTTACAAAAGCCTACCGGCAGGGCATCATCGGCAGCGAGTGCGGCAGCGCATGACCGGCAGCAGGCAATGCTCCTGCAACAGGTAAGGGACTGACACATGGCGACGGCGGTGGCGGCAGCGAGGGGTCCGAAGGAATTCACCTTCAACTGGGAAGGCAAGGACAAGACCGGCAAGTTGGTGCGCGGAGAAATGCGCGCCAC
>JBLMWT010000018.1:0-2625 GCA_050257375.1 Sphingomonadaceae bacterium
CGCCGAAAGCTGCGACGAGCGCCCACGCGCCCGCATCGATCGCCGCGGTGCCGAACAGGGTTTGCATCGGGGTCAGATAGGTAAATGCAAGCTGCAGCGCCGCGAGCACCGCGACGGCGACGAGCGCGACGCGGTTGCCGAGGAGCGCATCGGCGCTGAGCGCGCTGTCGGTCAGGCGCCGGCTGTTGAAGAGATAGACGATCTCGCCCATCACCAGCGCGTTCACCGCGGCGGTGCGCGCAGCGAACACGTCGCCGCTGTGCTGCGCTTCCCACAGGAACAATCCGAGCGTGCCGCCGAACAGCAGCAGCGACACGAACACGATGCGCCACACGAGGTAGCCCGAGAGCAGCGGCTCGCGCGGGTGGCGCGGCGGGCGGCGCATGACGCCCGCCTCGGTCGGGTCGAAGGCGAGCGCGAGCGACAGGGTCGTCTCGGTCACCATGTTGATCCACAGGATCTGCACCGGCGTGATCGGCAGTGTGATGCCAAGCACGACCGCGCCGATGACCGCGAGCGCCTCGCCGCCGTTCGTGGGCAGCAGGTAGACGACCGTCTTCTTCAGGTTGTCGTACACCGTGCGGCCTTCCTCGACCGCGCGCTCGATCGAGGCGAAGTTGTCGTCGGCGAGCACCATATCGGCGGCCTCCTTCGCCGCTTCGGTGCCCTTTCCGCCCATCGCCACGCCGACGTCGGCGCGCTTGAGCGCCGGCGCGTCGTTCACGCCGTCGCCGGTCATCGCCACCACCTCGCCCTCGGCCTGCAGCGCGCTCACCAGGCGCAGCTTGTCCTCGGGGCTCGCGCGCGCGAGCACGTCCTCGCGCTCGATGCCGAGCATCTCGGCGATCGCGACCGCGGTCACCGCGTGGTCGCCGGTGATCATCTTGACGCGGATGCCCGCCTCGCGGCACTGGCGTACCGCCGCGATCGCTTCCTCGCGCGGCGGGTCGATGATGCCCGCCAGGCCGAGCAGCCGGAAGCCGCCGTCGACGTCAGCGAGCTCGAGGCGTTCCTGCGAGTCGGGCGCGCGCCGCGCCGCGACCGCCAGCACACGCATGCCGGCTCGCGCGAGCCGCTCGACTTTCTCCCGCCATGCCTCACGGTCGCCCGCGCACATCTCGAGCACGCGCTCGGGTGCGCCCTTGACGAAGATCGCGTGCGTGCCGTCGGGCGCGTGGTGCAGCGTCGCCATGAAGCGGCGCTCGGACTCGAACGGAATCGCGTCGAGGCGCGGCCACTCGGCGTACTCGCGCAGCGGGTGCAGCCCGGCCTGCATGGCGTAGGTGACGAGCGCGCCTTCGGTCGGGTCGCCCTCGACCTTCCAGGTCCCGCGTTCCTCGCGCACCACGGCGTCGTTGCACAGCAGGCCGGCGCGCGCGAACTCCCGCTCCGCCGCCTCGCCGAGCACCGCTTCGTGCACGGTCATCTCGTTCTTCGTGAGCGTGCCGGTCTTGTCCGAGCAGATCACGGTCACCGAGCCGAGCGTCTCGACCGCCGGCAGGCGGCGCACGATGGCGTTGCGCCGCGCCATGCGGCGCACCCCGATCGCCAGCGTGATCGTCATGATCGCCGGCAGCGCCTCGGGAATCGCCGCCACCGCGATGCCGACGGCGGCGAGGAACATGTCGGCCGCGGCGAAGCCGCGCCAGTAGTAGCCGAGCGCGAAGGTGGCGGCGGAGACCGCGAGGATCGCTCCGGTGAGCCAGCGCCCGAAGCGCCCGATCTGGCGCAGGAGCGGCGTCGAGATCTCCTCGACCTTCTCGAGCAGCGCGCTGATGCGCCCGAGCTCGGTCGCCGCTCCGGTGGCCACCACCACGCCGCGCCCCTGGCCGTAGGTGACCAGCGTGCCGGAGAAGGCCATGGCGGCGCGGTCGCCGAGCGGCGCATCGGCCTCGACCGGCGCGATCGACTTCTCCACCGGCACCGACTCGCCGGTGAGCGCCGCCTCGTCGATCCTCAGGTTCCTCGCCGCGAACAGGCGCAGGTCCGCCGGCACTTTGTCGCCCGGGGCGAGCAGCACCACGTCGCCCGGCACCAGCTCCTCGGCGGGCAGCACGCGGCGCGCGCCGTCGCGCAGCGCGAGCGCCGCGAGCGAGAGCATGTTCCTGATCGCTTCGAGCGCCTGCTCGGCCTTCCCCTCCTGGATGAAGCCGACGATCGCGTTGACGATCACCACGCCCGCAATTACCGATGCGTCGACCGCGTGGCCGAGCGCGGCGGTGATCGCCGCCGAGGCGAGCAGCACGTAGATGAGCAGGTTGTGGAACTGAGCGAAAAAGCGCGCGAGCGCGGTGCGACGCGCCGGTGGTGGCAGGCGATTGAGACCGAAACGCTCGAGCCGTGCCTGCGCTTCCTGTTCGGACAATCCTGAAGGATTGCTTTTCAGTTCCGCCAGGACGGCCTCGGCCTCGAGGGCGTGCCAAGCGCGCGGCTCAGTCGTGGAGGAAGAGGAGGTAGGCATTGAGCAGGTAGATCACGAACAGCGCGATGCTCGTCCAGCCGACGGTCTTGAACACGCGCAGCTTCGGCCGGTACAGGAGGCCCACGATCGCCACGCCGGTCATCATGATGGCGGAGAGCGCCGAGACCGCGTGCGCCGGCGACACGCGCGCGAGCAGCGGCCCT
>JBLMWT010000019.1:0-20832 GCA_050257375.1 Sphingomonadaceae bacterium
AGGCGATGGCCCAGGCGGCGGGCGTCCTCGCCTTTCGCACGGAAGGCGGCCTGCCCACCGAGAATTCGCTCTACTACTACGCGGGCATCGACAATGCCCGCTTCAAGAAGCCGGTGGTTCCAGGCGATCAGCTCGAGATCGAAGTGGTCGTCCAGGCGGTCAAGCGCAACATCTGGAAGTTTGCCTGCGTGGCGAAGGTCGACGGCGGCATTGTGGCGCAGGCCGACATACTCTGCACGCTGCGTGCCGCGCCGCAAGAGAAGCGATGATCCATCCGAGTGCGATCATCGAGCCAGGGGCCCGGCTCGCTGCGGACGTGACGGTCGGGCCCTACGCGGTTATCGGCGGACAGGTGGAGGTCGGGGCCGGGTGCACGATCGGCGCGCACGCCGTGCTCGAGGGGCGTACGCGCGTCGGTCGCAATAACCGGATCCACGCGTTCGCGGCCATCGGCGGTGTGCCGCAGGACAAGAAATACTCCGGCGAAGACACCGGACTCGAGATCGGCGATGGCAACACCATACGGGAATACGTCACGATCAACCGCGGCACTGTGCAGGACGCGGGCGTGACGCGCATCGGCGATGACAACTGGATCATGGCTTATGTGCACATCGCGCACGATTGCCAGATCGGCAGCCACACGATCTTCGCCAATGCGACTCAGCTTGCGGGGCACGTTCATATCGGGGACTGGGCGATACTGGGAGGCGTGACGCTGGTGCACCAGTACGTCCACGTCGGCGCCCACAGTTTCAGCGCCGTGGGGACGATTCTGGTACAGGACGTCCCTCCTTACGTGATGGTCGCCGGCCACGACGCGAAGCCGTATGGAATCAACAGCGAGGGCTTGCGCAGGCGCGGTTTTTCCCCCGAGAGCATCGGCGCGCTGAAGCGCGCGTACCGCACCCTGTATCGTTCAGGCCTCGGGATCGAAGAGGCCCGCGCAGCGTTGCACACGCTCGCCCAGGAGTTTTCGGAGGTTCGCCCGATAGTGGACTTTCTGGCGAGCTCCTCTCGCGGCATCGTGCGTTAGGCCGTGTCCGGGCACTCCGCGCGCATCGCCATGGTGGCCGGTGAGGCGTCCGGCGATCTGCTTGCCGCGCCGCTCATCGCGGAACTCAAGGCGCGCAGGCCGGAACTGGGCTTTTTCGGCATCGGAGGGCCGAAAATGCAGGCGCTCGGCTTCGAGTCGTATTTTCCGATGGACAGGCTTGCGGTACGCGGCTACGTCGAGGCATTGCGTCATGTGCGCGAGATTTCCGCGATCCGCAAGGAACTCGCCGCGCGCCTGCTGGCCGATCCGCCGGACGCTTTTATCGGTGTCGACGCCCCGGACTTCAATCTGGGCCTGGAGCAGCGCCTGAAGCGCGCCGGCATCCCGACGGTGCACTACGTGAGCCCGTCGATCTGGGCATGGCGGGCGTGGCGCATCCGCAAGATCGCGCGCGCGGTCACGCACATGCTGGCCCTGTTTCCGATCGAGCCCCCCCTTTACGAGCGCGCGGGAGTGCCCGTGACCTATGTCGGCCATCCGCTGGCCGATGTCATTCCGCTCGAGGTGAACAAGGAGGAGGCGCGCGCGCAACTGCGCCTGCCGCGCGCGAAGCGGGTCGTCGCGCTGCTGCCTGGCAGCCGCCGCTCCGAGCTGCAGTACATGGCGGAGCTGTTCGTCAAGACCGCGCGACGCTTGCAGGAAGAGATGGACGACATCCATTTCGTGTGCCCCATGGCGACCCGTGAGACGCGCGAGCTCTTCGAGACCGCCTTGCGGCACCATGCCGGAGGCGAGCTGTCTCTCACGCTGCTCTTTGGCCATTCGCACGAAGCGCTCGCCGCGGCGGACTTGGCGCTGGTGGCGAGCGGGACCGCGACGCTCGAGGCGGCGCTGTTCGGGACCCCGATGGTCATCACGTACCGCATGTCGCCGCTGACCGCGGCACTGATGCGGCGCATGCAGCGTGTTCCATATGTCGGGCTGCCCAATGTCCTGGCGGGGGAATTCCTCGTGCCCGAGCTGCTCCAGGAAAAGGCCACGCCCGCAGCGCTCAGCGCGGAGCTGATCGCGCTCATGCGCGACGCAGACGCGCAAGAGCGGCAACGCGAGAAATTCCACGACATTCATTTGACGCTGCGCCAAGGTGCGGCGCAGAAGGCTGCCGATGCAGTGCTCGCCGTGCTCGATCGCGCGCGCGCGTAGGCGCACGGGCCTTCGCCCGTGAAGGCGATTCGCTCGCGCGACAATCCCCAGGTGCGGCGCTGGCGTCGGCTGGTGCGTGACCGACGCATGCGCAGGCGCGAGGCGCGGGCGCTGATAGAGGGACCGCATCTCGTCGAAGCGCTACTCGATCGCGGCGGCCTGCCCCTGGCTCTCCTAGTGAGCGAGGGTGGGTTGGAGCGTCCGGAGATCGCGGAGCTGGTCGTGCGCGCGGAGCTGAGCCCGGTGGTGCTGTCCGAGGCCGTATTTGCGGCCATCTCGGACACGGAATCTCCGACAGGCCTGGCGGCCGAGATCGCCGTGCCGTCCGCGCCGTCCGATTTGGCGATGGCGCAGGTTTGCGTATTCCTCGAGGGCATTCAGGACATGGGTAATCTCGGGGCGATCCTGCGTGCCGCTGCGGCATTCGACGTGCGGGATGTGGTCTTGGCGCGCGGCTGCGCGGATCCATGGGCCCCGAAGACGCTGAGGGCAGGCATGGGTGCGCACTTCGCGCTGCGCGTCCTGCAGACGGACGATCTCGCCGCGGCCATGGAGCGCTTCGCGGGCAGGGTCGTGTGCGCCGCGGCCCACGGCGGCACGCCGCCCGCCGGGGTCGACATGACAGGCCGACTAGGATTGATCTTCGGCGCGGAGGGGCAGGGGGTAAGCGCCGCGACCGCGGCTCATGCAGCGGACCGGATTACGATCCCGCTCGGTGCGGCGGTCGAATCGTTGAACGTCGCCGCAGCCGCGGCCATCTGCCTGTACGAGAGGGCGCGCCAGCTCAGAACAGGTGCTTCTCGATCCTGAGCTCGCGCATGATGGTAGTGGCGATCTCTTCGATCGACTTCGCCGTGGTATCCAGCCAGCGTATACCTTCCCGCCGCATCAGGTCCTGCGCCTGGTCGACTTCGTAGCGACAGTTGGCGGGGTCGGCGTATCGGCTGTGCGGGCGCCGGGATTGCCGAATTTCCGCAAGACGCTCCGGTGCGATGCTCAGACCGTAGAGCTTGTACTTCTGCGCGCGCAGCGCACGCGGCAGCTGCTCGCGCTCGAGATCCTCGGGGACGAGCGGGTAGTTCGCGGCCCTGACACCGAACTGCAACGCGAGATAGAGGCAAGTGGGCGTCTTGCCGCTGCGCGATACGCCAACCAGGATCACGTCTGCTCCGTCGAGATCGACGTCGGTGGCGCCGTCGTCGTGCGCCATCGCGAAATTGATCGCCTCGATGCGGTTGTGGTACTCCTTCTTGTCCATCGCGCTGTGAGAGCGTCCGATCGTGTGGGTGGACGGTATGCCGAGCCCGGCCTCGAGCGGCCCGATGAATGTTTCGAAGAAGTCCAGGTACAGCGCCTTTGTGTTGCGGAACACCGCGCGCACTTCGCTGTTCACCAGCGTGGAAAAGACGATCGGGTAGCCGTTGCCGCGCGCAACCTCTTGCTCGATGCGTGCACGGCATTCCTCGGCTTTCTGGGTGTTGTCAATGAACGAAAGCGTCACCTGGTCGAATTCGACGCCTTCGAACTGGGTCAGCAAGCTGTGCCCGAGCATCTGCGAGGTGATGCCCGTGCCATCGGATACGAAGAAGACTTTGCGCCGCATGGATGCCGGTAAAATAGAGTTTTTTGCCCGTGCCGGGCAATAGCGATGGAGCGGGGCGATGCTGGTATCCTGGCTGAAGGATCTGCGAATGACCGACTTGGAGCAAGTCGGGGGCAAGAACGCCTCGCTGGGAGAGATGATGAGCCGCCTATCCCAGGCGGGCATCCGGGTGCCGGGCGGATTCGCGACCACGGCCGAGGCCTACCGCAAGTTCCTGGCGCACAGCGGACTCGATCGGAGGATCGGCGAGCGACTGGCGCACCTCGATGCAAGTGACGTCACCGCGCTCGCGGCCTGCGGCAAGGACATCCGCTCGTGGATCGAGGAAGCGCCGTTTCCCGCCGATGTCGAAAATGGGATAAGAAAGTATTATCAGTTGGTTGCAGCTTCAGGCTCGAGTGAAATCTCATTCGCGGTTCGCTCTTCGGCGACCGCCGAGGATCTGCCGGACGCGTCGTTCGCCGGCCAGCAGGAGACCTTTCTGAACATTCAGGGGGTCGAGAACGTTCTGGAGGCGATCCGTCAGGTCTACGCCTCCCTGTATAACGACCGGGCCATCTCCTACCGCGTCCATCACGGCTTCGATCACACCGGCGTCGCGCTGTCGGCCGCCGTGCAGCAAATGGTGCGCAGCGACCTCGGGTCCAGCGGGGTCATGTTCACGCTGGACACGGAATCCGGCTTCCGTGACGTCGTCTTCGTCACGGCTTCCTGGGGTCTCGGCGAAATGGTCGTTCAGGGCGCCGTGAACCCCGACGAATTCTACGTACACAAGCCGATGCTCGCCCAAGGCCGACCCGCCGTGATCCGTCGCGCGCTTGGCTCCAAGCTGAGCAAGATGGTGTTCACGGATGCACGGTCCGCCGGGAATTCGACGCGTACGGTCGACGTACCCGACGCGGAGCGCAATCGCTTCTCGCTCTCCGACGCCGATGTGCTCGAACTCGCGCGCTACGCAGTCGAGATCGAAAGTCACTACGGCCGACCGATGGACATCGAATGGGCCAAGGACGGCTTGGACGGCAGGCTGTACGTCCTGCAGGCGCGGCCCGAGACGGTGCGCTCGCGCAAACAAGGCGCCGGCGAGCGCTATGCGCTCAAGGGAAGCTCGAAGGTCCTCGTCACCGGTCGTGCCATTGGACACAAGATCGGCACGGGTGCCGTCAGGCTGGTGAAGGACGCCTCACAGATGTCGCTGGTGCGCAAAGGCGACGTGCTCGTGACCGACATGACGGATCCGAACTGGGAGCCGGTGATGAAGCTTGCCTCTGCGATCGTCACCAATCGGGGAGGGCGCACCTGTCACGCGGCGATCATCGCGCGCGAGCTCGGCATTCCGGCGGTGGTGGGCTGCGGCAACGCCACGGAGCGCCTGACCAGCGACAAACCGGTGACCGTATCGTGCGCCGAGGGCGATACGGGCAACGTCTACGACGGAATCCTGCCGTTCGACGTCGTCACCAGCGAACTCGGCGAGATGCCGAAGATTCCGGTCAAGATCGCGATGAACGTCGGCAATCCCCAGCTCGCCTTCGATTTCGCGCAGTTGCCGAGTGCGGGCGTCGGGTTGGCGCGCCTGGAGTTCATCATCAACAACGAGATCGGGGTGCATCCGCGCGCCTGCCTCGAATATCCGAACCTTCCGGCCGAGCTGAAGGCGAAGGTGGAAAGGGCGGCGCGTGGGTATTCCGACCCCAGAGCTTTTTTCAGCGAGAAGCTGGTCGAGGGCGTAGCGACCATCGCGGCTGCCTTCTGGCCGCGTCCGGTGATCGTGCGGCTGTCGGACTTCAAGTCGAACGAATATCGCAAGCTGCTGGGCGGCGAGCGCTACGAGCCGGAGGAGGAGAACCCGATGCTCGGCTTCCGCGGCGCCTCGCGCTACGTCGCGCAGAGCTTCAGGGACTGCTTCGAGCTCGAATGCGCCGCCATGAAAAAGGTGCGCGACGAGCTGGGCCTGACGAACGTCGAGCTCATGGTGCCGTTCGTGCGCACCCTGGGCGAGGCGCGCGAGGTGGTGCGCCTGCTCGAGCAAAAGGGACTCAAGCGCGGTGCGAACGGCTTGCGCCTGGTGATGATGTGCGAGCTGCCGTCGAACGCGGTGCTGGCGGAGGATTTCCTCGAGCATTTCGACGGTTTCTCGATCGGCTCCAACGACATGACGCAGCTCACGCTCGGGCTGGACAGGGATTCGGGGCTGGTCGCCGAGGTGTTCGACGAGCGAGATCCGGCGGTGAAGGCGATGCTCTCGATGGCGATCCGGGCCTGCCGCAAGCAGGGCAAGTACGTGGGGATCTGCGGCCAGGGGCCGTCGGACCATCCCGACCTGGCGCGCTGGCTCATGGAGCAGGGAATCGAGAGCCTTTCGCTCAATCCAGATACGGTCGTTTCGACTTGGCTGTCGCTCGCCGGCAAGTCGCCGTCAGGCGACGCGAAGAAGACGGCGTCCCCGGTCGCCTAGTGCGACCGCATTCAGGCGCGGCCGCGCATCAGCCGCTGCTTGTCGCGCTGCCATTCGCGTTCGCGCTCGGAGGCCCGCTTGTCGTGCTTGAGCTTGCCGCGCGCGAGCGCGATCTCGAGCTTGATGCGCCCTTTGCGGTAATGCATGTCGAGCGGGATCAGCGTATAGCCCCGTTGCTCGACCTTGCCGATCAGTCGCCCAATCTCCTCGGCGTGCATGAGCAGCTTCCGGGTGCGCGTGGGGTCCGGCGTAAAGTGGGTCGATACGGTAGGCAGCGGACTGATGTGCGCGCCGAGCAGCCACAGTGCGGCGTTGCGGACCACGACGTAGGCGTCGGCAAGCTGGACCCGGCCGGCGCGGATCGCCTTGACCTCCCAGCCTTCGAGCGCGAGTCCCGCCTCGTAGCGCTCCTCGACGAAATAGTCGTGAAAGGCCTTGCGGTTCTGGACGATGGACATGGGCGTGGGTCGAGAAGGGGGCGGATTCTAGCAGTGCGGCAGGCAAGTCCGTGAGGCGCGTCGCGCGCTCCGCCATCGTAGAGCATTCCGCCGCTGCGCTCTTCGCCCTGGTGGACGATGTCGAGGCCTATCCAGAATTCCTGCCCTGGTGCCTCGCGGCCAAGGTGCACGCGCGCGAGCCCGACCTTACCCTTGCCACGATCACGGTCGGAATCAAAGGCATCCGGCAGAGCTTTACCACCGAGAACGCCAATGTCCCGGGCGAGAAAATAGATATGCGCCTGGTAGAGGGACCCTTCAAACACTTCGCGGCGAGCTGGCGCTTCGTTCCGCTTGGCGAGCGCGCGGCACGCATCGAGTTCCGGATGGAGTACCAGTTCTCCAGTCGATGGCTGGCCAAGCTGCTGGATCCGCTGTTCGGCCACATCGCGGACACCATGGTCGGCAGCTTCAGCAGGCGCGCGGAGACCTTGTATGGCCAAGCGCCTGCAAATTGAAGTGGTGCTCGCGCTGCCGGGGAGCCTCGACACAGTGAGCCTCAACCTCGTCGAGGGCAGTACCGCAGGCCAGGCGCTCGAAGCATCCGGCCTGCTCGAACGTCACCCGGAGATGGACTTGCGCCGCGAACGGCTCGGTATTCACGGCCGGCAGGTTGCGGCGGCTCAGGTGCTGGCCGACGGCGACCGTGTCGAGGTCTACCGCGCGCTGGAGATGGATCCGAAGGAAGCACGGCGCGCCCGCGCCGCCGAGCGCCGCCGGCGACTGCGCTAGTTGCAGTAGTCGCTCACCGCCCGGCGCGCGCGCGCTTCTTCCGCCGAGCGCTGCTGGTCGCTGATGTAGTAGCGCTCGCCGTGTTCGTCGGTGCGCATGATGCGCTGGCCGCTTTCCAAGGTACGCAGCGCCTCTTGCGCATTGGCACAGTTCTGCTTCTTGTCTTCCGCCGCCTGGCGTTCTTTATCCGCCTTGGCGGCGGCCTCCTGCGCTTCCTTGACGCGGCGGCGGAACTCCAGTTCCTGCTCGGCAGGCGTCAGCGGACCCTTGCTGGCTGACGCGCCTGCGCCGTTACCCGCGCCGGCGTCGCTCGAGGGGGACGGCGTGCTCACGGGCGGCGGGGGCGGGCCGAGCGGGGTAGCCTTCACGCCGGGCGGAGGCGTGTCACCGTACTTCACGTGACCATCCTTGTCGATCCATTTGTAGCCCTGCGCCTGCGCTGCGGCCGCAGCCAGGCCACAAATTATCAGCGCAATCCACTGCGACAGTCTCATGCTTCCTCCCGCCACTCGATCTCCAGGCTCTCGCGCGGCAAGCGCTGCCCCGGAGGACACGGCGACGGTATCGACTTTCCCAGAAACCGTCAAACGAGTACTTCTCACGCTCGCGTATAATGCGGCTTTGCGAGAAAGGTAACCTCAATGCGCGTCATCCAGAAGGCGCTGACCTTCGACGACGTTCTCCTCCTTCCCGCCCACTCGCGCGTCCTGCCGCGCGAAGTCTCCCTGAAAACCCGTCTGACCCGCACGCTCGAGCTGAATGTGCCGCTCGTCTCCGCGGCGATGGACACCGTCACCGAGGCGCGCCTCGCGATCGCCATCGCCCAGGAAGGCGGCATCGGCATCGTGCACAAGAATTTGTCTCCGCAGGCGCAGGCGGCGGAGGTGGCAAAGGTCAAGCGCTTCGAATCCGGCGTTTTGCGCGATCCCATGACCGTGACGCCAGAGATGACGGTGCGCGATGTCATCGCGTTGCAGCACCAATACAAGATCTCGGGGTTTCCGGTCGTCAAGGCAGGCAAGGTGGTCGGAATCGTCACGAACCGTGACCTGCGCTTCGAGACGAACCTCGACCAGCCGGTGAAGGCGATGATGACGCCGCAGCGCAGGCTGGTGACGGTGCGCGACGGCGCATCGCGCGAAGAAGCCATGCAGCTCATGCACAAGCACCGCCTGGAGAGGGTGCTCGTCGTGGACGAGGACTTCAGCCTCAAGGGCCTGGTCACGGTCAAGGACATCCTCAAGGAAAGCGCGCATCCGATTGCGTGCAAGGACCCGCAGGGCAAGCTGCGCGTCGGTGCCGCCGTAGGCGTGGGGGAGGGCACGGACGAGCGCGTGGCCATGCTGGTCGAGGCCGGTGCGGACGTGCTCGTGGTCGACACGGCACACGGCCACGCCCAAGGCGTGCTCGATCGGGTGCAATGGATCAAGAAGAATTACCCGAAAGTGCAGGTGATCGGCGGCAACGTCGGGACCGGCGACGGCGCGCGAGCGCTCGTCGACCACGGGGCCGACGGCGTCAAAGTGGGCATCGGCCCGGGATCGATCTGCACCACGCGCATCGTCGCGGGCGTGGGCGTGCCGCAAATCACCGCGATCGAGAACGTCGCCGAATCGCTCGCCAAGAGCGACGTGCCGCTGATCGCGGACGGAGGTATCCGCTATTCGGGCGACATCGCCAAGGCGCTCGCCGCAGGAGCGCATGCCGTGATGCTCGGGTCGCTTTTCGCCGGCACGGACGAGTCCCCGGGCGACATCGAGCTGTACCAGGGACGCTCCTACAAGTCCTACCGGGGTATGGGATCGCTGGGCGCGATGCAAAAAGGCGCGGCGGACCGTTACTTCCAGGACTCGGAGATGAACGTCGACAAGCTCGTTCCGGAGGGGGTCGAGGGACGCGTGCCGTACAAAGGTCCGGTGCTGGCCGTGATCCAGCAACTGCTCGGAGGGGTGCGCGCGAGCATGGGCTATACCGGCTGCGCGACCGTCGACGAGCTGCGCACCAAATCCCGGTTCGTCGAGATCACGACTGCGGGTGTGCGCGAATCACACGTCCACGACGTCCAGATCGTCAAGGAAGCGCCGAACTATCGCGTTGGATGAGAACAGGATGCACGACAAGATCCTGATTCTCGATTTCGGCGCGCAGTACACGCAGCTCATCGCACGCCGCGTGCGCGAGGCCAAGGTCTACTGCGAGATCCATCCGTGCGATGTGTCGGACGCGTTCGTGCGCGCGTTCGGCGCCAAAGGCGTCATCCTCTCGGGCAGCTACATGTCCGCTTACGAGGAATCGCACGATCGGGCGGCCATGGCGGTATTCGAGCTCGGCGTGCCGGTGCTAGGGATCTGTTACGGCATGCAGACCATGGCGCAGCAGCTCGGCGGAAAGGTGGAGGCCGGCAAGGTGCGCGAGTTCGGCTACGCCGAGGTGCGGGCGCGCGGCCATTCGAACCTGCTCGAGGGAATCGAGGACTACCGCACCGCCGAAGGCCACGGCATGCTCAAGGTATGGATGAGCCACGGCGACAAGGTCGTCGCGCTGCCGCCGGGCTTCAAGCTCATGGCCTCGACCGAGGCATGCCCGATCGCCGGCATGGCCGACGAGGCGCGCCGCTTCTACGGCGTGCAGTTCCATCCCGAGGTGACGCACACGCGCCAGGGAAAGCGCATGCTCGAGCGCTTCGTGCTCGACATCTGCGGCTGCGCCGGGGACTGGAACATGCCCGATTACGTCACCGAGGCGGTCGCACGCATCCGCGAGCAGGTCGGGCGCGAGGAAGTGATCCTCGGCCTTTCGGGCGGAGTCGACTCGTCGGTGGCCGCAGCGCTGATTCACCGGGCGATCGGCCCGCAGCTCACCTGCGTGTTCGTCGACCACGGGCTTCTGCGCCTCGACGAGGCAGCGCAGGTCATGGATACCTTCGCAAGGCACATGCAGGTCAAGGTCATCCATGTCGACGCGACCGAGGAGTTCTACGCGGCGCTCGCCGGCGTGTCCGATCCGGAGCAAAAACGCAGGATCATCGGCAAGCAGTTCGTCGAACTCTTCCAGCGCGAGGCGGGGAGGATCACGAACGCGAAATGGCTCGCCCAGGGCACCATCTACCCGGACGTGATCGAATCGGCCGGCGCGAAGACCAAGAAGGCGACCAGCATCAAGTCGCACCATAACGTCGGCGGCCTGCCGGAGACGCTCCACCTCAAGCTGCTCGAGCCGCTGCGCGAACTGTTCAAGGACGAGGTGCGAGAGCTCGGGCTCGCCCTCGGCTTGCCACGCGAGATGGTGTTCCGCCATCCGTTCCCGGGGCCAGGTCTCGGCGTGCGCATCCTGGGCGAAGTCAAGCGCGAGTACGCCCAACTGCTGCAGCGGGCCGATGCTATTTTCATCGACGAGCTGCGGCGCGCCGACTGGTACGACAGGGTCGCGCAGGCCTTCGCCGTGTTCCTGCCGGTGAAATCGGTGGGAGTGATGGGGGACGGGCGCACCTACGACTACGCGGTGGCTCTGCGCGCGGTGCAGACCACGGACTTCATGACCGCCGACTGGGCACCGCTGCCGCACGAGCTGCTCGCGCGCGTATCGAACCGTATCATCAACGAGGTGCGCGGCATCAATCGCGTCACCTACGACATCTCGTCCAAGCCGCCCGCGACGATCGAGTGGGAATGAGGGGCGCCTCGTCCATGCCGCCGCGCCATTCGGCGCTTGGACAAGTGATCGTGATCGGCTTCACGCAGACCATCGCCTGGGCCTCCACGGTGTATCTGGTCGCCATCATCGCAGCCCCGGTGGGGCGTGACCTCGTCTTGCCCGAGACGACGGTGTTCGGGGCATTTTCAGTGGCCTTGGCGATCACCGCGCTGCTCGGACCTTCGATCGGGCGTGCCATCGATCGACATGGTGGACGGCCCATGCTGGCTGGATCCAACCTCGTCATGGCCGGAGGACTGGCGCTCCTCGCGGCCGCGCACGACGCGATGCTGCTGTTCGTCGCCTGGGGTCTACTCGGCTTCGGCATGGCGATGGGGCTGTACGACACCGCCTTCGCCGCGCTGGTGCGCCTGCACGGGCAGGCGGCGCGCAGCCTGATCACCGGCGTGACGCTGATCGCCGGCTTCGCCAGCACCGTGGGTTGGCCGCTGAGCGCGCTGCTGGAAGGTCGCTTTGGCTGGCGAGCGACTTGCATGGCGTGGGCGCTTGCGCAGCTCGCGCTATGCCTTCCGCTCAATCTCTATGCCATCCCGGCGATTCGAACCGAGCCGCTGCGGGCGGGCGCAGGGCGGGGTGGCAACGATGCCGCAGGAGCGCCCGAGGCACACGCCCGAGCCGGCGCGCGCAGCGAGCTACTACTGATGGCGCTGTTCTTCGCTGCGACCGCATTCGTCACGTCCGCGATGGCTGCGCACTTGCCGGGCCTGCTGCTGGCCGCGGGGGCGGGTGGCGCCGCGGCGCTCGGCGCTGCGGCGCTCGTGGGGCCAGCACAAGTCGCTGCGCGCGCGGTCGAGTACCTCGCAGCTCGACGGCTGCGCTTCCATCCCTTGCTTACCGCGCGCGTCGCCACCGCGCTGCATCCTCTCGGCGGTGTCCTGCTCTGGTTCACAGGAGGGATTCCGGTCGGGGTGTCCGGGTTCGCGTTGCTGCACGGGGCGGGCAACGGGATGATCACCATCGCGAAGGGAACCTTGCCGCTGGCGGTGTTCGGCGAAGCGGGATACGGCCAACGCGTGGGCGTGCTGAACGTCCTCGCACGGGCGATGCAGGCGGCGGCTCCGTTTTTGTTCGGACTGGTGCTGGAGCGCGCGGGCGTGCACACCGCACTCGCTCTTTCGGTCGGCACATCTCTGGCGGCGCTCGCCGCGCTCGCCGCGCTGCGTGCGCGTTCAGGTATCGTGCGGGCATGAACGACGAGGTATTCATGCGCCGCGCTCTAGAGCTCGCGCGCCGCGCCGCCGAAGAAGGGGAAGTGCCGGTCGGCGCGGTGGTGGTGCTGGATGGCAAGGTGATCGGGGAGGGCTGGAACCGTCCGATCGCCGCCTGCGATCCCACCGCGCACGCCGAAGTCCAGGCACTGCGCGCGGCGGCGACGACTGCGCGCAACTACCGCCTGGCGGGGTCGACCCTGTACGTCACGCTCGAGCCCTGCGACATGTGCCTCGGGGCGATGTTCCACGCCCGCGTCGCGCGCGCGGTGTACGGCGCGACCGATCCGAAAAAGCAGGTCCTGAGGAGCCAGCTGAGGGTGGAGGGGGGGCTGCTCGCCGAAGATTGCGGAGCGCTCCTGAGCGCGTTTTTCGCCGCCAAACGATGAAGATCGAAATCAGCCTGGCGCGGCAGGAGCTGACGCTGCGCGACGGTCAGGGTCGCGCGCTGAAGGCCTACAGAGTGTCCACCTCCAAGAATGGTCCCGGAGAGCGAAACGGCAGCTTCTGCACGCCGCGCGGCCGCCACATCGTGCGCGCCAAGATCGGCGCAGGCCAGCCGGCCAACACGGTGTTCGTACGCCGCCGCCCGACCGGGGAGGTCTGGAGCCCCGCGTTGCACGCGCGCTATCCCGGCCGCGACTGGATCCTGACGCGCATTCTTTGGCTGTCGGGCTGCGAGCCGGGGTTCAACAGGCTGGGCGAGGTCGATACCATGCGTCGCTACATCTACATCCACGGCTCGCCGGACAGCGCCGAAATGGGCAAGCCTGGGTCGATCGGCTGCGTGCGCATGCACAACGCCGAGATCGTGGAGCTCTTCGATCTCATTCAGGCGGGAACGCCCGTGGAGATCCGCGATTGAACGATTCCCTTCACTCCTGAATTGCTTCCGGTCGGAGAAGAAGCTCCGCGATAGCGGGACTAAACGGCGGTCTCAGGACGCCGCACTCGGTGATCAGCGCCGTGACGAGCTCCGCGGGCGTGATGTCGAACGCCGGATTGCGCACCATGACGCCCTGCGGCGCCCAGCGCATCGCGCCGTAGCCGGTCACCTCGCCCGGAGGGCGCTCCTCTACCGGAATCGCGCGTCCGTCGGCCAGGGTTGCGTCGAACGTGGACAGCGGCGCCGCTACGTAGAAGGGCAGAGCGTGACGTCGCGCGAGAACGGCAAGCATATAAGTGCCTATCTTGTTCGCGACGTCGCCATTGGCCGCGACGCGATCCGCGCCGACGATCACCAGGTCGACTTCGCCGCGGCTCATGAGAAAGCCCGCCATGTTGTCGGTGACCAGGGTGACGGGAATCGACTCCTGGATCAACTCCCATGCCGTCAGGCGCGCGCCCTGCAAGTAGGGCCGAGTTTCGTTCGCGATCACCGAGATACGCCGCCCCGCGTCGCGCGCCGAGCGCAGTACGCCGAGCGCGGTGCCGTGCCCCGCAGTGGCCAGCGCGCCCGCGTTGCAGTGCGTCATGACCCGGGCGCCGTCGGGGACGAGCGGCGCACCCTGCGCGCCGAGCGCGCGGTTGGCTGCCAGGTCCTCTTCGAAGATCGCCAGCGCCTCGCCCTCGAGCGCACCGGCGCCGCGCGCCTCGAGCGCCTTGCGCATGCGCTCGAGCGCCCAGAACAGGTTCACTGCCGTTGGGCGGCTGTGCGCGAGGACTTCGAAGTCCGCGTGGGAGGGTGGACCGTCGCGCGCGGCGAGCGCGATGCCGAATGCCGCCGCGCAGCCGATCGCCGGCGCGCCGCGTACGACCATGTCCCGGATCGCCTGCGCCACCTCGGCGGCGGTGCGACACGCCAAGTATTCGATGCGCTCGGGCAGCAGCCTCTGATCGAGGAGCTCGAGTGTCGCGCGCGTCCAGCGCATCGTCGCGACAGCCATCACACCACTCTTTCGTTTCCGCCGTCCACGGGGACCTGCGCAGCCGTAGTCTTGGCGAACAGCGGCCCGCACATCTCCGCCGCGAGCTCCGCGACATCGCGCGAGGTCACTTCAGTGCCGAGCAGATTGTTGCGGCGGTATTGCTCGACGGTCAGCTTGTACGCTGCCGCGCGCGAGGCGAGCACTTCGTCGGTCCAAAGCGCGGTGTCGTACACCGCATTGGGATGCAATGAGTTGATGCGTATTCCGTCCTTGCCCCATTCGAGCGCCGCCACCCGCGCCAATTGGTTCAGCGCGGCTTTGGACGCCGAGTAGGCCGCGGCGCCTGGGCCCGGAGCGGGAACGTTCTTGGATCCGACGACGACGATCCGTCCGCCCCGCGGCGCGAGCTTGAGCAGCGCATGGCAGTCCTGCATCAGGCGCAGGTTCGCTTCCACGTTCACCGACATCGTCGCCTGCCAGGTGGCCGGCGCGATCGCCTGGATCGGCTGGGAGGCAGGGAAGATGCCGGCGTTCAGCACCAGCATGTCCAGTCCGCCGTAGCGCTTGACCGCGGCGTCGAGCGCAGCACGCATCGCGGCGGGATTGGTGACATCGCAAGCCAGCCCGAGGAAATCCGCGCGGCGCCACGCGTCTGCAACCGCCGGGTTGCGGTCCAGACCGACGACGGCCGCACCGCGCTTGAGAAACGCCTCGACGCAGGCCTTGCCGATGCCCGAGGCGGCACCGGTCACCAGGACCACCTCCCCGGCGAATGCGGGTGCGGCGCCCACCTTGCGCAGCTTGGCCTGCTCCAGGTCCCAGTACTCGATGTCGAAAAGATGCCGTTCGTCCAAAGCTCGCCAGCCGCCAAGCGCCTCCGCGCGCAGGATGACGTCGATCGTATGGTCGTAGAGGTCCTCGACGATCGCCGCGTCCTTTGCGCCTCGTCCCGCCGCGGCGAAGCCGAGTGCCGCATCGAGCACCATGCGCGGCGCTGGGTCGAGCATGGCCTTCGGCTCCTTCGCGGCTGGCGCGTGGCGCTCGAAGTATCCGCGGTAAGCCTGCGCAAAAGCCGCAACGTCGCGACCGAGCATGGGCAAGGGCTTGGTGCGAATGACGTGATCGGGCGTGGCCGGACCGCTCTGGGAAATGCGCGCCACGTCGCGGCGCTGCGCGAATGCGAGGAACTTCGCGCTGTCGTTCACCTTGAGGACCATCGGGAAGCCAGCAGCCTGGGAGATGTCGCGCCTCAGCCGCGCGATGTCCTCACGCCCGGCCGTGGCAGGCGAGGGCGCGGGCAGCTTCTGCTGCCATGCGTCGTGCGCGGCGAGATAGTCCTCCGCCATGGAGACGAGGCGCACCATGCGCTCGTACGACTCGCGCGCGTCAGCGCCGAACGAGAACACCCCGTGCGATAGCAGCACCATGCCGATGGTGGCTGGGCCGGCGTGAGCCGCGAACTCGCGCGCGCAGCGCGCCGCGAGGTCGAAGCCGGCCATCACGTAGGGGACGACGACGACCAGATCGCCGTAGATCTCGCGGATACGCTTCTCGCCCGCGGGAGCGTTGGAAATCGACAGCACTGCGTCCGCGTGCGTATGGTCCACAAAACGATGGGGCAGAATGGCGTGCAGGATTGTTTCGACCGATGGCGAGGGCGCTCCAGCCCGCAGCACGTGGGTATTCAGCTCGTTCACCATCTGCGGATCGGGCAGCGAGGCGAGCTGCGCCAGGCGTCGCACGTACTCGAGCGCGACCGGCGTGAAGCCGGCGGCCTCGATAGTCTCGAGGTCCCAGCCGCTTCCCTTCACGTAGAGAACGTCGTGCTCTTCGCCGAACACGTTCTTCTCGCGCAGCTTCACCGAGGTGTTGCCGCCGCCGTGCAGGACGAGCGACTTGTCGCGCCCGAGCAACCGGGACGTGTAGACGCGCGCGCCGAGCGGCCCGGAAAACTTGGCAGCGTCGGTGTCGCTCCAGAGGCTGTGCATGAATGGTCCACGAAAAAACATCGAATTATACTTTCCCTCAATGTTGAGGATCGAGGTGACTGACTGGGCGGCTGCGCGTGCGGAGGCGAGCGAAATCCGCAGGCAGGTTTTCGTGCTGGAGCAGGGCGTCCCCGAAGAGCTGGAGCTGGACGAGCACGACGCGCTCTGCCTGCACGCCTTGGCGCACGACGAAACCGGACGCGCGATCGCGACCGGCAGGCTGCTCCCGCCGGAGCGCCACGGCGAGCAGGTGGTGGGTCACGTCGGCCGCATGGCGGTGCTGCGCCCATGGCGCGGCCGCGGCATCGGCGGTGCGCTGCTCGAACGGCTGGTGGAAGCGGCTGTGGCGCGCGGCGATGGCGAGCTCGCGCTATCCGCGCAGACGCATGCGCGCGAGTTCTACCGTGCGCACGGCTTCATCGAGGAAGGCGAGGAATACCTCGAGGCCGGTATCCGCCACCTGAGGATGCGCCGCCGGCTTTAACCCTCTAAGGCGAACTCGTAACGTACGGTGTCGCGCTCTTCGCCCTGCGCTCCGTACGAGCGTTCGGCGAACTGTACCCGTCCCCCGGATCCGACGATCACCGCGCTCGAGCAGCGCGTGCCATAGGCATCCGACACGACGCGCAGTGACGAGAGCAGACGCTCGCGCTCCGGTCCGACGCCCGTGTCCGGAAGCTCGTCGTCGGCCGCCACCGTCGTGTCGGCGAGCAGCGCGAGCAGCGGCTCGATCGCGGGCGTCGGAAGCAGTGAGTCTCCGAGCGCTCGCTTGCCGCGCACAACCTTGACCCACGGGGTATCGAGCAGATGATTGGACACGCCGTAGATGCCAGGTGCCAGGCGCCGTGCTCCGGCATTCCGGTTCGATACCCACCACAGCTCATCGCGGTCCCCGGCGAGAAAGTTAAAGCCGCTGTACTCGGGCCCGTCGTGCGCGACCTTCCGCGCGAAATCCTGTGCCGAAACATGATTGGAGAGGAATATGCTCGCCAGCAGCCCGCGCGAACGCGCCACTGGGTCGCGCGGAACGCCTTCGCGAAAATTGGACACCGCGGCGAACTTGCCCGAACGCGTCACGCCAAGCCAGGTGCCCATGCACTCCAGATCTCGGCCGGCGAGGATCGCGGGCTGGTCCTGCCAGAATGCGGCGGGAGCGGTGGGGCGTGCGTGAAACTCGTCGCGGTTGGCGGCAACGACCAGGGGGTACGAGGGGTGCGCCTTCCAGGCGACGAGAATGAGGCACATCGCTCAGTCCGCCTGAACGAATATCTCGGCATGCCGCATCGACCCTGCGGCTAGGCAGGCGCTTACCCCGTGGTGCTCGCTTGCCTGTGCCAACAGGCGCTGGAATCCGGCGGCGTCGGAAACTCCGTCGTAGACTTCCATGTAGGTCGCTGGATCGTCTCGCCTGCGCAGCCAGCGACCGCGCACGCCGCACTCGCGTTGCAGCGCCTGAAACATCGCCTGTACGGCCGAGCGTAGCTCGCCCAGGCGCGCGGGGTCGACTTTGTAATAGACGTAGACGGTCGTGGTGCTCAAGACGAGTAGGGCAGGTCGAGGACCTCGAGTGCCGGCCCGTCGGGTGTCGCGCGCAAGTGTCCACCTTCGCTTGCACCGATGGGCACGACCGCGAGCAACTCGCTTCCGCCGTCCGCCGGCGCCGCGCTTACCACCGTGCCGCTCGCCTGGCCTGGAATTTGGTCGCTGTACAGGTCCTGCGCCGGTACGAGCGCTACGCCTGCCGGCGCACGCGCCCGCACCATGCGCCGCTTGAGTTGCCCGCGGTACTGGGTGCGCGCCACGATCTCTTGGCCCGGGTAGCATCCCTTCTTGAAGTCGACGCCACCAATCGATTCGAGGTTCACCATCTGCGGAACGAACAGGTCTTGAGTCGCCTGGACGATGAGGGGGCGGCCCGCCCGAATCTCGGCGAGCGTCCAGGCGCTCTCCGCGCCCGGAGTAAGGTCGAGGCGCCCTTCGAGTGCTGTTGCCTCCGTATTCGGGCCGAGCACGAGGAATCGCTCTTCGCCCATGCGCACCGCGACCACCTCGCCCAAGCGGGCGAGAGCCAGATCGCCCGCAGGGACGCTCAGGCCGCAGGCGGCGAGGCGCGCTTGCGTACCGGCGCCCCACATGCCGAGCTGACGATGTTCGTTTGATACATCGACAACAGTCACCTTCGAACGAAGCACGAACATCGCCAGGCGCTTGGCCACTACGGGCGCAAGGTCGCGCGCGACCTGCAGCAGGAACCCGTCGGTGCACGGGATGACGACGAAGCTGGCAAGCAGGCGTCCCTTGGCCGAGCACCAGCCGGCGCGCCGCGCGCAATCCCCGGGCAAGTGCTCGACGTCGTTCGTCAGCTGAGCGTGCAGGAACGCACGCGCATCGGGGCCGCGCACGGCTAGCGCGCCGAGACTCGTCAGCGGCGCAAATGCAGGGCGATCGAGGGCTTGATCCATCGTAGAATTCTAACTTTACCCGCGGCGTCGGCCCGCAACCGGTTGCGATCCCTCCTCACAGGCTTGTCAATCCTGGCGTTCGGGGCGGCATGTGCCGCCGCAGGATACGCTGCCTGGTACCTGACGACGCCGATCGCCATGAAGAGCCTTCCCACGGAATTCGAACTGCCGCCGGGGACGCGGTTCCGGCAGGCTGTCGCACTGATGGAAAAATCGGGCGTGGCGGTCGGCGGCTGGCAGTTCGAGTTGCTGGCGCGAGGGCTGCGTCGCGCGCCGAGCATCAAGGCGGGCAGTTACGAGCTGACGCGCCCGCTCACCCCGCTGGAGCTGCTCGACAAGCTCACGCGCGGCGATGTCACGCAGGCTGAGATTACGTTGATCGAGGGTTGGACGATGCGCCAGGTGCGCGATGCGCTCGATGCGGATCCCTACCTGCGGCACGACAGCGCGGATCTGGACGAGCAGCAGTTGCTGGCGCGCGTCGGCGCATCGGAAACGCATTCAGAGGGATTGTTCTTTCCGGACACTTACATGTTCGCCAAAGGATCGAGTGACCTCGCCGTGCTGCGCCGCGCCTACCGCGCCATGCAGCGCCACCTGGATGCCGAGTGGCGCGCACGCGATCCGTCGACACCTTACCGATCCCCGTACGAGGCGCTCATCATGGCTTCGATCGTGGAGAAGGAGACGGGGACCGCTTCCGACCGGACGATGATCGCCGGCGTACTGGTGAACCGCTTGCGCATCGGGATGCGCCTGCAGGCCGATCCCACCGTGATCTATGGCCTGGGCGCGCAGTTCGACGGCAACCTGACCAAGGCGCAGCTCCTCGCCGACGGACCGTACAACACGTATACGCGCGCCGGTCTGCCGCCGACCCCGATCGCGATGCCCGGCCTCGACTCGCTGCGCGCCGCCTTGCGACCGGCGAAAACGGACGCGCTGTACTACGTGGCGCGCGGGGACGGATCGAGCGAGTTCTCGCGTACGCTCGACGCGCATAACCGCGCGGTCGACAAATACCAGCGGGCCCACGCGCGATGAGCGGGCGGGGGAGGTTCATCACTCTCGAGGGCGTGGACGGCGCGGGCAAGTCGACACATATCGATTTTCTCGCTCAGCGGCTCGCGGCGCTCGGCCGGCAGCCGCTCGTGACCAGGGAGCCGGGCGGCACGCCACTGGCCGAACAGCTGCGCGTGCTGGTTTTGGCCGAGCCGATGGCACCGCTAGCGGAGACGTTGCTGATGTTTGCCGCACGCGCGGACCACGTCGAGCACGTCATTCGACCAGCGCTCGAATCCGGCAGGTGGGTGCTCTGCGACCGGTTTACCGATGCGACCGCCGCCTACCAAGGCGCGGGCAAGGGGGTGTCGCAGGAATTGATCCAGCAGCTGGCAGAGGCCGTGCACCCGGGCCTGCTGCCCGACCGCACGCTGGTATTCGATTGCCCGTTCGAGGTGACGCGACGGCGTCTCGCGGCAAGCGGAAGGAGTCTCGACAGGTTCGAAAACGAAGGCGCCGAATTCTTCAATCGAGTGCGGAAGGCTTACCTCACGCGCGCGGCAGCCGAGCCGGGTCGTTTCCGGATCATCGATGCGACGCAGACCATCGCAAATATACAGAAGCAACTTGAAGAGGCCTTGTTAGTAGATTGAATATATGGATTTCCCGTGGCATAGTGAGACTTGGAAAATGGTGGTGAAGCTGGTCGGCCGGCTCCCACACGCGCTGTTGATATACGGGGCCTCCGGGATTGGCAAGCGGGCGTTCGCGGAGCGCCTCGCGCAGTTCCTCCTCTGCGAATCGCGTACCGGGGGCGGCGAGCCCTGCGGGACCTGCGATGGCTGCCGATGGTTCGTCGCAGGCAGCCATCCGGACGTGCGCCGCGTCGAGCCGGAGAGTCTCGCCAAGCGTGTATCGGACGAGGACGAGCTTTCCGGTCAGCGCTCGGCCAAGCCGAGCAGCGAGATCAAAGTGGAGCAGGTCAGGGAGTTGGCCGATTTTCTAGCCCTCGGTTCGCATCGCGGCCGGTTACGCGTAGCGCTGGTCCATCCGGCCGAGGACATGAACCTCCATGCTGCCAATGCGCTTCTCAAGAGTCT
>JBLMWT010000020.1:0-4778 GCA_050257375.1 Sphingomonadaceae bacterium
CCCAGGGCGCGCGCGAAGCCCGGGATCTTGCGGCGCGTCCACGACCGACGGTAGTACCAGCCGACCAGATACGAAACCAGGCGCCGGCTGATCAGCAGACGCGTCGCCGCTCTCCCGAGCCGGGCGTTGTAGCACCAGTCGAGAAAGGCAGCGGCGTAGACCGGATCGTTGAGCCGCCGGCCGGTGCGGCGATCGACGTAGGAGACCGGGCTAGCGCGCAGAATCGGCCTCGTACAGCACGTAGGTCTTCGCCGGCGACTCGCGCAGCGGCGGCAGCATGCGCCAGGCGGGGCTGTCTTCGGCCAGCAGAGCGAACACGACCGACTCGAAACCGGCTGCGAGCAGCGCCGTCGCCCATTCGTAGGCCAGCGCGCGGCCCAGCCCGCGGCCGCGCCTGTTCTCGGCGGCGGTGACCCCGATCATGAAGAACACCGCGCGCCTGCAGCCCCTCGCATGCAGCAGGTAACGCACGCGTGCGAGCAGCGAGTCGCTGCCGCGCATCGCGCGCACGGCGCGCGCCCGATCCGGATAGCCGAGCGCGAACCCGCACAGAGCGCCATCGGGCCGCCACGCGCCGAGCGCGAGGCGCGGGTCGAGCGCCCCGGCATAGCCGGCGAGGACCTGCTCGAACTCGGCGCGCGGCAGCGGCGCGTAGCCGATGAAGCCGCGGTACGAGTCTTCGACCGCCTCCTGCAGCGCCGGCACGTACGCGGGATTGCGCAGGTCGATCGGCGCCAGGCGGTAGCCCTCGGCAAGCGCCTGCGCCCGATACCGCTCCCACGAAGCGATCCCCGCCTGAAGCACCGCGCGACCGCCGATCTCGACCGAATGCCACGACTTGCGCGCGCTGAAGCCGCTGCGCTCGAAAAGCGCTGCGTAGTAAGGCTTGTTGTACGGCTCGCCGAGGAAGATTTCGCTGTCGAAGCCGTGCGTCATCATCCGATAGCCGTGCCAGATGTCGAACGTCATCGGCCCCCACACCCTTCGCCGGCCATGCTCGGCGGCGAGCCACGCGCGGGCGGAGCCCAGAAGTTCCGACGCGAGCGCCGCGTCGTCCTTGCATTCGAAGAATCCGACCGCGCCGACCGGCGTTCCGTCGCCGTCCCGCAGGTCCGCGTTGACGAACGCGCTGACGTGCCCGACCGGCCGCCCGTTCGCGGTGGCGAGAAAATGCCGGTGCGCGTTGCCTGGCTTGCCGTAGAAGGCGAAATCGGGAGAGAACTGCGCGCGCACCACTTTCTCCGCCGGCGCGATCCAGGCCCGATCGTGTCGGTAGAGATCGCGGCACAGATCGAGAAAGCGGTCCGCCGATGCCGCGTCGAAGGTGTAGGCCGCGATCGCCATCGCGCTAGCGCGTGACCGTGAACGCGAGCGCCTGCGCGGCCAGCACCGTGAACCCGAACGCCGCCGCGACGGGCTTCAGCCGCGAGGTCTTCGCGCCGGGATGCAGCAGAAAGCGCGCGTACGCCGCCACGCATACCAGCCAGGCCGCCGCCAGCATTGCCGGATACCACGCCGGCAGCGCGAGCCCGGCGTACAGATAGACGCCGAGCAGCACCGACGTCGCCTGCGCCGCTGCGGCGGCGGCAACGGAACCCGCCGGCCCGAGGATCTGCGAATAAGTCACGTAGGCGGTCTCCTCCTCGGGTGCGCGGATCTTGCGCGCGAGCTCCCAGCCGAGGACCGCAGCCCAGATCATCGCCACGTACGGCAGGATGGCGCTCCAGCGCATCCCGCCGACCGGCACACCGAGCCGATCGGCGGCCGCCACGAATGCCTGCAGCAGCAGCAGCGGAACGATCGGCGTATGCGTCGCGAGCGTGATCGGCAGGCTGCGCTGCAACGCCGCCGGAGCGAAGAAGCGCGCATACATCAGCCACGCGTAGCCAAGGGTCGCCGCCGCGGACGCGAGCACCGACACCGACCAGGCATTGGTCGCCAGGTACAGCGCGCTCGCCGCGCCGAGACTGATGCGGATGTCGGACTCGCGCACCCGGCCCGAAGGCAGCGCTCGCTCGGGGAAGAGCTGCCGGTCGATGTCGCGATCCTTGAGCTCGTCCATCAGGCGCAGGATGAGCGACATCGCGAAGACGTTCCAGCCGGCAGCGAGTATCGCATGCAGCGGGAGGCGGCCTTGCAGGCCGTGCACGACTCCGGCGTACCCCGCGATGCCCAGGCCGGTGATCCCGGCGAGCACCAGCTGCGTCGGTAGCGGGAACATCTCGCGCAGGTAGCCGCGCATGCGGACGAAATATCCGCTGAAGCCGGCGAGTCCGTGGCTCATGGAGTTGTGACGCATTATAGCCACGGCGCCCTGCGCCGCTGTGCTAGGTTACGCGCGGACCCTGACCCGACTGGGAGGCGTTCTTGCGACTGAAGGCACGCGCCTGGGCGCCGCTGCTCCTCGCGCCTGCGCTCGTCTGTGCGCAGCCGCTGGAGCAGCCAACCACGGGCTTCCAGCCCGGCGACCGCGTCGACTACGACTGGGTGCGCAACGGCAAGGCCAAGCTCGTCGAGGAGGAATGGCTGCCGGCGGAAGGCGACGACCTGCGCGCGGTGCAGAAGGTGGGAGACAAGCGCTTCGCCGTCGTCGTGGCGAAGAAATCGCTGGTCATCAGGCAGATGATGTGCGTGGCTAATGGCCAGGCATGCACGTTCTCGCCGGGATTGGAGTTCGCCCGCTTTCCGCTCGAGGTGGGTAAGCGCTGGAGCACGTCGTACACGATCAAGGGCGAAACCTTCACCGCGCACGTGACCCAGGAGCGTATCGTCGAGCGGGTCGAGAGGATCAAGGTCCCGGCCGGAGAGTTCGAAACCTTCAAGATCGGCTATACGGGCCGCATGCGCGGCGCCGCCTACGGGATCGTTCCGTTCAGCGGCACCGAAGAAGGCGCCGAGTGGGTGACCGTGATCGCGGGCAGGCTGGTCTTCGCCCGGGTCACCTATCGCAACTCGCTCGGCGACGATGCAACGCTGGAGCTCGTATCCACCCGCTTCAGGTAGCATGCCGCATAGCGCCCCTCGAACCTATCGCTGAGGTGTTCACCATGATTGCCCGACTGACCAGACCGATCCTCGCGCTGCTCCTCCTCCTGCCGCTCTCGCAGGCGTTCGCCGACGAGTACTCGGACACGATCAAAGTGTTCCGCAACGCCGGGGAGAGCGCCAAGTACTTCGGGAATGCCTATGGCTACGCGGTGTTTCCTACCATCGGTAAGGGCGGCTTCGTCGTTGGCGCTGCGCATGGCAACGGGCGCGTGTACCGGCAAGGCAAGTACGTGGGCGACACCTCGATGACGCAAATCACCGTCGGCGCGCAGCTCGGAGGCCAAGCCTACAGCGAGATGATCTTCTTTCAGAACAAGAGCGCCCTGGACGATTTCACCAGCGGCAATTTCGAATTTGCTGCCGAGGCGTCGGCCGTCGCGATCACCGCGGGCGCGTCGGCCTCGGGCGGCTCGACCGGGACGTCCGCGGGAGCGAGCGGCACTCAAGAACATGCGGTGACTGCCGGAAGCTACTTCAAGGGGATGGCGATCTTCACGGTCGCAAAGGGCGGGCTGATGTACGAGGCCAGCATCGGGGGCCAGAAGTTCAGCTACAAGCCGAAGAAGTAACGTTTTGGTGATGGGCAAAGTCTACGCGGCCGACGATCCCCAGTTGGGGCGCGTGACCTACCGCGACCGCAAGCGCGTCTGGTGGTCGCTGTCGCTGGTCTACCCGCTCCTGCCGTTCGTCGGCATGGCGGCGCACGCGTGGACGGGGCAGCAGCTCGCGCTGGGGCTGCCGCTCCTCATCAGCTACGGGCTGATGCCGCTGCTCGACTACTTCATCGGCGAGGATGAAAACAATCCGCCCGAGGCGGTCGTGCCGCAGCTGGAGGAGGACCGCTACTATCGCTGGCTGACCTGGGTCACGGTACCGCTGCACTACGCGGCGCTGATCGGCTGCGCCTGGTGGGTCGGCACGCACGACCTCTCCTGGTGGGCCGTGCTGATGTTCGCTTACGTCGCCGGCGCCGACTCGGGCCTGGGCATCAACACCGGGCACGAGCTCGGGCACAAGCACAACCCCGTCGAGCAATGGCTCGCCCGGCTGGTGCTCGCCGTGCCGGCCTACGGCCACTTCACCGTCGAGCATGGCCGCGGGCATCACCGCTGGGTGTCCACGCCGGAGGACCACGCGAGCGCACGCATGGGCGAGAGCATCTACCGCTTCGCGCTGCGCGAATTGCCGGGCGGCATCCGCCGCGCGTGGCGGCTGGAGAAAGAGCGCCTTCAGCGCGAGGGGAGGAGCGCCTGGAGCGTGCACAACACGATGCTTCAGTCCTACGCGGTCACGGCCGTGCTGCAGCTCGGACTGATCGCCGCCTTCGGCTGGATCATGCTGCCCTTCCTCGCCGTGCACAACGTCGTGGCCTGGTGGCAGCTCACCTCGGCCAACTACGTCGAGCATTACGGCCTGCTGCGCCGGCGCCTGCCGAGCGGCCAGTACGAGGCGCCGCAGCCGCACCATTCGTGGAATACCAACCACTTGGTGACCAACCTCGCGCTGTTCCACCTGCAGCGTCATTCGGACCACCATGCCTATCCCTCGCGGCGCTACCAGTCGCTGCGCGACTTCCCCGATTTGCCGCGGCTGCCGAGCGGCTACTTCGGCATGTTTCCGCTGTCCTACGTTCCGCCACTGTGGTTCCGGGTGATGGATCCGCGGCTGCTCGCGCTGCCGCACGTGCGCGGCGATCTGAACAAGGTGAACATCGATCCGCGCAAGCGCGA
>JBLMWT010000021.1:0-5262 GCA_050257375.1 Sphingomonadaceae bacterium
GGCTCCGGCAAAGGCGCCGATTTCGGCGGCCTGGCAGGCGCCGACCGATACTGCCAGGCGCTCGCCACGGCGGCAGGCGCCGGCCAGCGTACCTGGCGTGCCTACCTGAGCACGCAGGGCCCAGGTGCGGTCGACGCGCGCAGCCGCATCGGTCAGGGCCCATGGCAAAACGCGAAAGGCGTGGTCGTCGCCCGCAGCGTGCAAGAGCTGCACGGCGAGAACAACCTCACCAAGCAGACCGCGCTTACCGAGAAGGGCGAGGTGGTCAACGGCCGCGGCGACCAACCGAACCGGCACGACATCCTCACCGGCTCGCAGCCCGACGGCACCGCCTACGCCGAAGCCGCGGACCATACCTGTCGCAACTGGACGAGCAGCACCGACGGCAGCGCGCAGGTCGGTCACCACGACCGCATCGGCCTGCGCGACGACGCGCCCTCGCGCTCGTGGAACTCTTCGCACGGGAGCCGCGGCTGCAGCGACGAGGCGCTACGCTCGACCGGCGGCGCGGGACTGCTCTACTGCTTCGCCGCGAACTGACGCGCCCGGCTTGAAAATTGCGTAGTTGCCGTTCGCCTTGGCAACGAGCTTGCCGTCGAGGTAGATGCTCGACTCGAGGTTGGCGACGGTCTTGCCGCGATTGACAAGCTCGGTGACGCAGTCGAGCACGCCCGAGACGACCGGCTTGAAGTAGTTGATCTTCACCTCGATCGTGGCGCAGATCTCGCCCGGATCGAGCGTCGGGTAGAGCGCGGCGCCCATGCCGCTGTCGGCGAGCGCGAACAGCACCGCCCCGTGCGCCACGCCGTGCGGATTATGGTGCTCGGGCCCGACGGCGAGCGTGCAGCGGCTGCGGCCGCTCGCACGCTCGACGAATTGCAGGCCGAGCCGCTCGGCGAAGGGATGGCTCACCGCGTTCCCGCGCGCGCGGCGCGCTTCGCGGTGACTTCGATCTCGATGCGAATGCGCGGATCGGCGAGGCGCGCCTCGATCATGGTCGCCCCCGGGCGCACCTCGCCGAACCAGCGGCGCAGCACCGGCCAGCAGCGCTCGAAGCTCGAGCCGGAGGAGATGAGCTTGCGACTCACGTTGCGCTCACTGCGAAAGCACCCGCTCGATGCGCCGGTCAGGGATCAGCCAGACGAGCGCGACGAGCACGTAAAGCGCCTGCGACAGCCACTGCGACCAGGGCGCCGCCGCGATGGCGGCGAGGTAGGCCACGGGCGAGAGCTTGCCCTTCCAGTCTCCGCCCACCGCCCGCTTGAGCAGCGACCCCTCGCCCTGCGCGGCGATGATCAGCTGCTGCAGGATCCAGTAGGCGATCGCCGCCATCAACAGCACCGCGCCGTACAGCGCCGTCGGCGCGGCGGCGAAGTGGTTCTCGCCCATCCAGCCGGTGGTGAAGGGAACGAGCGACAGCCAGAACAGCAGGTGCAGATTGGCCCACAAAATCGCGCCGGTCACCTTGCCGCAGGCGTGCAGCATGTGATGGTGGTTGTTCCAGTAGATGCCCAGGTACACGAAGCTGAGCACGTAACTGAGGAACACGGGGAGCGAGGGCGCGAGCGCGGCGAAGCTGTCGCCGTGCGGCACCTTCAGCTCGAGCACCATGATCGTGATCAGGATCGCGATCACGCCGTCGCTGAACGCCTCCATCCGCTGCTTGTTCATCGCCCCTGAGTGCGCCCCCGTCTGCGTCGACATCGTCAAGCCGCCTCGGTCCCCGGCAGGCTCAACTCCAGGAAGACGGTACCCGGCACCGGGTTGAAGCGGTACTCGGGGATCGCCTTGAAGCCGAGCGACGCGTACAGGACCTGGGCTTCCTTCATGTCGGGCAACGTGTCCAGACGCAGCCGAGCGTAGCCGAGCCGCTTCGCGGCCGCAACGATCCCTTCCGCCAGCAGGCGCCCTGCGCCGCGCCCGCGAGCGGCAGGCGTGACGTACAGGCGCTTCACCTCGCCGATGCCATCGGAGATCCGCCGCAATCCGATGCAGCCGAGATAGCCGTCGTCCTCCGCCGCGAGCAGAAAGACTCCGTACGGCGGACCGTACTCGGCCGGCAAATGCGCGAGCTCGTGCTCCAGGTTCTGGAAGCACAGATCGACGTTCAGCGATGCCGCATACTCCTCGATCAGCGCGCGCGCCAGGCGCCACTCGCTTTCCGAACGCGCCTGAGTCAGGCGGATCGTCACGCGGGCTCCGCAGATGCACAACCCGAGTCTAGAAACTCGCGCACGACCGGATTGATCAACTCGGGGCGCGTCAGCGGAGCCATGTGTCCTCCCTCGGGAAGGCTGTGGAAGCTCCAGTGCGGGCAGGCGCTGGCAAAGAGCACCACGATCTCACGGATGGGAAGGCGCGTGGCCGCGTCGCTCACGACCAGCGTGCGCGCCCGGAGCTTGCACCACTCCTCGAGCGTGGTCTCCTCGTCCATGACAGCGTCCCACTCGTGGAAATTCGGCGGCAGCGATTCGGCGAAGGCAGCGCGGCGCTTCTCCGGCATGGCGCTCCAGGTCCCGTCGCCCAGCCAGTAGTCGGCGAAGCGTTCCGCCACCTTCGGCCAGTCGCCGAGCGCGCCGTAGCACTTCACGTGATCGCGCAGGCTGCGCGACTCGAGGAAAGCCTCGCGGCGGCCGTGCTGCCTCAGGAGATAAAACGGATTCGGCTCGAGAAGAATCAGATCGCCGACTCGCGGGCCGAGTAGCGCGGCCGCCTTGAGCGCGACCGACCCGCCGAAGGAATGACCTACGAGGTGCACCGGCGCCCCGAGCTCTTCGCACAGCGCGAGGACTAGCTGCGCCTGCGCGTAAAGGGACTGCGGCGCGACCCCTGGCCAAGGCGTGGTTTCGCCATAGCCGTACAGGTTTAGCGCCAGGACCCGGTAGCGATCCTTCAGCGCATCGGTCAGCGCGCGCCACTGCCGGTTCGCGCTCACCGAGCTGTGGATCAGGACGACCGGCTGACCGTCTCCCTCGTCAGTATGGTCGATCCTGAGGCGTCCCTTCGCCAGTACCGGCACAGCTCCCCCATCTGCGCGTCATGCTTCTACCGCAAGCGCGACGGGTCACGGCTCGTCGCGCGGCAGCCATTTTGTCACGAGCGCCGCCGCCAGGCGGGCCGCGACGATCGACGGAACCGAGAGCACCCCGAATGCGATTATTCCGAGCGGCAGGAGATTCCCGGGTCCCTGGGAAAGGAGCATCCACGCGAACTGCCCGACGACGGGCAGCACGCCCCAGCGCCACGAGCGCTCGGGGCGGAGGAATGCGAGCACGGCCGACACCAGGCAGACGCCCGGGACCCCGACCGAAAAATACAGACCCGAGTCCCAGGCTTCTCTCCGTCCCGAAGCCCACACGACGACAATCCAGATCGCAGCGCCGGCGAGAACGGCGGCCAGATACAGCCAACGATCAGTCTTCATGTCTGGCACCCCGCCTGCGGCCCACGGCGGGACGGCAAGTCACGCATCGACGACCCGCTCGTAGTGCTCCACCATCGGAAACGGGTCGTAGAAATGGTGCAGCAAGGCCTTCCATTCCTGATACTGCGGCGATTTTCGGAAGCCCACTACATGGTCTTCAAGCGTATCCCAACGCACGAGCAAGGCGTAGCGGTTTGGTGTCTCCACGCACCGCTGCAACTCCAGCGACTTGAACCCCGGCATCGACGAAATGATGTCCTTGGCCCTGGCAAACGCACGTTCGAATGTCGGAGCTTGGTCCGGTATCACGTTCAGGATCGCAATCTCCAAGATCATCGCTCCCCCGCGCTACGACGAAAAACGACCTGATGCGAGCGAAGGAAGCTCGGACATGCTGTGAAACACCTTGTGTGCTCCGGCTGCTCTGAGCCTGCCCTCGACCCCTCTTGCAGAGAAGCCGTAGACGGACATGCCCGCTGCCAGTGCCGCCGCGATCCCGCTCACGCTATCCTCCACCACCAGGCAGGCCGCGGGTGAAACGGCGAAGTGCCTGGCCGCGTACAGGAAGAGATCGGGATAGGGCTTCCCCCGGGGTACGTCGGCCGAACTGAACATGCGCCCTTCGAACCGCGGGAGCAGAGATGTGGTGCCCAAGGTCTTGCGCATCTTCGCATGCGGCCCATTCGAAGCGATGCAATACGGAATCTCGATCCGGTCCAAGGCAGCTTCGATTCCCGGTACCGGCTTGAGCTCCGCCTCCAAGGCAGCGAACGTGCGCTCGCGGTAGTTCGGTACGAAGTCCTCGGGTAACGGCCGGTCGAGCAGCTCGGCGATGAGCTCGAGCGTGCGGCTGAACGTAGTGCCGATGAACCGTTCATTGGCTTCCTCGCTCTCGATGACTACGCCCAGTTCGTTCAGCATCTCGGTGAGCACACGCATCGTGATCGGCTCGCTATCGACCACGACTCCGTCGCAGTCGAGAATCAGCAGCTCGAAGGGCGATGAGCGACGGAGCATCTAGAGTCCCCGGTACCGGAGGCGGGCGCCGATCCCGGCGAGCCGCTTGCTAAACCGGAGATCGATCATCGCGGATAAGCCTCTTGCCGAGACTGATTATTTCCTCCTGCGCATAGCCTATCGCGCGATAGAACGCGAGCGCCTCCTCGTTGGACGAGCGCACTTGGATATTCACCTTCGGGCAGCCGAAGCTCACCAACAGATGCTCGATACGTTCCATCATCGCACGCCCGCACCCCCGACCGCGGGAGCCAGGCGCGACAGCGAGGTAGTTCACCCAACCGCGGTGGCCATCGTATCCCGCCATAGCTGTCGCGATCACCTGCCCAGCAAGGGTGCCAACCAGAAATAGCTCTGGCTGGACCAAGAGCTTACGCGCGATGTCTTTCCGAGGATCGTTCCAAGGTCGCGCCAAGCCGGACTCCTCCCACAAAGATACGACTTCGTCTTCATCGCTAGGCCGGTAAGCGCGTATGTCCATGGTCGGTAAGTCCCGTCAAGATCGAGAAGCATGGTCGCCTCTCGGGGCGCGCTGGCTTCATCTACTTCTGCTTGGTCGGATTGGCCGCTCAATAACGTACTGAGGCGTCGGACGGAACTGCGGGTCGCCTATCGAGGCACTGACGTCCTTCACCCCGCGTAATACCATTACGTGGGTGTAGCAAGCTTCAAGCCTACGATGCCAATGATGATGAGCGCGACGCTGATCAGCCGAGCGGCGTTGGCAGGTTCTCGGAACAACACGATGCCTAGTATCACGGTGCCCGCGGCTCCTACGCCGACCCAGATGCTGTACGCGGTGCCGACCGGAAGCGATTTCA
>JBLMWT010000022.1:0-10607 GCA_050257375.1 Sphingomonadaceae bacterium
ATGCGCGGCTACGGCGGCACCGATGCGCCGGCGGATCCCGACGCGTACACGATGCTGCACCACGCGGGCGACCTCGTGGACCTGGTGCGCGTCCTCGGCGAGACGCAAGCCGTCGTCGTCGGGCACGACTGGGGCGCGCCCGCGGCTTGGAACGCGGCGATGCTGCGGCCGGACGTTTTCCGCGCGGTGGTCGGCATGAGCGTTCCCTTCACGCCGCCGTCGGGCACGGACCTGCTGACCGCGCTCGAACGGGCGGGCGTGAAGACCTTCTACATGCAGTACTTCCAGACGCCGGGGGTCGCGGAGGCCGAGTTCGAGGCGGATGTCGAGGCGACGCTGCGCCGCGTGACCTACAGCATGTCGGGCGACGGGCCGGGACGCGTCGTCGCCGGCATCATGGCGCCGGGCGCGCGCTTCCTCGACTGCACCGTCGAGCCCGATACATTGCCCGACTGGCTGCGCCAGGAGGACATCGCCTACGTCGCCGGTGAGTTCCGTCGCACCGGATTCCGCGGCGGCCTCAACTGGTACCGCGCCATCCGGCGCTCCTCCGAGCTGCTCGCGCCCTGGCGCGGCTGCGTCATCCGCCAGCCATCGCTGTTCATCGCGGGCGCGCGCGACGACGTGCTCAAGTTCCCCGGGGCGAAGGCGCGGTTGGATGATCTGTCGAGCGTGCTGCCCGGGCTGCGCGGCTGCCACATCCTCGATGGCGCCGGCCACTGGATCCAGCGCGAGCGTGCGCAGACTGTCAACGAGCTGCTGCTGACGTTCCTGAAGTCTCTCTAGGTCGTCCCGCCAGCGCGGCTTGCAATATTCACCCTTTTGGGTTAACGTTGCGGCCATGGACCTCGACGACACCCTGGTCGCCCTCGCCGACGAGACCCGCCGCAGCATCCTGCAGCGGCTCGCGGCGGGCGAAGCGCGCGTGACGGAGATCGCCGCGCCGTACGACATCTCGCTCAACTCCGTGTCCAAGCACATCCGCATCCTGGAGCGCGCCGGGCTCGTGCGCCGGCGCGTCTCCGGGCGCGACCACTTTCTCTCGCTCGACCCGAAACCGATGGACCAGGTCTCGGCCTGGATCCAGCGCGAGCGCGCCGCCTGGGCCGCGCGCCTCGACCGGTTGGAGGCCGCCTTGCGAGCGGAGGACGCCATCGAGGCCGCGAAGGCCGCTTCCCGCAAACCTGCTGCCAAACGAAGGAGAAAGCCATGACTGCCCGTGCCACCCTGATTCAGCCGTCCACCGTCCGTTTCGAGCGCCTGCTTCCCGGACCCGTCGAGCGCGTCTGGGCCTACCTTACCGAGTCGAAGAAGCGCGCGCTGTGGCTCGCCGCCGGCGAGTTCGACCTGCGCGTGGGCGGCAAGATCGAGCTCCTGTTCGACAACAGCCGGATCACCGACGAGACGCCGCCCGCCGGCGCGCGCGGCGCGTCTCCCCACCGCGCCGAGGGCGTGATCACGCGCCTCGAGCCGATGAAGCTGCTCGCACACACCTGGGCCTGGGAAGGCGGCATGTCCGAGGTGACCTACGAGCTCGCACCGCGCGGCAAGGACGTGCTGCTCACCATCCACCACCGGCTGCCCGACGACGCGGGCCTGAAGATCGCGGTCGGCGGCGGCTGGGCCACGCACGTGGGCATCCTCGAAGACCAGCTGCGGGGCGCGAAGCCGCGACCCTTCTTCTCGACGCACGCGCGCGAGATGAAGGACTTCGAGCAGAGCCTGGCCGAAGCGCGCGTCTAGCGGGACAGGGGCGGCCCGCGCGGGCCGCCCTTGCTATCCTGCGGCGCGTGACCCCGGATTTCGACGCGCTGTACCGCAGGGAGTCGCGCCGCGTGCTGGCGACGCTGATTCGCCTGCTCGGCGATTTCGACCTCGCGGAAGAAGCGATGGCGGAAGCGTTCCGCGCCGCGATGGAGCAGTGGCCGAGCGAAGGCGTTCCGGCGAATCCGCGCGCGTGGCTCGTCTCGGCCGGACGCTTCAAGGCGATCGACGCGCTCCGGAGGCGGGAGCGCTTCTCCTACGTCGATCCCGAGGCGCTCGAGGACGTGCCCGCCGAGCCCGAAGCCGAGCGCGAAGGAATCGAGGACGACCGGCTGCGGCTCGTCTTCACCTGCTGCCACCCCGCGCTCGCGCCGGATGCGCAGGTGGCGCTCACGCTGCGCGAGGTGTGCGGGCTGACGACCGGCGAGATCGCGCGCGCATTCCTCGCGCAGGAGCCGGCGCTCGCGCAGCGTATCGTGCGCGCCAAGACCAAGATCCGCGACGCGAAGATTCCGTACGAGGTCCCGGGCAAGGCCGAGCTGCCGGAGCGGCTCGAGGCGGTACTGCGGGTCGTGTACCTCGTCTTCAACGAAGGCTACTCGGCGTCCTCGGGCGATGCCGTGACGCGCGCCGAGCTCTCACAGGAGGCGATACGCCTCGGGCGATTGCTCGTCGAGCTCCTGCCCGAGGCCGAGGCGATGGGGCTCCTCGCGCTCATGCTCCTGCAGGAGTCGCGCCGCGCCGCCCGCTCGCGGCCGGACGGCGAGCTCGTGCTGCTCGAGGACCAGGACCGCAGCCTGTGGGACAAGGCGCTCATCGCCGAAGGGGTCGAGCTCACCACGAGGGCGCTGCGCACGCGCATGTTCGGCCCCTACTGCCTGCAGGCGGCGATCGCCGCGGTGCACGCCGAGGCGCCGAGCACGGCTGACACCGACTGGAGCGAGATCATCGGGCTGTACGACGTACTCGCGCGCCTCGATGCGTCGCCGGTGATCCAGCTCAACCGTGCGGTGGCGGTCGCGATGCGCGACGGCCCCGCGGCCGGGCTCGCGCTCGTCGACGGGCTGATGGGCGAGCTCCAGGGCTACCATCTCGCGCACGCGGTGCGCGCCGACCTGCTTCGCCGCCTGGGAAAAAAGCCCGAGGCCGCCGAGGCCTACGCGAAAGCGCTCGCCCTCAGCAGGCAGGCGCCCGAGCGCCGGTTTCTCGAGCGACGGATCGCCGAGCTCGAAAAATAGTCGTAGGGGATGTCGAATAAGGCTTTCGCCGTTCGACCAGTGGGTGGAGGACCCACAACTTTTTAGGAGAAACGTCATGAAATTCATGATTCTGGTGAAGGCGACGAAAGAGAGCGAAGCGGGCGTGATGCCGCCCGACGCGCTCATCCGAGAGATGGTCGGCTTCCACGAGGAGATGGCGAAAGCTGGCGTGCTAGTGGACGGCGCGGGCCTCAAGCGCAGCGCCGAGGGCTGGCGCGTCAAGTACTCCAAGGGCGGCAAGCGCGCGGTCGTCGACGGCCCCTTCACCGAGACGAAGGAGCTCGTCGCGGGCTACACCATCATCGATGTGAAGTCGCGCGAGGAGGCGCTCGCCTGGACCAAGCGCTTCCCGAACCCGTCGCTCGACGGCGGCGAGTGTGAGATCGAAGTGCGGCCGTTCTTCGCGCTCGAGGATTTCGAGCAGGGCCCCGGCGTCGAGAAGGCGCGCGAACTCGGACTGCAAAGGAGCTAGCCATGCAAACCCAGATCCAGCCGTACCTGTTTTTCGAAGGCCGCGCCGAGGAGGCGCTCGAGTTCTACCGCAAGGCGCTCGGCGCCGAAAAGGCGATGCTCATGCGCTACCGCGAGAGCCCCGAGCCCGCGAAGACTCCGGACGGATCCGCACTGCCGGGAGACAAGGTCATGCACATGGCGTTCATGATCGGCGGGTCGCTCCTCATGGGTTCCGACGGATTCTGCAGCGGCAAGCCGAACTTCTCCGGCTTCTCCCTCTCCTACCCGGCGGCGGACAAGGCCGACGCGAAGAGGCGCTTCGACGCTCTGGCCGCGGGAGGAAAGGTCACCCAGCCCCTGACGGAAACCTTCTTCGCGGACGCCTTCGGCATGGTGACCGACAAGTTCGGCCTGTCGTGGATGGTGCTCGCCGGGCAGAAGCAGCCCGGATGACCGTCACGGTCACCGCCTTCGAGCGATCGCCCGATGGCGGCAAGGGGCTCGCGCGCGATACGCGCGTTCGCTGGGCGCTCGAAGAGGCGGGCCAGCGCTACGAGGTTCGGCGCGTTTCGTTTCGCGCGCTGAAGGAACCCGCGCATCTGGCGCTTCAACCGTTCGGGCAGATTCCGACCTACGAGGAGGGCGATCTCGCGCTGTTCGAGACGGGAGCGATCGTGCTCCATATCGCCGAGCGCCATGCGGGCCTGCTACCGGAGGATGCCAATGCCCGGGCGCGCGCGATCGCGTGGATGTTCGCCGCGCTCAACACGGTGGAGCCGCCGATCCTCGAGCTCGCGAACGCGAGGCTGCTGGAGAGCGACAAGCCCTGGAGCGCGGAGCGCCTGCCTCTGGTCGAGGACCGCGTCCGCCAGCGGCTGCGCCAGCTTGCCGATCGCCTGGGCGATGCCGACTGGCTCGACGGCGGGTTCAGCGCGGGTGACTTGATGATGGTGTCGGTGCTGCTCAGGCTGAAATCATCCGGCCTGTTGAACGGATTCCCGAACCTGTCCGCCTACGTCGCCCGCGCCGAGGCGCGGCCAGCCTATCGGCGGGCGTTCGCGGCTCAAACAAATCACGATGGAGTAGCAACATGACAAAGATCGCAAAGAACACGATTTGCCTTTGGTACGAGCGCGATGCCGAGGAGGCGGCGCGGTTCTACGCCAGGACCTTTCCCGATTCGTCCATCGGCGCGGTGCATCGTGCGCCGGACGACTTTCCGTCGGGCAAGCAAGGGGACGTGTTGACAGTCGAGTTCACCGTCATGGGCATTCCCTGCCTGGGGCTCAATGGTGGGTCCGCTTTCAAGCACAATGAAGCGTTCTCGTTCCAGGTTGCGACCGAAGATCAGGCCGAGACCGATCGTTATTGGAACGCGATCGTCGGCAACGGCGGCCAGGAGAGCCAGTGCGGTTGGTGCAAAGACAAGTGGGGCGTCTCCTGGCAGATAACGCCGGTCGCGTTGACCAAGGCGTATACCAGCGCCGATCGCTCCGCTGCCAAGCGCGCGTTCGACGCAATGATGACGATGAAAAAAATTGACATCGCCGTGATCGAGGCGGCGGTTCGTGGCGAAAAGTAGAGCCGTCAACGCCGGACGAGGAGCTTTCGATGAAATATCTGCTGCTGGTTTACGGCGAGGAGGAGAAAATCCAGGCGGTGGACGACCTGCACTGCCTCGCCTTCGACCAGTCCATCCGAAGTAGCGGCCACTGCATTGCCTCCGAGGCGCTGCAGCCGGTCGCCACCGCCACCACGGTGCGCGTGCGCAACGGCAAGGCGAGCGTCACCGACGGCCCCTTCGCCGAGACGAAGGAGTGCCTCGCGGGGTTCTACATGATCGAGGCGAAGGACCTGGATGAAGCGCTGCAGATCGCCGCGCGGATTCCGCCGGCGGCGGTGGGCAGCATCGAGGTGAGGCCCGTGCGGCCGATCCGCGAGGCGCCGAACTCCCGGCCCGCCCGTTGACAGCACTAGACCGCTCGGTCTATTCTGCCTCTGGACCGATCGGTCTAGTGACGTGAACTGCCAACAGAGGAGGAACGAAGATGCGAGTGGCCAAGGAGCAAGTGGACGTCCGGATGGAGATCCCGGGCGCGGTGATTCGTCAGCGCCGGAATTTCGGCGACGCGAGCGGCTTCAGCCAGATCAGCGGCGAGTATTTCACGCTCGCGGCGGGCGTGGACACGAGCCCGCTGTTCAAGGGGTTGGACGGCGACATGTGCCAATGCCCGCACTGGGGCTTCGTGCTGCGCGGCCAGCTCACGACCACCGACGGGGCCGGCGCGCAGGAGACGGTGAAAGCGAACGATCTGTTCTACTGGCCGCCCGGGCACAATGTCAGGGTCGACGCCGACGCGGAAATCGTGATGTTCAGCCCGCAGCACGAGCATACTCACGTGATCGACCACATGATCCGCAAGGTAAAGGGCTAAGTGGAGCCGGCGCACGCGACCAAGCAGGGTCTGCTCGACGCGGGGATCGCCATGCTGCTCAAGCATGGCTATCACGACCTCGGCCTGCAGGCCCTGCTCGAGCAGACCGGCACGCCGAAGGGTTCCTTCTACCACCACTTCCGGGACAAGGAAGACTTCGCGCTGCAGGTGATCGACGAGTACATGAAGCACGTGCACGCGGGCCTCGACGCCTGCCTCGGCGACGAGACCCAGCCGCCGCTCGCACGCGTGCGTGGGTTCTTCGAGCAGACGCGCCAGAGCTATCGCCGCGAGGGTTACCTCGGCTGCCTGCTCGGGGGCCTCGGGCAGGAGCTCTCGGGCGTGAGCGAGGTGTTCCGGCGCAAGGTCGAGAAGTGCTTCTCCGAGATCGCGCGCCGCATTGCGGGCACCCTGGAGGAGGCGCGCAGGAAAGGCGATCTGCCGGCCGATTCCGATCCCAGGCAGCTCGCCAGCGTGCTCGTGGACTGCTGGGAAGGCGCGGCGCTGCGCAGCCGGCTGAAGGGGAGCCCCGCGCCGCTCGGCGCGATGCTCGACTTCTACTTTCAGGCGGCCGCGACGCGTTGATCCCGGTGTAGTCTTGCGGGCATGACCCTCAAGCGACACAGGGGCCCCGCCGGCACGCTCGTCGTGCTCGAGCACGCATCGAGAATTCTCAAGGGCAATCCGCTCGGCGATCCGCACGTCAGAAAGCTCGCGGTGTGGCTGCCGCCGCAGTACGACGAAGGTCGCGCGCGGCGCTTCCCGGTGCTCTACGATCTCGTCGGCTTCACCGGCTCTGGCCTCGCGCACACGAACTGGAAGGCGTTCGGCGACAACGTGCCCGAGCGCGCGGCGCGCCTGATCCGCGAGCAGAAGATGGGCCCGGCGATCATCGTCTTCCCGGACTGCTTCACCGCGCTCGGCGGCAACCAGTACGTCAACTCCTCGGCGATCGGGAATTACGCGGACTACCTCGTGCGCGAGATCATCCCGTTCGTCGACCGCGAGTTCCGCACGCTCGCCGCGCGCGAGCACCGCGGCTGCTTCGGCAAGTCCTCCGGCGGCTACGGCGCGATCATCCACGGCATGCAGTACGCCCAATACTGGGGCGCGGTCGCCGACCACTCGGGCGACGCGTACTTCGATTTCGTCTACTGGCACGACTGGCCGAACACGCTGAACGAGCTCGCGAAGCACCGGCTGCCGAAGCGAAAGAGCGGCCCGCAGAGATTTCCGCGCGACCGGAAGCTCGACGCGGGGCTAGACGACGGGCGCATTCGTCGCTTCCTCGCGCACGCGTGGAAGAAGGAGAAGCTCTCGGGCGGCGAGGTGCACTGCATGATGAACCTCTGCATGGCGGCGACCTACGATCCCGACGCGCGCGCGCCGAACGGCTTTCGCATCCCGTTCAACGCCGAGACCGGGGAGGCGTTGCCGCAGCGGTGGCGCAACTGGCGTGCGCACGACCCGATCAACCTGGTCACGAAGTACAAAGCCAATCTCAGGTCGCTGCGCGGCCTCTACATCGACTGCGGCTGGCGCGACCAGTACCACATCCATTACGGCTCGCGCCTGCTGTCGCAGCGCCTGGCCGCGGCGGGCATCCGCCACCGCTACGAGGAGTTCGACGACGACCACTCCGACATCGACTACCGGATGGATGTCAGCCTGCCGTTTCTGGTCAAAGCGCTCCGTTAGCCTCCGGGCTTCCAACCCGATCTGGGGAAACCATGCCGTCGACTGAGCAAACCGCCGGGCGCGCGGCCGCGCGCCAGAAGGCCTGGGCGACCGGGCTGGTCGCGCTGTGCGCGCTCGTTTTCGTCAGTGCGCGGATATTCGAGGGCCGCTATCCGGGGCTCGCCTGGGTCGCCGCCTTTGCCGAGGCCGCGATCATCGGCGGACTCGCCGACTGGTACGCGGTCGTGGCGCTGTTCCGGCATCCGCTCGGCCTCAAGCTGCCGCACACGGCGATCATTCCCGCCAACCAGGAGCGCATCGCCGAGCAGCTGGGCGATTTCATCGCACGGCACTTCCTCGCCGGCGAGCAGGTGGCGGAAAAGGTGCTCGAGCTCGACCCGGCCGGGATCGCCGGCCGCTGGCTCGCCGACCCGGCGAACCGCGAGCGCGCCGTGGCGCAGGCCGGGCGCGAGGCGATGCGCGACGAGCTGGGGCTGCTCGAGCGCATCGAGGGCTTTCTCGCCGAGCCGGCGGCGCAGGAGGCGATCCGTGAGCGCATCCGCGCCGAGCTGCCCAGCCTCGCGCGCTGGTTCCAGGCGGACGCCTACGTGATCGCGCGGCTTGGCGCTGCGGCGCAGTCGCTCGTGCGGGAGATGCGCGAGGACCCGGCGCACCCGTTGCGCGCCGAGCTGCGCGGGTTCGCGCTGCGCAGCCTGGAGGAGGTCCTGGCGAGCGCTGCCGAGCGGCTGCAGGGGGACGACGAGTTCCGCGCGCGGCTCAACCTCTGGCTCGCGACGCGCGCCGGCGCGCTCACCGAGGGAAACCGCCACGAGGTGGCGCGCTTCGTGGCCGAGCAGGTCAAGTCCTGGGACGCGCACCGCGCGGTGAGCGTCATCGAACACTCGATCGGCCGGGACCTGCAATACATCCGCGTCAACGGCACGCTGGTCGGCGGGCTGCTCGGCCTGCTCATTCTGGGCGTCACGCGGCTGCTATAATTCGTACCTCGCAGTGCGTCCCAACCCGAAGCTGGCCGCGGCCGGCTTTTTTGTTTTCGGATATCCCAACGTGATCGTCGCCTCCGGCATTGCCATGCAGTTCGGGGCCAAGCCCCTGTTTTCCGATGTCTCCGTGAAGTTCGGCGGAGGGAATCGCTACGGCCTGATCGGCGCGAACGGCTGCGGCAAGTCGACGTTCATGAAGATTCTGGGCGGGGAGCTCGAGCCGAGCGCGGGAACGGTGTCGATCGACGCGAACGAGCGGGTCGGACGCCTGCGGCAGGATCAGTTCGCCTACGAGAGCGAGCGCGTGCTCGACGTGGTGCTGATGGGGCACGCGGAGATGTGGGCCGCGATGCGCGAGCGCGACGCGATCTACGGCGATCCGAACGCGGGCGAGGCGGAGTTCCTGCGCGCGGCCGACCTGGAGGCGAAGTACGCGGAGTACGGCGGCTACACGTCGGAAGCGCGCGCCGGCGAGCTGCTGCTCGGGCTGGGCGTGCCGCTCGAGCAGCACGACGGGCCGATGAGCGCGGTGGCGCCGGGCTGGAAGCTGCGGGTGCTGCTCGCGCAGGCCCTCTTCGGCGACCCGGACATCCTGCTGCTGGACGAGCCGACCAACAACCTCGACATCCACAGCATCCGCTGGCTGGAGGAGGTGCTCAACTCGCGCTCGAGCACGATGGTGATCATCTCGCACGACCGGCACTTCCTCTCGAGCGTGTGCACGCACATGGCGGACGTGGACTACGGCACGATCAAGGTCTACCCCGGCAACTACGACGACTACATGGAGGCTTCGGCGCTGGCGAAGCAGCAGCAGGAGAACGCCAACGCGCGCGCCAAGGAGCGCATCGCCGACCTCGAGGACTTCGTGCGGCGCTTCCGCGCGCACAAGGCGAAGGCGCGTCAGGCGACTTCGCGCATGAAGCAGATCGAGAAGCTGAAGGTGGAGGACGTGAAGCCCTCGAGCCGCCAGTATCCGTTCATCCGCTTCCTGGTGGACCCGAAGGAGAAGCTGCACCGGCTGGCGGTCGAGGTGAAGCATCTTTCGAAATCCTGGGGCGAGAACACGCTGTTCAGGAACCTCGATCTCTCGATCGAGGCGGGCGAGAAGGTGGCGATCATCGGTCCGAACGGGATCGGCAAGACGACGCTGCTGCGCTGCTTGGCCGGCAACCTCGCGCCCGACGCCGGGGCCGTGAAATGGGCCGAGAAGGCGCGCCTCGGTTACTGGCCGCAGGACCCGGCCGAAGAATTCAGGGACGACGAGCCGCTCACCGACTGGATGAGCCGCTGGCGCCTGAAGGAGCGCGCGCAGGACGAGCTGATCGTGCGCGCGACGCTCGGGCAGCTGCTCTTCTCGGGCGACGACCAGAAGAAGTCGGTCAAGGTCATCTCCGGCGGCGAGGCGCAGCGCATGCTGATCGGGCGCCTGGTGCTGCAGATGCCAAACGTGATGCTGCTCGACGAGCCGACCAACCACCTCGACATGGAGTCGATCGAGTCGCTGAACGGCGCGCTCGAGAAATACACCGGCACGTTGATCTTCGTGTCGCACGACCGCGAGTTCGTCTCGTCGCTCGCCACGCGCGTGATCGAGCTCAAGCCGGGCGGCGAAGTGGTCGAGTTCCGCGGCGGCTACGAGGACTACCTCGCCGGATCCGGCGCCGCGTTGGCGGCCGCCTAGCGATTCGCCGCCTCGGCGAGGACGCGCTTGGCGACGTGAAAGCCGTCGAGCGCGGCCGGCGCGCCGCAATAGACCGCGGCGTGCAGCAGCAGCTCCTTGATCTCGGCCGGCGTGATGCCGTTGCGCAGCGCCGCGCGCAGGTGGAGCTCCAGCTCGCGCGGGCGGTTCAGCGCGACGATCATCGACAGGCTCATGATCGAGCGCGTCTTCAGCGGCAGCCCGCCGCGCGCCCAGCTCGCGCCCCAGCCGTGCTCGGTGACGAAGTGCTGCACGTCGATCGTGAACGCGTCGGCGTCGCGGAACGCCCGGTCGACGTAGTCCTTGCCGAGCC
>JBLMWT010000023.1:0-6465 GCA_050257375.1 Sphingomonadaceae bacterium
CCGGTCGTCGCGATCACGTGGCCGCGATCGAAGTTGAGCGACGACGCGATCTTCTCGCGCTCGGGCAGCATCGTGATCGATGTTTCCCATTCGACGTGTCCGTCCGCCACGGCGAGCTTCCTGATCACGCCGTCGGGGGCGGCCGCGTAGATGGACTGGCGGTCGGGGTCGGCGACCGGCGTCGCGGTCGTGATGCGGTACGTTCCCGCCAGGGTAGCGTAGCTGGAGGGCGTGTACTCCCAGAGCACCGTGCCGCGGTCCGCGTGGATGGCGATCGTCTTCCCGTACGTCGTGGTCACGAAGAAGACATCGTGCGGGGCGCCTTGGACCTGCGCGCCGTGGAGATAGATCGCCGAGGAGTCCACCGTGCCGTCCAGCGGCACCTGCTGCCGCGTAAGCGAAGCAACGTTCTGGGCGGTGATGCCCGTCTCGATATTCGGAGCGCTCGAGCGTCCCGCATCCCAGCCGAACCGCGTCCAGTCCGCGACGGTGGGCGCCGGAGTCGTTCCGCTGGTCACGGTGATCCCCCCGCCGGAGTTTCCGCACCCCGACAAGGCGGCCCAAAGAAGCGCCGTGCAGCCGACGAGGATCCAGGCGAGACCGTGGCGGGAACGTGGAGTGCGAGGTGTCATCTGGGCCCTCCGGTCAGTATGGTCACGCGACATTTATTGTACGCATGGCTGTCATGTTTTAAGCGCATGATCTCCGCGGTCAGCCGCTTCGCGTTGCTTGAGGCGGCTGGCTATCTAGTACGGTCCGACTGGTCCGGATGGAGGATTGCTCCTCCGCGTAGTGGTGCGTAGCCTGTCTTCACGAGGAGGCTATGCGGACTTCCAAGCTATGCTTCAGCGAGTGGCTCGATATCGGCGTGGCGTGCGTTCTCCAGCTGATGGTCGTTGTCGGGATGTTCGCTGTGGCGATCTGGCTGTGGCCCTTCAGCCTGTCACACTTCAGTCTTGCAGAAATCACCCTAGAGCACGTCATCCGCTTCGTCGTCTCCGTCGCTTCCTTCTCGGCCGGCATTACCGCTTTGTACCTTCTCGCGACGCAACGCTCCGTGTGGGGCAGCGTTGAGATCCGAAGACGCGACGATATTTGTTAGGGCCTTGGTCAGGCCGCGCGCGGCTGGCGATGCAGGCGCCTCTCCAGCTCGAGCACCTACAGGGTGGTATTCAGAACGGGGTCGATCTGGATGACGTTATTCGGGATCTCGCAAGCGACGTAGATCTCCGGGCCGTCCTTGCCGCGCTCGAGGCCCTGCCCGGCCATCGCCTTCAGCACGCGCTCGCCCTCCTCCACGCGCAGGCAGAACGGGATCATCGGCTTGACGTTGATCAGTCCCATCGTGTCGCGCACCCGGCGCATCGCGGCGCATTCAAGCACGAAGCCCTCGGCGTATGCGGGGTGCACGTAGCGCGCTGCGCCGCGAAAGTCGAGCATCGAATTGAACTCGTTCGGCTCGAACCAGCGGCCGACATCGCCCTCAACGCAGCTCGGCGACGAAGCAGGCCCCTCCGCCTTCATGCGGCTGACAACGCGCGTCGCCGCCGTGGCGCCGCGCGATCTGGCGTACGAGCGCGAGCCCGAGCCCCGCGCCGCTCTCGCCCGCGGCGTGGCGGAAGAACGGCTCGAATACGCGCTCGCGCTCGCCCTCGGGCACACCCGGGCCGCGGTCGCAGACCGACACTTCCGCACCCGCGCCGCGCGGGCGCACACGCACCTCGACCGGCGGCGCGCCATGGCGACGCGCGTTATCGAGCAGGTTGCGGATCAAGCGCCGCAGCAGGCGCGGATCCCCACGCAGCGTGACCGGCTCGCCGTCGAGCTCGGCTCCGTCGTAGCGCGCGCACTCCTCCGCCGCGAGCGCAAGGAGGTCGACGTCCTCGTCTGCCTCGCGCCCCTCGACCGCGTCAAGGCGGCTCGCGAGCAGGATCTCGTCGATCAGCTGGTCGAGCTCGCCGATGTCGCGCTCGAGCTGCGCCTTTCTCTTCGGCTCGGCGCCCTCCTTCATCAGCTCGATCGCCATGCGGATGCGCGTGAGCGGCGTGCGCAGCTCGTGCGAGGCGTTGGCGAGCAGCGCCTTGTGCGCGCCGACCAGTGCCTCGATGCGCGCCGCGGCGCCGTTGAAGCTCTCGGCGAGGCGCGCGACCTCGTCGTCGCCTTCGACGGCGACGCGCGCCGCCAGGTCGCCCGAGCCGAGCGACTCGACGCCCGCCTGCAGCTTCTCGAGCCGGCGCGTCAGGCGCCGCACCACGGGGTACGCGCCGACGCCGACGCCGACCGCGACGAGCGCGAGCGTCAGGAACAGCCGCCAGGGAGGATGCGGTCGGTTGCGCGCCGGCCCTGCCACCAGCCAGCGACCGTCGGCGAGCTCGATGCCCGGACCCGCCCGGCGCAAGGGGCGGCCGACGAAGGCGATCGGCCTGCGATTCGCGTCGAACAGCGCGACGTCGGCGTGCAGTTCGGCGGCCAGGCGCTCGAGCGCCGCGTGCTGCGCTGCGCGGGGCGCGTCGGCCGGCGGCAGCGCGTCCTGCGGCAATCGCTCGAGCGCCTCGTAAACGGGGCGGGCGAGGCCCGGCTCGACGATCTGGCGCCACAGGAAGCCGGAGGCGAACGCGAATACGAGCAGGCTCGCGAGCACCGCGACGTAGATACGCAGGTACAGCTTGCGCATCAGTCCTGCGCCTTGGCGAACACGTAGCCCGCGCCGCGCACCGTGACGATGCGGCGCGGGTTTTTCGGATCGTCCTCAATCGCCTGGCGGATGCGCGAGACGTGCACGTCGATCGAACGGTCGAACGCTTCGAGCGGCTCGCCGCGCAGCGCGTCCATGAGCTGGTCGCGCGACATGACGCGCCCGGCGCTCTCGGCGAGCGCGACGAGCAGCGCGAACTGGTGGGACGTGAGGCTCTTCTCGGCGCCGTCGACACGCACCAAGCGCGCGCCGCGGTCGATCTCGACGCGCCCGAAGCGCAGCACGTCGCCGCGCGCCGCGCCGCCGCGGCGACGCAGGATGGCGCGCAGGCGCGCCAGCAGCTCGCGCGGCTCGAAGGGCTTGGGCAGATAGTCGTCGGCTCCGATCTCGAGGCCCACCACGCGGTCCATCGCGTCCCCGCGCGCGGTCAACATGAGCACCGGCACGTCCGACGAGGCGCGCAGCCTGCGGCACACCTCGAGCCCGTCGATGCCGGGCAGCACGAGATCGAGCACCAGCGCATCGAAGGGCTCGCGCGCGAACCGCGCGAGCCCTTCCTCGCCGCTGCCCGCGGCCGTGACGCGAAAGCCGGACTGGCCGAGATATTCGGACACCATCTCGGCCAGTCGGGGATCGTCTTCGATCAGCAGGACATGCGCAGTCACGCGCGCAGTTTACCTATCCGCGCCCGCGCCAGCCGTGCCGGCCGTGCCCGCCGCCAAAGCGGCCGAAGCGCTCGGCGAGCTGCTGCCTCTGCGCCGGGGTGAGCACCTCGGCTACCTCGACGAGCGCCTTGGTGAAGCGCCTGGAGATCTGCTCGGTGAGCTTGACGCGCTCCTCGCTCAGCTTCTCGATCGCGGCGGGATCGACCTTCTCGGCGGTGAACAGCTGGCGCTGCTGCCTGCGGATGTCGCGCATCTTCTGGCGCAGCGGGAACAGATCCCTCGCCGCGGCTTTCACGATCGGGTCGATCTTCTGCTTCTGCGCGTCGCTCGCGTCGATCTCGACGTACAGGTGCCCCAGCATGCGGTTGACGCGTGCCTCCGCCTGCACGGGATCGGCCGGGCGGCTCATATAGGCGCCGCGCGGTCCGTCGCCGTCCGCGCCGCGCGCGTAGGCATACACGCCGCTGCCGAGCGCGACGGCCGCGAGCGCGGTCGCGAGCGCCAGGCGCGCGGAGACGCGGCGAGGGAATTGAGATTTGGCTTCGTTCATGATGACTCCTTGGATTGGGGTGCGTGGCCAGTGTCGCGACAGCGCGTTAGCGCGATTTCTCGGCGGAGTAAAGTTATGTAAACGCACCCGAGGAGGCACCATGAAACGCGAAGAATTCCAGCCGGCGGGCCTGCCCGCGCCGATCAGCCATTACTGCGACGCGGTGCGCTGGGGCGACTTGCTGTTCGTCTCCGGCGTCGCGCCGCTCGACGAGCGCGGCAAGCTGGTCGGCGGCGATGATGCGGCGGCGCAGACGCGCCAGATCTTCCGCAACCTGAAGCTCGTGCTGGACGCCGCGGGCGCGGATTTCGGCGACGTGCTCAAGGTCACGGTGTTCCTCACCGACGTCGCCGACCGCACGAAGATCAACCCGGTGCGCCAGGAGCATTTCGGGCGCGCGCGCCCCGCGAGCACGCTGATCGGCGTGCGCGAGCTCGCGATTCCCGGGATGAAGGTCGAGATCGAAGCCGTGGTCGGACTGCCGAAGCGCTAGCGCCCTCTTACCAGCGGAACGTCACGCCGAAAAGCAGGCTGTGGTCGAAGACGATGCCGTTTTCGCGGAACTTGAAGCCCGCATCGAGATCGAGGTCGGGGCGCGGCGAGTAGGTCATCCCGAGCACCGTGTAGCGCAGCGTGCCGTACGCCTCGGGCAACGGGTTCGTGTCGGCGCTGAAGTCCGCGACGAGCCTCAGCTTGTCCGAAGGCGAGTACGCGACCGCGCCCGAGACGTGCAGCAGCGAGTCGCGCCATCCGAGCGTGTTGCGGAAGTGCCGGTACCCGAAGTGCGAATAGAAGGCGAAAGCCCCGGCCGTCTGGTAGGTGCCGATGAGCAGCGCGCCCCAGGTCGGCTCGCCCGCACCGAGCCCGCGCGTGTCGTCGCCGGTGGGCAGCGTGATCCCCGGCTTGAATCCGAAGCTCAGGCCGCCGCGTTCGAAGAAGCGCCACTTGAAGTCGAGCGAGGTGTCGAGCGGGCCCGTGATCACCCGGCGTCCGGCGTCGTCCTCGCTCACGATCCTGAGCCAGGGCTGGCCGACCAGCACGTCGGCGTTCTCCAGCACGCCGTAGCTGTACACCGCGGCGGGTTGCGCGCCGTGCACCGTGCCGCCGTCCTCGCTCTGGCGGGCGAGCTCGGCCGTCAGCTCGAGCTGATGGTTGCCGGCGCCGACCGTGCCGGTATCCTCGGTGATCAGCGGGTGAAAGGCGCGCGCGCCGCCCGCCGCGAGCAGCAGCGCGCAACCGGCCAGCAGTGAGAGCGCCCGCGCCATGACCGTGGCATGATACTTGGCCATGCGCCGACGCTTCCTCGCCTCTCTGGCCGCGCTCGGCCTGCTGCCGGTCCCCCGGGCGCAGGCGGCCGTTCGTGCGCGTCGCCTGGTAATCCAGATCAGCGACTACAACCCGAAGGTGTGGGGCCTTGCGCTCAGCAACGCACGCAACGTGCGCCACGACCTCGGCCCGGACAACGTGCAGATCGAGATCGTCGCGTATGGCCCGGCGATTCACATGCTGGAGGCCGAGTCCGACTGGCGCGACCGCGTCACCGAGGTGCTCGACGAGAGCATCCGCGTGATCGCCTGCGAGAACACCATGGCGACCGTCGGGCTGAAGCGCGACGACATGCTGGGCGGGGTCGAATTCGTCAAGACCGGCCTCGCGCACATCATGCAGCGCGAGCTCGAAGGCTGGGCCTACGCGCGGCCGTGATCTGCGGCACGCCTCAGGCGCGGATGTACACCCAGCCTTCCTGCATGCGCTTGACGATCTCGTCCAGCGCAGTGGGCGCGACGTGCACTCCAGGCAGCAGCGTGACCTTTGCGCCCTTCTCGCGCAGACGGTCGGCTGTCTGGTTGCAGGCGATATAGGTCAGGTTCGGGTACGCGGCACGCAGTCGCTCGAGCCGCGCTGCGTAGGCCGAGGTATTCGCGCGCAGGATGTCCATGCCGGTGTTGTTGGCGACGATCTCCACCTCGACCTGGCGCCCGGCAGCGCGCGCTTCGCGCAGGTAGTCCTCGACCTCCTGCAGCGCCGGCTCGACCACCTCGCCGCGCGAAGAGGCGATATGCACGAGGATGCGGTTCGCGGCGACGCCGCGCAGCTCGGTGAGGATCCGGCCGGGCGCGAGCGCGTCGTGCGCGAGCCAGCCCGCCAGCGCGAACACGAGCGCGACCGCCGCGACGCGTGCCCAGCGCGCGCGCTCCAGAGCGGGCGCCGCGCGCAAAGGATGCACGTCCGAATAGGCGCTGCGCGTCATATCCTTCAGCGTGCGCAGCTCGCATACCTCGCGCCTGAGGGCTTCATCGCTGCCCATGCGCTCGACGAGCGCCGTCCAATCGGCGGCATCGAGCTGCCCGTCGACGAAAGCGTTCTGCATCTCGCGCGAGACTTGTTCGTCGTGGCTCATCGGATGCTCCTGATCTTGTTGTTGTCCTGCACGGCGAAATCGATCAGCCGCGACCTGAGCGCCTCGCGCGCCCGGCACAGGCGGCTCATCACGGTGCCGACCGGCACCTCGAGGATCTCGGCGACCTCGGCGTAGGAAAAGCCCTCCAGGTCGA
>JBLMWT010000024.1:0-46842 GCA_050257375.1 Sphingomonadaceae bacterium
CCGCTTCATGCCCAAAGCGGCGAGCGCGGCGCCCAGCTCGAGCTCCGGAATTCCGCCGTCGAGCATGGCGGAGCACAGCTCGAAGGCGTCCTGCTCGGCGAGGTCGCGCGCGGTGTCGTCCGCGTGGGCAATGACCTGCAAAGCGCGTGCGACGATCATTCGATTTCTCTAGCGATCCGGGCGAGCGAACTCAACACCGCTTGAGCAGCAATCGGCGTGCCAGTGCGCGACCCGCAGCTACCCGCTGTGTCAGGCTGGATTCAGATCGATTGGCGGTGCACGCGCAGGCGCGCGTGCATCGATCTGGTGCAGGCGCTCAGACCGCGACGCGGCGCGGGCGGGTCGACAGGGAATAGCAGAACCGGCGCAGACGGCTCAGATCCGCCGTTTCGATCGTCTCGTGCAGGAACTTCATGTTGCAGTCGATCTCGGCCTGGTACAGATTCGGGCCGTCGAAATGCGCGCCGGCGAAGCGTTCCACGCCGCCCAGCTTCCTGCCCAGACGGTCGCGCGCGACGAATTCGTAGAAGCCGGGCGTCTTGTACAGCAGATCGTCGCGCGAGCTGTAGCGGACGATTTCGCGCCCGTCCGGGGTGCGGTCGCGCGCAACGTTGCCCCACACGAATTCCTCGTACAGGAACTCGCGGCACTTCTCGAGATACATGCGGTCGGACATCTGCCCGATAAGGTCGGCGGTGCCGACCATGTGACCCAGGAGACGATCGGCCGGATCGTCGACCTTTATATCGTCGAAGTCCTTCTCGTAGCCGGTGAAATGCACCAGCTCGGCCGCGACCGGCGCCTCGGCGCCGAACCCGAGCCGGGGCAGGTAGCTCTGCAGGAATTCCGCGCTGCGCGCGACGTGGATCTTGGTGAACACGGCGCCGTTCTCGATGTGCGCCTCGGATTCACGACGGATATATCCGGAATCATGCAGCAGCGAGATGATGACGCCGAGCACGGCGCGGCGCGGCCCGAGCTGGTCCGGCGGCGCCTGCACGCGGTCGTGACCGTCGATCAGCCGCGCTGCGGCAAGCGATATATCGAGCGTGTGGCGCAGGTCGTGGTACAGCGTGTCGCAGGCCAGGTAGCCCGGAAAGGTGCCCTCGAACAACGATTTGATGTCCTCGAAGGCGCGCGTGAGCGGCTGCAGGTCGGCGCCGGGGTAGCGCGCGGCGAAAATCGAGCGCACAAAGTCGCGCACCCGGTCCGCGTCCTCGACGTCGACCCGGTTCGCCACATCGTACTGGTTCAGGCGGTCCCGCATCCGATACCTGCTCCGGCGGAACTTCGTTTAGTTTTGGTTATTGGTGGGAAATTATCACCTGCCCCCCGGACAGCCGCAACAAGGTTTCGTCTGCTATCTCGCTGCGGCGCGCAAAAGTGGGAGACGGCCGATAAGCCGGGTTCTGTTGGCGCGGTCCCGAAACCGGGTCGCGCCATGGCAGCCATTCCTCTGGGCCGCGAGTTGCCCCGCGGCTCAAGCCACCTACCCGCAAGCTCGGCCGAGCCGACCTCGAGCGCTTGCCTATTTGGTGTTGCTCCGGATGGAGGTCGCCGCGTTTCACCCCCCGGTTTGACCCGGGGACTCGTCTCTGTGGCCCTATTCGTCGCCTTTGCGCCGCTCGCGCGGCGCTTATACGCGCCGGGGTGTTACCCCGCATCCCGCTCTGTGGAGCCCGGACTTTCCTCTGCGCCTGCGCGCAGCGGCTGCCTGGCCGACTCCCGTGGCTATTTTACCGCGGCACGCCTGAGGGGCCGGAAGTAGCGGGTGTCGGCGTAGAACGCTTCGCAGTCGTTTGCGGGAAACCAGCCCGGGTAGCCGAACACGGGCAAGGGCGCAAGCGCCCGGGGCGAGAGATTGTCCCGCGCAGCGGAGAACCACAGCGCCGCTTGCTCGTCCAGAAGTGCAACGAGCCGATCGCAAGGCGCGTCGAGCAGAGCAGCGTCCACAGGAACGAAAAGCGCCTTGCAGGTGATGCCGGGCCACGGACTGCGCGCCTGCTCGAGCACCGCGTGGCCGACGACGACGAAGCGCAGCGCCCGCAGGACGTCTGCACGCCTCTTCCAGAAGAGTTCGCGCCAACTGAAGCCGCGGATCAGCTCGACCAGAGACGGATCGCTGAACGCGACCACCACGCCGCCCTCGTCGAAGATGGTCAGCAGGTCGCGCAGCGTGCCGCGCCGGCCGTTCTCGTGCGGAATGCGTGCGGCGTGCCGGGCGTTCAGCGCCGACTTGATGCGCGGAAAGGCGAGCCAGGCGAGCGCATTGAACAGGTCGTGCCAGTTGCGCGCGCGCGTTGCGACCGCGCCGCTCGCGTGCACGCGCATTTCGTAATTTTCATCGTCGACAGGCGGGGAAATGAACCTGACGGGCCTGCCGCTCGCCGTGCGCGCCGTCGCGCCGAACTCCTCCGCGAGCGCATTCAGGCGTGTGCAATCCGGCCAGTCCGGTTCGCGCGCGAGGCGGGCGAGCGCCGGCCTGACCGGATCGAAGATGGGGTGACTCAGGCAAGCGTCCACGGCACGACCTCGCCGGCGCGCAGCGGCACCAGTTCGTCGTCGCCGAAGGGCAACGTCGCCGGCACCGTCCAGGGCTCGCGCACGAGCGTGATCGTGTCGGGATTGGGCGGCAAGCCGTAGAACTGCGCGCCGAACAGGCTCGCGAAGCCTTCGAGCCGGTCGAGCGCGCCCGCTTCCTCGAAGGCCGCCGCATAGAGCTCGATACCCGCATGCGCCGTGTAGATCCCGGCGCAGCCGCATGCCGTTTCCTTGGCCAGACGCCCGTGCGGCGCGCTGTCCGTGCCGAGAAAGAACTTGGGATTGCCCGATATCGCCGCCTCGACGAGCGCCTCGCGGTGCTCTTCGCGCTTGAGCACCGGGAGGCAGTAGTGGTGCGGCCGTATGCCGCCCATGAAAAGCGCATTGCGGTTCATGAGCAAGTGGTGCGCAGTAATCGTCGCGGCGATGTTCGGTCCAGTGACCTCGACGTACTGCACGGCATCGCGCGTGGTGACGTGCTCCAGCACGATGCGCAGGTCCGGGAAGCGCGCGACCAGCGGACCGAGCACGTTCTCGATGAACGCTTTCTCCCGATCGAAGACGTCGACGGCGGGGTCCGTCGTCTCGCCGTGCACCAGCAGCGGCATGCCGAGCTCCTGCATCTTCTCCAGGGTATGGAAGCAGCGCGACAGCCGCGTGACGCCTTCGTCGGAGTGCGTCGTCGCGCCCGCCGGATAGAGCTTGACGCCACGCACCGCTCCGGACGCCCCGGCGCGCGCGATCTCCTCGGGAGGCGTGTCGTCGGTCAGATACAGGGTCATGAGCGGCTCGAAGCGCGCGCCCTCGGGCAGCGCGGCGAGGATGCGCGCGCGGTAGTCGAGCGCCTGCTGCGTGGTGCGCACGGCGGGCTTCAGATTGGGCATGACGATCGCGCGGCCGAAGCGGCGCGCGCTGTCGGCGAGCACGGCGGAGAGCGCTGCGCCATCGCGCAGGTGAAGGTGCCAGTCGTCCGGACGGACCAAGGTGATGCGATGCATGCGGGAATTCTAGCCCGGGTGCGGGTCCCGCCTGCCGGCGCGGCGCAGCGCCTGCTCGTAGAGCGCTTTGCGCGGCGCCCCGGTAATGCGTGCGGCGAGCTTCGCCGCCTCGCTCGCGGGCAACGCCCCGAGCAGCACGCTGAGCACGCGGGCGGCTTCGACCTCGTCGGCGCCCGCCTGCGCCTTTGCGGGGCCTAGCACCAAGACGAACTCGCCCTGCTGGCGGTGCGGCGCTGCGGTCAGCCAGCCGGCCGCGGCGGCGAGCGGGAGGCGCACGATCTCCTCGAATTTCTTGGTGAGCTCGCGCGCAATGACGATCTCGCGCGCGCCACCGTAGCGCTCGGCGAGGTCCTCGACGGTTTCCACGACCCGGTGCGGGGCTTCGTACAGAATGACCGGGCAGGGCGCTTCGAGCGCCGCGAGCGCCTTGCGGCGCGCCGGGCGCGCCGCCGGCAGAAATCCCCCGAACAGGAAGCGGTCGGCGACGAAGCCCGCCGCGCTATAGGCGGCCATCGCGGCACTCGGCCCGGGCAGCGGCACCACGCGCACGCCGGCCGCGTGTGCGGCTGCAACCAGCACCGCGCCCGGGTCGGACACCGCGGGGGTGCCGGCGTCGCTCACCAGCGCGACGTTCTTTCCGTGTTGCAGCGCGTCGAGCAACCGCGCCGTCGCGGCGCGTTCGTTATGCGCATGCAGCGCGACGGTGCGCGCCGCGATGCCGTGGCGCGTCAGCAGCGTGCGCGAAGTGCGCGTGTCCTCGCAGGCGACCAGGTCGGCGCTGGCGAGCGCCTCGAGCGCGCGGGGGCTCGCATCGGCGAGATTGCCGATCGGGGTGGCGACGACGAAAAGGGTACCTGGGCTCACGGTCGGTCAACGCGGTCTGTCGCCGCACGTTAAGCCTGCCATGAACCGGGCCGGCGCGCGAGCCGAGGACCTGTGCGCGCAGTTTCTGCGCGGCGCCGGCCTGCGCATCCTGGCGCGCAACTGGCGCTGCCGGCACGGCGAAATCGACCTGATCGCGGAGGACCGCGGCACGCTCGTATTCGCCGAGGTTCGGCTGCGGCGCAGCGCCTATTTTGGCGGCGCGGCCGAGAGCATCACGGAGGCCAAGCGCAGAAGGCTGGTGGCCGCCGCGCGCCTCTACCTGACCGGGCGCCGCGAAGCGGCTTGTCGGTTCGACGTGCTGCTGCTCGACCGTGCCGACGCGTCGCGCATCGAATGGCTGCGAGGGGCGTTCGAGGGTTAGCGCCAGCTGTCGCGCCATCCCGACGGCGATCTCGCGCGCGCCGCCGGTGTAAGATGCGCCATGGGTCACGCCGAGCAGACTGCCAGCCTTGCAGCGCGCGTCGCCGCGCATTTCGCCGAGAGCGCACAGCTCAAGGCGGCCTGCGCGGGCTCGCTGTCGGTGCCGATCGCGCACGCGGTCGCGATCATGGCGCGGGCGTTGCGCGACGGTGGCAAGTTGCTCGCCTGCGGCAATGGCGGCTCGGCGGCCGATGCGCAGCATTTCGCGGCCGAGCTGGTGAATCGCTTCGAGATCGAGCGCCCGCCGCTCGCGGCGCTCGCGCTGACCACCGATTCCTCCACGCTCACCTCGATCGCCAACGACTACAGCTACGATCAGGTATTCGCCAAGCAGGTGCGCGCGCTGGGGCGCCGGGGCGACGTCCTGCTCGCCATCTCGACCAGCGGCAACTCGGCGAGCGTGATCGAGGCGATGGCCGCGGCGCGCGACATGGGCATGCGCGTCATCGCGCTGACGGGCCGGCGCGGCGGCAAGATGGCCTCGCATCTCGGACCCGAGGACGTGCACGTGTGCGTACCGCACGACAGGACGGTGCGCATCCAGGAAGTGCACCTGCTCGCGCTGCATTGCCTGTGCGATGGTATCGACGAACTGCTATTTGGAGCGAAGCGATGAAGAGAAACGAGCTGCTGCTGGCGATCCTGATTCCCGTGGCCGCGGTGTCGCTGCAGGGCTGCTTGGGCGCCGTCGCGGTGGGAGCGGGCGCTGCGGCGGTCTCGGCGAACGACCGGCGCAGCACGGGCGCGCAGGTGGATGACGAGAGCATCGAGCTGCGCAGCGGTACGGCGATCGGCGATCGCTACGGCGACCGGGTGCACGTCAATGTCACGTCGTACAACGGCACGGTGCTGCTGACCGGCGAAGTGCCCGATCAGGCCATCAAGGACGACTGCGCGAAGTTGGTGCTCGGGGTGCCGAAAGTGCGTAACGTCGTGAACGAGGTGCAGATCGCGGGGATTTCCTCGCTGCCGGCGCGCAGCAACGACGCGTACATCACCAGCAAGGTGAAGACGCGCTTTTTCGACGCAGCCCTGTTCGATCCGCTGCACGTCAAGGTGGTCACCGAGGCGGGGACGGTTTACCTGATGGGCATCGTGACCGAAAAGGAAGCGGCCGACGCGGTCGAGGTCGCGCGCACGACGGGCGGCGTCCTCAAGGTGGTCAAGGTCTTCGAGTACTGCAAGCCGACCGACGACATCTGCCGCCCGCGCGAGCAGCCCAAGGCGCAACCGTCGAAGAGCTGATACGGCGCCGGGCCGATTGCGCATGGCGACGGAGCCGCCGGCGTTCGAACGCAAACTGTGCGCTCCGGATGATCTCGCGGCGCGCGTCGGCGCGCTCGCGCGGCCGCTCGTATTCACCAACGGCGTGTTCGACCTGCTGCACCGCGGCCATGTGACCTATCTGGCGCGCGCGCGGGCGCTGGGTGCCGCCTTGCTCGTGGCTCTGAACGGGGATGCTTCGGCGCGGCGCCTGGGCAAAGGGGCCGATCGCCCGGTCAACCTGCTGGAGGATCGCACGGCGGTGATCGCGGCGCTCGAGTCGGTCGATGCGGTCACCTGGTTCGACGAAGACACGCCTGCGCGCTTGATCGAGGCCTGCCGCCCCGAAGTGCTCGTCAAGGGCGGAGACTGGCCCGTGGAACGAATCGTCGGCGCGCGCGAGGTCTTGGCGCGCGGCGGCAAGGTGTATTCGATCCCTTTCGAGCATCAGCGTTCGACCACGCGCCTGCTCGAACGCATCCGCGGCGCGTGATCGGCCGGCGCGCGCAATAGTGCGCGGGCGCCGTTGCGCCGTCCGGCGGCAGTAAGGATACTATTTCAATGCGCCTGCACCAGATCAAGATCGATTACCAGGCGGAAGAGGACAGGCTCCTGATGCTGGTTTCGACCAGCGAGGGGGTCGAAGTGCGGTTGTGGCTGACGCGGCGTTTCGTGAAGCTGCTCTGGCCGCTGCTGGTGAAGCTCGCTGAAGAGGCGAGCCCGCGCATCCGCACGCAGGCCAATCCGGAGGCGCGCAAGGCGCTGCTCGGGCTGGAGCACGAGCAGGCCGTGTCGCGCGCGAACTTCGCCAAGCCGTACGAAACGCAGGCGCGCGCTACGCCTCTCGGGGAATCGCCGTTGCTGCTCGCGCGCATTCAGACGGGCCACGACCGCAAGGGCCAGCCGGTGGTAGCGCTGCACCCCGCAGAGGGTCAGGGCGTCACGCTCACCTTCGACTCGGTGCTGTTGCACTCGGTGTGCCGGCTGCTGCAGGCCGCGGTGAAGAAGAGCGACTGGGACGTGGAGCTCAAGCTACCGGGCGGCGAGGCGCGCGAGCCCGCCGAGCGCGCGCCGCGAACCATCAATTAGCCTAGGCTTCTTCCTTGCGTAGGGCGTCGAGCCGCGCGGCGGTGTGCAGCCACGCTTCCTCGGCCTCGGCCAGCCCGGCGCTCAGGCGCGATTCGCTCTCCATCAGCTCGTGCAGCCGGTCGCGCGCCTCTTCGGCATAGGCCGACGGCTCGGCGAGCGCGGCGCGCACCGCGTCCGCCTCGCGTGTCAGCGCGGCGATGCGCGTCTCGAGGTCGGCGAGCTGCCGTTCAAGAGGCCGCGTGCGCACCTTCTTGCGCGCCCGCGCCTCGGCTTCGGCACGGCGCAGGTCGCGGCGGCTCTGGCCGCCGGCCTCCTTGCGGGCGCCGCGTTCCTCTTTCATCCGCAGCTGGCGGTAGTCGTCCAGGTCGCCTTCGAATTCCGACACACCGCCGTCGGCGACGAGCAGGATGCGATCGGCGCACGTCGCGATCAGATGGCGGTCGTGCGACACCACGACCAGCGCCCCGGCGTAGCTTTGCAGCGCGAGGGCGAGCGAGCGGCGCATCTCGAGATCGAGGTGGTTCGTCGGCTCGTCCAGCAACAGCAGGTTCGGGCGCTGCCTGACGAGCGCGGCCAGTGCGAGGCGCGACTTTTCGCCGCCCGACAGCGGTCCGATGGGGCGCTGCGCGCGCTCTCCGCTGAAGCCGAAGCCGCCTAAAAAGTCGCGCAGGTGCTGCTCGCGGTCGCGCGGAAACAGGCGCAGCATCATCGCGAGCGGCGTCTCATCGGCGCGTAGCGACTCGATCTGGTGCTGCGCGAAATAGCCGATCACGACGCCGCGGGCCTCGCTGCGCCGGCCCTCGAGCGGCGCGAGCTCACCGGCCAGCAGGCGCACCAGCGTCGTCTTGCCGGCGCCGTTGGCGCCGATCACCGCGAGCCGGTCGCCGTCCGCGATCGCGAGCGATACCTGCTCGAGCACGCGGCGATCCTCGTAGCCGGCGCAGACCTCCTCCAGGCTCACGATACGTTCCGGGCGGCGCTCGGGCTCCTCGAAAGCAAAGCGGAACGTCTCGTTGGCGTATACCGGCGCGACGCGAACCATGCGCTCGAGCTGCTTGAGCCGGCTCTGCGCCTGGCGCGCCTTGGTCGCCTTGGCGCGGAAACGCTCGACGAACGACGTGATGCGGCGCACTTCGCGCTCTTGGCGCGTCGCGAGCGCGGCCTGCTGCTCGAGTTCCGCGACGTGCAGGCGCTCGTAGAGCGAGTAGTTGCCGGCGTACAGCCGTGCGGCGCCGCCGGCGAGCGCCAGCGTGTGGTCGGTGACGCGGTCGAGGAAGTCGCGGTCGTGCGACACGACGAGCAGCGTGCCGGGGTAGCCGCGCAGCCAAGTCTCCAGCCACAGGATCGTGTCGAGGTCGAGGTGGTTCGTCGGCTCGTCGAGCAGGAGCAGATCCGAGGGCCGCATCAGCGCGCGGGCGAGATTCAGGCGCATGCGGTAGCCCCCCGAGAACTCGCGCACTTGGCGCGCTCCGTCGTCCTGCGCAAAGCCGAGACCGGCGAGCAGCGCGAACGCACGCGCCTGGGCGGTGTAGCCGCCGGCCTGCGCGTAGTGCTCGTGAGCAAGCGCCAGGCGGGCGCCGTCGCCGGAGTCCTCCGCCGCGAGGATCTCGCCTTGCGCGGCTCGCAGCGCGGCATCGGAGTCGAGCAGGTAGTCCAGGACGCTCTGCGTAAGCGCCGGGGCCTCCTGTTCGATACGCGCGAGACGCGTTCCCGGCTGAAGCTCGCAGTCGCCCGCATCCGGCGTCAGCTCGCCGGCGATCAAGGCGAGCAGGCTGGATTTGCCGCTGCCGTTGGCCCCGACCAGGCCGACCTTCCATCCGCGCTCGAGTGTAAGCGAAGCGCCGGCGAACAGGCGTTGCGTGCCCCGGGCGAGAGTCAGGTTACGAAGCAGGATCATGGGGCGAACGCGTGAGGGATCGGAGTATAATTCGTCCTTTTGCGACGCCTTGCTCAGCGAGGCGATCCGTTATCAGCTCGGAATTCGAACAACTCGGTCTCATCGCGCCACTGGTGCAAGCGGTAGCCGACCTCGGCTATACGAAGCCCACGCCGGTCCAGGAACAGGCGATCCCCCTGGTGCTCCAGGGACGCGATCTCATGGCGGGCGCGCAGACCGGCACCGGAAAGACAGCGGCCTTCGCTCTGCCGATCCTGCAGCGTCTGGCGCCGCTCGCGAGCGCCAGCGCCTCGCCGGCGCGCCACCCTGTGCGGGCCCTCGTCCTCGCGCCGACGCGCGAGCTCGCCATCCAGGTCGAGGAAAGCTTCCGCGAGTACTGCAAGCACCTGCCGCTGCGCAGCGCCGTGGTCTACGGCGGCGTCGACATGAATGCGCAGATCGCTCAGCTGCGCCAGGGCGTCGAGGTCCTCGTGGCGACGCCCGGCAGGCTGCTCGACCACGTGCAGAACAAGACGGTGATGTTCAGCCAGGTCTCCATCCTGACGCTGGACGAGGCCGATCGCATGCTCGACATGGGATTCATGCCCGACATCCGCCGCATCATCGCCTTGCTGCCTCCCGTGCGGCAGAACCTGATGTTCTCGGCGACGTTCCCGGAGGAGATCCGCAAGCTCGCGGCCACCATTCTCAGGAACCCGGCGGAAGTACAGGTCGCTGCGCGCAATGCGGTCGCCGACCTGGTGACGCATATCGTGCACCCGGTGGCGCGCGAGAAGAAGCGCGAGCTGCTCTGCCATCTGATCCGTTCGCGCAATCTGACGCAGGTGCTGGTGTTCACCGGAACGCGCATCGGCGCCAACCGACTCGCGCACCAGCTGCGCCGCGAGCACATCCACGCGGACGCGATCCACGGCGACAAATCGCAGGCCGAGCGGCTGGCGGCGCTCGAGGATTTCAAAGCGGGCAAGGTGTCGGTGCTGGTGGCGACCGACGTCGCGTCGCGCGGGCTGGACATCGAGGGCCTGCCCCAGGTCATCAATTTCGACGTGCCGCATTCGCCCGAGGACTACGTGCACCGCATCGGCAGGACGGGCCGGGCGGGAATGACCGGCGAGGCGATCTCGCTCGTCGCGCCGGAGGACCATGAAAAGCTCGCCGCCATCGAAAAGCTGATCAAGCGCAAGCTCGAGCGGGTGGTCGTGCCCGGCTTCGCGACCGACGGAGAAAGCGTGGCCGCGCTCATCGGACGCGAGGGAGGCCGCAGCGGGCGCAGGGAGGCGCGGGAGCCGCGCGAGCGCCAAGCGCCGCGGGAGGCGCGCGAGCGGCAGGCGCCGCGCCCCCGCGTGCCGGCCGATCCGATCTTCTCCAGGCCGTACGAGCCTGCCGAGCCCCCTGCACCGCCGTCCGCGCCGCAGGAGCGGACCTCCGCCCAACCGCGCGCCAAGCAGCGCCAGGTGCCCGCGTTGCTCGGTGGCCTGAAGCGCGCGCGCGGCTAGACGCAGCGCGCGCCGTCCACCTCGATACACGTGCCGCTGATCATCGCGGCCTCGTCCGAAGCCAGGTAGAGACAGGCGTTCGCGACGTCGAGCGGCGTCGAGAATCTGCCCAGGGGGATGGTGGCGAGGAACGCCGCCTTGGCCTCCGCGGTCAATGCGCCGCCGGCGAAATCCGCGGAAAGGGCCGTATCCGGACTGAATACCGGATTGACGCAGTTCACCCTCACCTTGTCCGGCCCGAACTCGGCGGCCATCGACTTGCTGAGCAGGATGACCGCTCCCTTGGAACTGTTGTACACGGTCAGACCGGGCCTGGGGCGCAAGCCGGCGGTCGAGGCGATGTTGACGAAGCACCCGCCGCCCCGCTTGCGGAACGCCGGCAGCGCGTGCTGCGCCGACAGGTAGACGCTCTTCACGTTCACGGCGTAGACGCGATCGAACTCCTCCTCGGTAACCTCCAGGTAGGGCTTGCGACGGTGCGTCCATCCCGCGTTATTCACCACGACGTCGAGGCCGCCGAAGGCCGATGCAGCGGCCTGGACCAAGCGTGCCCAGTCCGCGCCGCGCGTCACGTCGGCCTGGACGACCTCGGCCGAGCCGCCGGCCCGGCGGATCTCCTGCGCGACCCGCTCTGCGCCCTGCCGGTTGATGTCGTTCACGATCACCTGCGCGCCTTCCTGTGCGAAACGCCGGGCGATGCCCTCGCCGAAGCCGCTGCCCGCGCCCGTCACGATCGCCACCTTGTTCTTCAGTCGCATACGCGGATACCTCCCTGGCGTTCAATTATCGCGAAATGGCGAATGCTCGGCGAGTTCGTCCACGTAGCGCGCGATGCCGTGCGTTTCGCGCGCCAGGTAGTCCTCGATCGCGCGCGCGAACCCCGCGTGCGCGAGCCAGTGCGCGGAAACGGTCTCGACCGGCATGAGGCCGCGAAACAGCTTGTGCTCGCCCTGCGCTCCGCCCTCGAATCTGGCCAGGCGGTGGGCGATGGCGTACTCGATGGCCTGGTAGTAGCAGCACTCGAAGTGCAAGAGCGGCACGTGCTCGACCGCACCCCAGTAGCGTCCGTAGATGGCGCTCTCGTCGACCAGGAACAGCGCGGCCGCGACCGGCGCGCCGCCGCGCTCGGCGACGATCATGAGCGTGTGCTGCGGCAGGCTCTGTCCAAGGCGAACAAAGAAAGGCAGGTTGAGGTACGGGCTGGAGCCGTGCGCCGCGTAGGTCTGGCGGTAGCAGCGGTGGAAGAACTCCCAGTGGCGGCGATCGATCTCCGCGCCGCGCAGCCAGCGAAAGCTCATGCCCGCCTCGCGCACGCGGCGCCGCTCCTGCTTGATGTTCTTGCGCTTCGAGTGCGACATGCGCCCGAGAAACGCGTCGAAATCGGCGTAACCGGCATTGCGCCAGTGGAACTGAACCGTGCGCCTCAGCATCATGCCGTGGCGCGCCATGAGCTGCGCCTCGCCCTCCGTCGGAAAGAGCACGTGCAGGGAGGACGCGTGCCTGGACAGCTCGAGCGCGGCGGCGAGCAGCGCCTCGCGCACGTCGTCCGAAGCGGCCAGCAGGCGCGGGCCGGTGACCGGCGTGAAGGGCACCGCGCCGAGCAGCTTCGGGTAGTAATCCAGGCCGTGCCGCGCGTAGGCGTCGGCCCACGCCCAGTCGAACACGTACTCGCCGTACGAATGCGTCTTCGCGAACAGCGGCATGGCTCCCGCCAGCGCGCCGTGGCGACGCAGCAGCAGGAACCGCGGTTGCCAGCCGGTGCGCGCGCTCGCGCAGCCGGTATCGAGCAGGGCGCTCAGGAACTCGTGCTTGACGAACGGGTTCGTGCCGCACAGGGCGTTCCATTCGCCCGCGTCCACGCCCGCAAGCGAGTCAACGACGCTCAGTGGGTTCAATGCAGCGCCGCCCCGACGGCCATGGCTCGATTATAATCGGCACGGTCGGCGGTCACGCCGCGGGGAGAAGCGCGCATGAAGAAGATCGAAGCCATCGTCAAACCGTTCAAACTCGACGAAGTGCGTGAGGCGCTCTCGGAAGTCGGCGTCACCGGTTTGACCGTCACAGAGGTGAAGGGTTTCGGGCGGCAAAAGGGACATACCGAGCTCTACCGCGGCGCCGAATACGTGGTCGACTTCCTGCCAAAGGTCAAGATCGAGGTCGTCGTCGCCGACAACCAGGTGGACGGAGCGATCGACGCCATCGTGCGCGCCGCGCGCACGGGGAAGATCGGCGACGGGAAGATCTTCGTCACCGGCGTCGAGCATGTAGTGCGCATCCGGACCGGCGAGACGAACGAGGCCGCGGTCTAGGCGCGCGGCCTAACGCCGCGGCTTGAGCAGCACGAGCACGGCACCGCTGCCGCCGTGCGCCGGGGGTGCCTGGCAGAAAGCGAGGACTTCCTCGCGAGGCGTGAGCCACTTCCTGAGCTTGCCCTTCAGCACGGGCTCGCGCCGCGGCGAGCCGAGCCCCTTGCCGTGCACGATGCGTACGCAGCGCAGCCCGGAGGCGCTGCAGTGGCGCAGGAACTGGGCGACGCCGAGCGCCGCCTGCGCCTGATTCAGGCCGTGGAGATCGAGCTCGTCCTGCACCACCCAGTGCCCGCGCCGCAGCCGGCGCAGCACCTGGCGCGACAAGCCGGCGCGCAGAAAGCTGAGCTCCTCGCCCCCCTCGAGGGCGTCGTCGAGCGAGACGGGGCCGCTCAGCGACTCGGCCAGCGCGGCCCGCTCGTCCAGGCGCGTCTGGTAAGGGATCGGATCGGGCGCGGGCGGGAGCTGCGTCACGCGCCGCGAAGGCGCCAGCGGCTTGACGTCGGCCACCGCGCGGCGGAAGTCCTCGTCCCCGGTCGGCTTGTCGCCCGGCATGGCGGCATCACCCGTGCGCGGCCAGGTCGTCGAGGTATCTTTCCGCGTCGAGCGCCGCCATGCATCCGCTGCCCGCGCTGGTGACCGCCTGGCGGTAGACGTGATCCTGCACGTCACCGGCGGCGAACACGCCGGGCACGCTCGTCGCGGTGGCGTTCCCGTTGCGACCGCCGCGCGTGACGATGTAGCCGTTTTCCATCTCGAGCTGTCCTGCGAAGATGGCCGTGTTCGGCGAATGCCCGATGGCGACGAACAGTCCGCTCACCTTGATCTCCTTCGCCGCCTTGCTCGAAACGTCGCGGACGCGAACCCCGGTGACGCCGCGCGAGTCGCCCAATACCTCGTCCAGCACGTGGTTCCACTCGATGGAGACGTTGCCCTCCGCGGCCTTCTTCAGCAGCTTGTCGATCATGATCTTCTCGGCGCGCAGCTTGTCGCGCCGGTGCACGAGCACCACGCGCCGCGCGATGTTCGACAGATAGAGCGCTTCCTCGACGGCGGTATTGCCGCCGCCGATCACGGCGACGTCCTGCCCCTTGAAGAAAAACCCGTCGCAGGTCGCGCACGCCGACACGCCGCGGCCCATGAACTTCTGCTCCGACTCGATGCCCAGGTACTTGGCCGAAGCGCCCGTGGCGATGATCAGCGCGTCGCAGGTGTAGGCGCCGGAATCGCCTTCCAGCACGAAGGGGCGCTCGCCGAGCCGGACGGTGTGGATCTGATCGAACACGAGCTCGGTTTCGAAGCGCTCCGCATGCTTCCTGAAGCGCTCCATCAGGTCCGGTCCCTGGACGCCGTCGGCGTCGGCGGGCCAGTTATCGACGTCTGTCGTGGTCATCAGCTGGCCACCCTGCGCCAGGCCGGTGATGAGCAAGGGGCGCAGATTGGCACGTGCCGCGTACACCGCCGCCGTGTAGCCGGCGGGTCCGGAGCCCAGAATGAGCAGGCGCGCGTGACGGGGGGTCATGTTTCGAGGGGCTTGGTCGACTTGTTTCGCGGTGCGTCAAATTATAAAGCGGGGTGGTGGCGGATCGCGAAATGTCGCCAGTAGGGACTAGGCGAGCGTGCGCGGGATTCTGCTAACATGTTGTGACGCAACTAAAAGTAAATCAGCGGGGAGAGAATCTATGGCGGCCACATCCGTAATCGTCTCGACCGCGGTGCTGAGGTCGGTGCCACTTTTCGCCGGCTTTCCGGAAGATCAGCTGCGCACGCTCACGACGATGGTCGTTCGCAAGAGCTTGCCGCGCGGCGCCATGGTGATGGCGGCGGGCGATCCGACCGACTCGCTGTACATCGTGATCTCGGGCCGGCTCAAGGTGATGATGAGCGATGCGGACGGCAAGGAAGTCATTCTGAGCATCCTCGGCCCGGGAGAGTTCTTCGGCGAGATGGGCCTGATCGACGACGCGCCGCGTTCGGCCAGCGTCGTCTGCATCGAGCCCTGCGAGCTGCTGTCGATCGCGAAACGCGACTTCAGCAAGTGCCTGGCGGACAGTTTCGACATGACGATGGCGGTCATGCGCGGGCTGGTGCACCGACTGCGCGAAGCCGATCGCAAGATCGGCAGCCTGGCGCTGCTCGACGTGTACGGCAGGGTGGCCAGGCTGCTGCTCGACATGGCCGATAACGTCGACGGCCAGAAGGTCGTCACGAAGCGTCTGCCGAAGCAGGACATCGCCAAGATGATCGGCGCGTCGCGCGAGATGGTGAGCCGCGTGATGAAGGACCTGCAGATGGGCGGTTACATCGAGATGCGCGGTTCGCACATCGTCCTGCACGACTCCATCATGCTGCCGGAGTGACGCGGCGTCGGTCGGATTTCGGTTCCGGCCGAATGGGCGGGCGGCACGCGTGGGGTAGAATTGCGCACTCCCTCGCGGGCCGCAATGGCAGCAGCACAGAAATCTACCGTCGCCCCCCTCCCGGCAAAGCTGGCGAATCTGCTGCGTGAGGCGAAGTGGCTGCTGCTGGTCGCGCTCGCAGCTTATCTACTGCTGATTCTGACGACGTACCACCGGACCGATCCGGGCTGGTCGCACAGCGTCACGCACGCGGTCGCGCAGAATGCGGGCGGGCGCTTCGGCGCCTGGCTGGCCGACGTGTTGCTGTACCTGTTCGGCATTTCCGCCTACTGGTGGGCGGCGCTGTGCGTGTACGTCGTAGTCTGGGGTTACCGCCGCCTCGACGGTAGCTCGCTCATCGACCCTCGTCCGCTCGCCGTCGCGCTGGCGGGCTTTGCCCTGCTGCTCGGCGCCAGCGCGTCGCTCGAGGCCCTGCGCCTGCACTCCCTGGCTGCCGAGTTGCCGCTGGCGCCTGGCGGATTGATCGGCGAGGCCTCGGCGCGCCTGATCGCCGGAGCGCTCGGCTTCACCGGGGCGACTCTGGCGCTCGTCACGCTGGTCGCCGTGGGCCTCAGCCTGTTCACCGGCATCTCCTGGCTCACCGTCTCGGAAATGATCGGCTTTCTGCTCGAGGGCCTCTATTCGCTCGCCGTGGGAGCCTGGGACCGGCGCAAGGACCGCAAGCTGGGGGACATCGCGCGCGAAGAGCGCGAGTTCGTCGTCGAGACCGAGCGCAAGCGCGAAGAGGAACATCCGCCGCTGCGCATCGAGCCGGCGATCGTGGAGATCAAGAAGTCCGAGCGCGTGCAAAAGGAAAAGCAGGCGCCCCTGTTCGAAAACCTTCCGGATACGCCGCTGCCGCCGCTCAAGCTGCTGGACGAAGCGAGCCACGAGGGCGAGCAGGTCACGCCCGACACGCTCGAGTTCACTTCTCGGCTGATCGAGAAGAAGCTCTCGGACTTCGGCGTCGCGGTCAAGGTGCTGGCCGCCTATCCCGGCCCGGTGATCACGCGCTACGAGGTTGAGCCGGCCGTGGGCGTCAAGGGCAGCCAGATCGTCAATCTGGTGAAGGACCTCGCGCGCGCCCTGTCGGTGGTGTCGATCCGTGTCGTCGAAACCATCCCCGGCAAGTCCTGCATGGGCCTCGAGATCCCCAATCCGCACCGCCAGACCGTGCGCCTGTCGGAGATCCTCGGCTCGGAGGTGTACCACGCGGCGAATTCGCCGCTCGCGCTCGCGCTCGGCAAGGACATCGCCGGCAATCCGGTGGTGGCGGATCTCGCCAAGATGCCGCACCTGCTGGTCGCCGGCACGACCGGGTCGGGCAAGTCGGTCGCGATCAACGCGATGATCCTGTCGCTGCTGTACAAGTCCGAGCCGCGCGCCGTGCGGCTCATCCTCGTCGACCCCAAGATGCTCGAGTTGTCGGTCTACCAGGACATCCCGCACCTGCTCGCCCCTGTCGTGACAGACATGAAGCAAGCGGCCAATGCGCTGCACTGGTGCGTGGCCGAAATGGAGCGGCGCTACAAGCTGATGTCGTGGGTCGGGGTGCGCAATCTCTCGGGCTACAACCACAAAGTCGCCGAGGCGGAGAAGGCGGGCAAGCCGCTCGAGGATCCGGCGACGCTCGAGTCTGGAAGCCCCCAGCCGCTCACTACGCTGCCGCATATCGTCGTGGTCATCGACGAGCTCGCCGATCTCATGATGGTGGTCGGCAAGAAGGTCGAGGAGCTGATCGCGCGACTGGCGCAGAAGGCTCGCGCCGCGGGCATTCACCTGATCCTCGCCACGCAGCGGCCGTCGGTCGACGTGATCACCGGACTCATCAAGGCGAACATTCCGACCCGCATCGCGTTCCAGGTCGCGAGCCGGGTCGACTCGCGCACCATCCTCGACCAGTCCGGCGCCGAGGCGCTGCTCGGTGCGGGCGACATGCTGTACCAGCCCTCGGGCACCGGCCTGCCGCAGCGCGTGCACGGCGCCTTCGTCGCGGATCACGAGGTGCACAAGGTGGTCGATCATCTGAAGAGCCTCGCCGCGCCCGAATACCTGAGCGACGTGCTCGAATCCGAGGTCGGCGCCGACGCGCTGGACGGGGGCAACGGCGAGCCGGCTGGGGAGAAGGATCCGCTCTACGACCAGGCCGTCGAGATCGTCCTGCGCACGCGGCGGCCGTCGATCTCGCTCGTGCAGCGCCACCTGCGCATCGGTTACAACCGCGCCGCCCGGCTGATCGAGGACATGGAGCGCGCGGGCCTCGTTTCGCCGATGCAATCGAACGGCAATCGCGAGGTGCTGGTGCCGGCGAAGGCGGAGTAGGCCGATGCGCCGGCTGCCCGCGCGGGCGCTACTCGCCGCCACGCTGTCCGTGGCGGCGCTTGCCGCGCACGCTTCCGCGCTCGAGCGCTTCCGGGAGTTCGTGCGCTCGACGCCGTCGGCGAGCGCGAATTTCGTGCAGAAGGTCTACGACCAGGACCACAAGCTGGTGCAGGAATCCAAAGGCAGCTTCGTATTCCAGCGCCCGGGGCGCTTCCGCTGGACCTACGTCGCGCCCATGCCTCAGCTGATCGTGGGCGATGGCCAGCGGGTGTGGATCTACGACCAGGACCTCGACCAGGTCACCGTGCGGCGCATGGCGCACGCGCTCGGCTCGACCCCCGCCGCGCTGCTCGCGGGCAGCCAGGACGTCGAGCAGGCCTTCTACCTGAGCGAGGCGGGCGAGCATGGCGGGCTCGCGTGGCTCGAGGCGAAGCCGCGCGGGCAGGACGCGGGCTTCAGCAAGATCCTGCTCGGCATGGGCCCGGACGGAGTGCAGGCGATGGAGCTGTTCGATCACTTCGGGCAGACGACGGTACTGGGCTTTTCCGACCTGAAGCGCAATCCGAAAATCGAGCCCGGGCTTTTCCGCTTCACGCCGCCGAAAGGCGCTGACGTCCTGGGCGAGCCCTGAGGCCCGGCGCATGACGGACCTGTTCGGCACGCCGGCGCCCAAGGCACCGCTCGCCGAGGCGCTGCGCCCGAAATCGATCGACGACGTGGTCGGCCAACGGCACCTGCTGGGGCCCGGCAAGCCGCTGCGCCTCGCCTTCGAGTCTGGCAAACCGCACTCGATGATCCTGTGGGGGCCGCCCGGAACGGGCAAGACGACGCTCGCGCGCCTCATGGCGAAGGCATTCGACTGCGAGTTCGTCGCGCTTTCGGCCGTGTTTTCGGGGGTGAAGGACATCCGCGAGGCGGTGCAGCAGGCGGAGGCCGAGCTCGCGCGCTCCGGGCGGCACACCATTCTGTTCGTCGACGAGGTGCACCGCTTCAACAAGGCGCAGCAGGACGCGTTCCTGCCGTACGTCGAGCGCGGACTGGTGACGTTCGTCGGCGCCACCACCGAGAACCCCTCCTTCGAGGTGAATAGCGCGCTCTTGTCGCGCGCCACGGTCTACGTGCTGGAGAGCCTTTCCGCCGAGGACCTGGCGACGCTGCTCGCGCGCACGGAGATCGAGCTCGACGATGGCGCGCGCGCGCGCCTGATCGGCTTCGCCGACGGCGACGCGCGCCGCCTGCTGAACGCGGTCGAGATCCTGCAGAACGCGCGCCCCGCGGGCGTGATCGACGCCGCGTTCGTCGAGTCGGCGCTCGCCAGGAACCTGCGGCGCTTCGACAAGGGCGGCGAGCAGTTCTACGACCAGATCTCGGCGTTGCACAAGTCGGTGCGCGGCTCCGATCCCGACGCGTCGCTTTATTGGCTCGTGCGCATGCTCGACGGCGGCGCGGATCCGCTCTACCTCGGGCGCCGCATCGTGCGCATGGCGACCGAGGACGTGGGCCTCGCCGATCCGCGCGCGTTGCGCCTGGCGCTCGACGCCTGCGAGACCTACGAGCGCCTCGGCACGCCCGAGGGCGAGCTCGCGCTCGCCGAGGCGGCGCTCTATCTCGCCTGCGCGCCGAAATCGAACGCCGCATACACCGCCTATAATGCCGCGCGCGATTTCGTTGCGCGCGACGGCACGCGGCCCGTTCCGCTGCACATCCGCAACGCTCCCACCCGGCTGATGAAGGACCTCGGTTACGGCGAGGAGTACCGCTACGCGCACGACGAGGAAGGCGCCTACGCGGCGGGCGAGAACTACTTTCCCGAGGGCATGCCCGAGGTGGAGTGGTATCGGCCGACCGAGCGCGGGCTGGAGGCGAGAATCCGCGAGAAGCTCGAGCAGCTGCGCGCCCTGGACGCCGCGGCGGGAGGAAAAAGAAGGACATGATCGACATCCAATTGCTCAGGACCAACCTCGATGCGGTCGCCGATCGCCTGGCGGCACGCGGCTACGAGTTCCCGCGCAACGAGTTCCTCGCGCTCGAAGCGGAGCGACGTAACATCCAGACTCGGACGCAGGAGCTGCAGGCGGCGAGGAACGCGCAGGCGAAGAAAATAGGCCAGGCGAAGGCCAGGGGCGAGGACGTGGCCGCGCTCATGGCCGAATCGGGCGCGATAAACGCGCAGCTCGGGGACCTGGAAAAAACCCTCGCCCTGACGAAGGAACGCATGCGTCAGCTCCTCGAGGTGATTCCCAATCTGCCCCACGAGAGCGTGCCCGTGGGCGCGAGCGCCGAGGACAACGTCGAGCAGCGCCGCTGGGGCACACCGCGCGCGTTCGACTTTCCGGTGAAGGACCACGTCGACGTCGGCGCGGGTCTCGGCATGCTCGACTTCGAGACCGCGGCCAAGCTGGCCGGCGCGCGCTTCGCGGTGATGCGCGCGGGGGTGGCGCGCCTGCACCGCGCGATCGCGCAGTTCATGCTCGACGTGCACACCGCCGAGCACGGCTACACCGAGGTGTACGTTCCCTACATGGTGACCGGCGAGTGCGCCAACGGCGTGTCCAGCCTCGCCAAGTTCAAGGACGACCTGTTCAAGCTCGAGGGGCGCGACCTCTATCTCATCCCGACCGCCGAGTATCCCGTCACCAACTTCGTGCGCGACGAGATCGTTCCGCTCGAGCGCATGCCGCTCAAGTTCGTGTGCCACTCGCCGTGCTTCCGCTCCGAGGCCGGCGCCTCGGGCAAGGATACGCGTGGCATGATCCGCCAGCACCAGTTCGACAAGGTCGAGCTGGTGCAGATCGTGCGCCCCGAGGACTCGTACCGCGCGCACGAGGAGCTGACCGCGCACGCCGAGACGATCCTCAAGAAGCTCGAGCTTCCGTACCGCACGGTCGTGCTGTGCACCGGCGACATGGGTTTCTCCTCCGCGAAGACCTACGACATCGAGGTGTGGCTGCCCGGGCAGAACGCGTATCGCGAGATCTCGTCGTGCTCCAACTTCGAGGCCTTCCAGGCGCGCCGCATGCAGGCGCGCTTCCGCAACGAAAAGGGCAAGCCCGAGCTCGTGCACACCCTTAACGGATCGGGCCTCGCAGTCGGGCGCACGCTGGTCGCGATCCTGGAGAACTGCCAGGAGGCCGACGGCTCGGTCACGGTGCCTGCCGCGCTGCGCCCCTACATGGGCGGGGCGCAGAAGATTGCCCGGGCCTGATAGAATCCGCGGCTCGCATCTTTCGATCGCGAAGCGGAGAGATGGCAGAGTGGTCGAATGCGGCAGACTCGAAATCTGTTGTACGGGTAACCGTACCGGGGGTTCGAATCCCTCTCTCTCCGCCACAATTCAGCCGCCTATGGCAACCGCGCCCGGCCCGGCACTTGGAGACTGTGACGGATTTGTGCCGTAAGGGTTAACCGCTCTGCGGACGCTTGCCGCTAATAACGGCGAACGTTAACATTGACGGGTGATCAAGTCCTTCGCTGACAAGGACACGGCGCGGATCTTCGCCAGGGAGTACGTGCGAAAGCTGCCACCTTCGCTTCTCCCGGTTGCCTGGCGCAAGCTCGCCCAGCTCCACGCGGCGACGCGGCTCGAATCGCTACGGATACCGCCCGGAAATCGGCTGGAAGCGCTGAAGCGCGATCGTGCAGGGCAGCACAGCATCCGCATCAACGACCAGTGGCGCATCTGCTTCGTCTGGAAAGACGGTGACGCGCATCAGGTCGAGATCGTCGATTACCATTGAAGAAGGAGCATCACATGGCGAAGCGCAAATTCCCTCCCGTGCATCCGGGCGCAGTGCTCGCTGAGGACTTCCTCAGGGCGATGGACATCAGCCAGTATCGGCTCGCGAAAGCGATCGGCGTGCCGCCACGGCGAATCAACGAGATCGTCCTCGGCAAGCGCGGCATCACCGCCGATACCGCGCTACGGTTGGGCAAGTTTTTCGGCATGGAGGCACAGTTCTGGATGAATCTTCAGTCGCATTACGACCTGGAGGTCGCGAAGGACGCTATTGCCGGCAAGCTCGATCGCGAAGTCGAAGTGCTGAACGCTACGTGATTCGGCACCCGGTAATTCTTTGGGGAGACTGTGGGCTCGTCGAGCTATCGGGCCATCACGGCGTCGTTCCACACTTTGAACCGAGTGGTCGGCAGGCGCCGCGAGGTTGATAACATCGTACTTTCGTTTCCGGAGCGTCTGGGCGCTCGGCAAATGGGCCGCCTCGAAATCTGAAGTACGCGTAATCGTACCGGTCGTTCGAATCCTCCTCTCTCCGCCACTTCAAATTGAATAAACCGCTGCTCGTGCGGTCGCCGACACTGGCGCCCAAAGGGATGGTCTGTTCTCCGCACGCGCTCGCGTCGTCCGCGGGCGTCGACGTGCTGCGCGCGGGCGGCTCGGCCGTGGATGCGGCGATCGCCGCGAGCGCGGCGCTGTCCGTGCTCTACCCGCACATGACCGGAATCGGCGGGGACGCGTTCTGGCTGATCCACGAAGCGGCCACGGGCAAGGTGAGGTACCTGGCCGGCGGCGGGCGCGCGAGCCGCAACGCCGGTCTCGCCTGGTTCGAGGCGCGCGGGCTGCGGGAGATCCCGCTCACCGGCGTCCTGCCCGCCACGCTGACGGTGCCGGGCTCGGTCGACACTTGGTGCACGGCGCACGCGGCCTATGGCCGCCTGCCGCTCGCGCGCAACCTCGCGCAGGCGGTGGACTACGCGCGCGACGGCTTTCCGGTCACCGAGCGCGTCGCGGGCGCGATCGAAACCGCGCACGGCGCGGACGTGTTCAACGCCGAGGCGAAAGCCCTCTTCCTGTCGAAGGGACAGCCGCCGCGCGCGGGCGAGCGCCTCGCAAACGCGGGCCTCGCGCGCGTGCTCGAGCGCATCGGTGAGTCCGGGCGCGAGGGTTTCTACGCGGGCGAGACCGGGCGCGAGCTCGCGGCGTTCGCGCGCAAGGAACGCGGCTTCTTCGACGAAGCCGACTTCGAGCGTCAGCGCTCGCAATGGGGCGAGCCGATCCGCGGCACCTACCGCGGCGTCGAGATCTTCGAGACGCCCGCGCCGACGCAGGGCTTCACGGTGCTCGAGATGCTCAACCTGATCGAGCCCTTCGAGATCGCGAAGATGGATCCGCTCGGGCCGGACGTGGCGCATCTGCTCGTGCAGGCGAAGCAGATCGCCTTCTGCGATCGCGACGCACTGCTCGCCGACCCGGAGTTCGCGGCGGTGCCGATCGAGCGGCTCATCTCGAAGGACTATGCTGCGAAGCGGCGCGCGTTGATCTCGCCGGAGCGCGCGCTCGCCTGGGACAAGGTGCCGTCCTATGGGTCCCTCGCGGGCGACACGGTCTACATCTGCGCGGTGGACGCCGAAGGCAACGCGGTGTCGCTCATCCACAGCCTGTATTCGCTCTTCGGCTCCGGAGTGGTCGCCGGCGCGACCGGCGTCGTGCTGCAGAACCGCTCGGCGTATTTCACGCTCGATCCGGCGCATCCGAACCGACTCGAGGCCGGTAAGCGGCCGCTGCACACGCTGATCGCGTCGATGGCTTTTGCCGAGGGCAAGCTGCGGCACGTGTTCGGCTGCATGGGCGCCGACGGCCAGCCGCAGATCCATCTGCAGGGCTACGTCGGCATGCTCGATTTCGGCCGCAACGTCCAGGAAGCGGTCGACGCGCCGCGCTGGCTTTCCGGGCGGTTCGGAATCGGCGAGCCGCGCGATCTGCTCAACATCGAGGGGCGCTTTCCCGCCGCGACGGTCGCCGAGCTCGAGCGGCGCGGGCACCAGGTCAACCGCTGGCCCGCCTGGATGGAGAAGGCCGGCCATGCGCACGGCATTACCATCGACCCTCGGAATGGAATGCGCATCGGGGGCGCCGATCCGCGCAGCGACGGCGCCGCGATCGGGTACTGATTGGGTTTTTTGATTTTCGGGAGATCATGGACAACACGCCAGCAGTTCAATTCGATCCGCAAGCCGCCCGTTTCGGCACTTCGCGCACGCAGAAGCGCCTCGAGGACGACCGCCTTCTGGTCGGCAAGGGTTTGTTCAGCGACGACCGGGCCTTCCCTGGCGTGGCCTGGTTGGTGCTCGTGCGCTCGCCGTACGCGCACGCGAAGATCGGCTCGGTCGACCTCGCGGCCGTGCGCGAGGCGCCCGGCGTGCTCGCGGCCTGGACCATGCAGGACCTGCGCAAGGACGGCGTCGGCCATATCCCGTTTCCACCGCTCTTCAAGCAGGCCGACGGCTCGCCGATGGCTGCCCCGCTGCGCACGCCGCTCGCCGAAAGCAAGGCGTTCTACGCCGGGCAGCCGGTAGTGGCGATCGTCGCCGCGACGCGCGACCAGGCGGAGGACGCGGCCGAGCTCGCCGCGGTGGAGTACGAGGAGCTGCCTTGCGTGGTCGACGCCGCGCGCGCGGTGCAGCCGGGCGCGCCGCTCATCTGGCCCGAGGCGCCCAGCAACGTTTCCGCCGAGTCGCGCTACGGCGACGCCAAGGCGGTCGACGCGGCGCTCGCCAAGGCGGCGCACGTCACCCGGCTCGAGCTGCACAACCAGCGCTTGATCGCGAACGCGCTCGAGCCGCGCTGCTCGATCGGCGTGTTCGAGGGCGGCCGCACGACGCTCTACACGCAGAACCAGACCCCGACCGGCGCGCGCGAGCTGCTCGGCGCGGTATTCGGCGCCAAGCAGGAGAGCTTCCGCGTCGTCAACGGCGACATCGGCGGGGGCTTCGGCATGAAGACCGGGCTCACGCCGGAGGATGCGCTCGTGTGCTACGCGGCGAAGAAGCTCGGCCAGCCGGTGAAGTGGCGCGGCGAGCGCAGCGAGGAGTTCCTCGGTGCGCACATGGGCCGCGACCAGCATTTCCAGGCGAGCCTCGCCCTCGATCGGGAGGGGCGCATTCTCGCCCTGCGCATGCAGATGCTCGCCAACATCGGCTCGGTGCCGGTCGGCTCGTCCGCCATCATCCCGCTCGCGCTCGGCCCGAAGGTGCAGACCACGGTGTACCGCGTGCCCGTGGTGGACTATCACGTGCGGGCGGTGCTGACGAACACCATGGCGACGGGCGCCTACCGCGGCGCCGGCCGCCCGGAGGCGAATTACCTGATGGAGCGCCTGATCGAGAAGGCCGGGCGCGAGATGAAGCTCGATCCGGCCGAGATCCGCAGGCGCAATCTGCTGCAGCCGAAGGACTTTCCGCACCGCACGCACCTCGGCGACGTGTACGACGTCGGTAATTTCGGGCGCGTCCTCGACGCGGTGCTGGCGCGCGCCGACTGGAACGGCTTCACCGAGCGCCGCGAGGAGTCCGGGCGCCGCGGCAAGCTGCGCGGCCGCGGTCTCTCGATGTACCTGGAATGGACCGGCGCCGTGCCGACCGAGACCGTGGATATCCAGGTCGATGCCGACGGCGCGGTGACCGTGTTCTCAGGCACGCAGGCGATGGGCCAGGGCCTGGAGACCACCTACATGCAACTCATCACCGAAGTGCTGCAGGTCCCCGCAGCGAGCATCCGCATCGTGCAGGGCGACACCGATCGCGCGAACGGCGTGGGCAGCGTCGGCTCGCGCTCCGCGTTCGTCGGCGGCTCGGCGGTGGTGGCCGCGGGTCACAAGACGATCCTGCGCGGCAAGGAGCTCGCTGCCGACGCGCTCGAAGCGGCGGTGGCCGACATCGAGTACCGCGACGGCAGCTTTCGCATTTCGGGAACGGACCGCGCGATCCGGCTGGACGAGCTCGCGGCGCGCCAGGCCGAGCGCTTCATCCGCGTATCCGCCACGCAGACGCCGTCGACGCCCTCGTGGCCGAACGGTGCCCAGGTGTGCGAGGTCGAGGTCGATCCCGAAACGGGCGAAGTGCAGGTCGCGCGCATCGCGAGCGTCGACGACATCGGGCGCGTCATCAACCACATGATCGTCGAAGGGCAGATCCAGGGCGGGATCGCCCAAGGCGTCGGCCAGGCGCTCTACGAGCGGGCGGTGTACGACCCGGATAGCGGACAGCTGCTCACGGGCTCGCTGATGGATTACGGCATGCCGCGCGCCGACCAGTTTCCGCCGATGCAGAATGCCTTCGACGAGGGCGTCCCGTGCACCACGAACCTGCTCGGCGTGAAGGGCTGCGGCGAGCTCGGGACCATCGGCGCGGTGCCGGCCGTGGTGCACGCGGTGCTCGATGCTCTTGCCGAGCGCGGCGTGCTGCACCTCGAGATGCCGCTTACGGCGGAGAAGGTCTGGCGCGCGCTGCGGTCAGGACGCTGAAGCGGCGCCGGACGGAGCGTCTCGCCGGTGTATAGTGGCGCGCTCTGCGAGGTGAGCACGCATGGCGGCGGCGCTGTTGGACGACGACATCTCCGCGCACGGCCCGAGCGAGCGCACGCTCGGATACGCGCTCGCCGCGTCGCTCGTCCTGCACCTCGCGCTGTTCGTCGTCTTCCCCGCGGTGCGCTTCGCTACGCTGCAGCCGCCGCCGGCGCAGCCGCCGCTCGTCGCGCGGCTCGAGCCGGTGCAGCCCGCACCCTCGGCCGCGCCGCCGATGCCGGTCGCGGCGCCGCCAGTGCCGGTGGCCGCGCCCAAGCCCCCGGCAAAACCCGTGCACAAGCCGCTCGTGAAACCGCGCGTGAAGCCGATTGTGCGGGCGAAGCCGGCGACAAAGGCTCCGCCGCCTGTCGCTTCGCTGCCCGAGCCGATCGTTGCGGCACCCGCGGTAGCGCACGCCGAACCACAGACGCCGCCCGCTGCGCCTTCCGCGCCCGCGTCGCAGCCGGTCGCAAGCATTGCGCCGCAGGCCGTGGCGCCCGCGGCGATCGCCGAGCGGCCGAGCGAGGCGTCGCTCGCGCAGTACCGGCTGGCGGTGATCGAGGCGGCGCGCCGCTACAAGCGCTACCCGCGCGTCGCGCTGGACAACAACTGGCAGGGCAGGGCGGAGGTGCACATGGCGATCGGCGCGGACGGCTCCATCGCCGCGCTCAGCGTGCGCGCGAGCAGCGGGCACGAGATCCTCGATCGCGAAGCGCTCGACATGATCCGCAAAGCGACCCCGCTGACGCCGATTCCGGCGAGCCTGCGCGGGATCGCCTTCACGCTGGACATCCCGGTGGTGTTCAACCTCGAAGCGCCGGAGTCCTAGCGCTCGGGCGGCGGCTGGATGCGGCGCGCGCCGTCGAAGCGGCTCGCCCAGTAGCGGTTGCGCAACTCCTCGATGCGCACGCGCGCGCCGGTCTTCGGCGCGTGCACGAAGCGCCCGTCGCCGATGTAGATGCCCACGTGCGAAAACGGCCGATGCTCCGTGTCGTAGAACACCAGGTCGCCGGGCTGCAATTGCGCCAGGTTCACGCGGCTGCCGATGCGGCTCTGAGCCAGCACGCTATGCGGCAGGTGGACACCCCAGGCCTGCTCGAACACGTGGGCGACCAGGCCGCTGCAGTCGAAGCCCGTGCGCGGCGATTCGCCGCCGTAGCGATAGTCGTCGCCGAGCGCGAGGAGCGCCTGCATGAGAGCCTCCGAGCGCTCGGCAGTGAGCGAGGGGGCAGGCGGGTCGCTCGCGCCGGGCGCGGGAGCGGTCGTCGCGCACCCGGCCATCGCGAACAAAAATGCGATCGAATACAGGGTATTACGATGCATTGCGTCGTCAATGTAGAGGACGAGCGGACCGAAGTAAAGCCGCGTTTGTCAGCCGCCGGGCGCCCGACGCGTTGCTCGGCTAGGATCGCCGCATGCCGAGGCCGCCCGTGAAGTCGTTGCTGTCACTACTCATCGGGCTCGCGACGCTCGCTTGCATGCCGGCGATCGCGCAGGACACGCTCGAAGTGATCGCCCTGCGGCACCGGACCGCCGACCAGGTGCTGCCTGCGTTGCGTCCGCTCGTCGAGCCGGGCGGCGCGCTGAGCGGGCAGGGGAACCAGCTTATCGTGCGCACGAGCGCCCGCAATCTGGCCGAGATTCGCACCGCGCTCGAGGCGATCGATACGCCCGCGCGGCGCCTGGTGATTTCGGTGCGCTTCGAGCGCTCGGCGAACGAGGAGCGGCGCGCGCTCGAGGCTTCCGGCAGGCTGAGCTCGAGCGGGCGGTCGCGCGTCACCGTAGGCGCCGGGGCTTCGGATGCGGCGCTCGGCGAGAGCGTCGATCAGCGCGTCCAGGTGCTCGAGGGCGGGCACGCCTTCATCGCGTCGCTGGACAACGATTCGCCCTATGCGCGCGACCGGGTGACGGGCTTCGAGGTCGTGCCGCGCCTCGTGAGCGGAGGCGTGATCCTCGAACTCGACGCGCAGCGCGAGGCCCCCGGCGCGCTGCCGGGAGGCGCGCAGGGCGTGCGCGCCGCGACCACGGTGAGCGGCCCCCTGGGCGCGTGGCTCGAGGTCGGCGCCGCGCTCGAGAGCGCGCGCGCAGCCGAAGGCGGGATCCTCTACTCGGGCGCTGCGCGGAGCCAGCGGTCGGGCCGCATCTGGGTGAGAGTCGAGGAGCTGCGGCCCTGATGGATTTGCCGGCGCGCTCGGCCGCGCTTCTGCGGCGCGCCTTCGCCGCGGACGGCGCGCTTGCCGCGCACGTGCCCGGTTTCCGCTGCCGCGCGCAGCAGGTCGAGCTCGCCGAGGCGATCCTCGGCGCAATCGAGCGCAGCGGCGTGCTGGTGGCTGAGGCGGGGACCGGAACCGGCAAGACTTTCGCCTATCTCGTTCCTGCCCTTCTTTCCGGCGGCAAGGTGATCGTCTCGACCGGCACCAAGACGCTGCAGGACCAGCTGTTCGACCGGGACCTGCCCGCGGTGCGCGAGGCGCTCGCCGCGGGCGCGAGCGCCGCGCTGCTGAAGGGGCGCGCGAACTACGTCTGCCTCTACCGCCTCGAGCGCTCCGCCGGCGAGGCGCGGCTCGCCTCGCGCGGCGAGGCCGAGCAGCTGCGCCGCATCGAGCGCTTCGCGCGGCTGAGCACGACCGGCGACCGAGCCGATCTGGCCGAAGTGCCCGAGGACTCGCCGGTCTGGGCGCACGCGACTTCGACGCGCGAAAACTGCCTGGGCCAGGAATGCGGCCGCTACAAGGAATGCTTCGTCATGCAGGCCCGCCGCAACGCGCTCGCCGCCGACGTGGTGGTCGTCAATCATCACCTTTTCTTCGCCGACGTCGCGCTCCGCGATGAGGGCATCGCCGAGCTGCTGCCCGCGTGCAACACCGTGGTGTTCGACGAGGCGCACCAGCTGCCCGAGACGGCACGCCTGTTCTTCGGCGCGAGCCTGTCGACCGGTCAGCTCGTGGAGCTGGCGCGCGACGTGCGCCTCGAGCTGCGCGCCGCGGGCGGCGCCGCGCCTGACACGGACCGCCTCGCGGGACGCCTCGACAAGACCGCGCGCGACCTGAGGCTTGCGCTTGGCGACGAAGGCGCGCGCTTGGCCTGGTCGCAGGCGCTTCGCAGGCCGGATTTTGCGGCGGCGCTTGCGGCCCTGGCGGACGCGCTCGCGGCGCTCGCCGAGCCGCTCGCCGCGCAGGCCGAGCGCTCGGAGGGTCTGGCGGCTTGCCAGCGCCGCGCGGCGACGGCGCAGACGACGCTTGCGCGGCTGCGCGAGGCGGATGGTGCGCAGGAGGTGCGCTGGGTCGAGGCGTTCGCGCACGGCGCGCAGCTGCGCGTCACGCCGCTGTCTTGCGCCGAGCTGTTCCGCAAGCAGATGGCCGACCATCCGCGCGCCTGGATCTTCACGTCGGCGACGCTCGCGGTGGGCGAGGACTTCGGCCACTTCACGCGCGAGCTCGGCCTGGAGAACGCCGAGGCGCGCCGCTGGGAAAGCCCCTTCGACTTCCGGCACCAGGCGCTGCTGTACGTGCCGCGCGCGCTGCCCGAGGATCCGAACGACGCCGGCTTCACCGCTGCCGTGGTCGAGGCGGCGTATCCCGTGCTGCGCGCGAGCGCGGGCCGCGCGTTCCTGCTGTTCACCACGCTGCGCGCCCTGCGCCGCGCGCACGAGCTGCTCGCGGCGCGCTTCGCGCAGGACGGGCTCGACTACCCGCTGCTCGTGCAGGGCACGGGCTCGAGGAGCGAGCTGCTCGCGCGCTTTCGCGCGCTGGGCAACGCCGTGCTGCTCGGCAGCCAGTCGTTTTGGGACGGCGTCGACGTGCGCGGCGAGGCGCTCTCGCTCGTGGTGATCGACAAGCTGCCCTTCGCCCCGCCCGACGACCCGGTGCTCGCGGCGCGCATCGAAGCGCTGCGCGCGAGCGGCGGCAATCCCTTCACCGCGCTGCAGCTGCCGCAGGCGATCCTGCAGCTCAAGCAGGGCGCGGGCCGGCTGATTCGCGACGAAGCCGACCGCGGCGTGCTGATGCTGTGCGATCCGCGGCTGTACACGCGGCCCTACGGGCGCCTCATCCGGGCAAGCCTGCCGCCGATGCGCCCGACGCGCGAACTGGCCGAGGTCGAGGCGTTCTTCGCCGGGCACGCGCAGGCTACAATCGCACGCTCCAATCATGGGGCGCAGGATCGGGCATGAAGGTCGTGATCACGGGAGGCGGCGGGTTTCTCGGCCTGCGCCTGGCGCGCGCGCTGCTCGCGCGCGGCAAACTGAGCGCAGCCGCCGGCGCGCAGCAGCCGCTCAGCTCGCTGGTGCTGCTCGACTCGGCTTTCCCGACGCCGCCCCCGGACGATCCCCGGCTGAAGGCGGTCGTCGGCGACATTTCCGACCCGGAGACGATCGCGCGCGCGGTCGCGCCGGACACCGCGTCGGTGTTTCACCTCGCGGCGGTAGTGAGCGGAGCGGCGGAAGCGGACTTCGACCTGGGCATGCGCGTCAATCTCGATGGCACGCGCCTGTTGCTCGAGCGCCTGCGCCACTGCGCGCGGCCTGCGCGGGTGGTGTTCGCGAGCTCGGTGGCGGCCTTCGGCGGCGAGTTGCCGCCGGTGCTGGACGATTCGACCACGCCGTTCCCGCAGACCTCGTACGGCACGCAGAAGGTCGTCGGCGAGTACCTGATCGCCGACTATTCGCGCAAGGGCTTCGTCGACGGCCGCTCGCTGCGCCTGCCGACGATCGTCGTTCGCCCGGGCAAACCGAATGCGGCCGCCTCGTCGTTCGCGAGCGGCATCGTGCGCGAGCCGCTCAACGGGGCCGCCTGCGAATGCCCCGTGGACGAGGCGACCGGCGTGTGGCTGCTCTCGCCCAAGCGCGTGATCGAAGCGTTCGTGCACGCGCACGAGCTGCCCGCCGCCGCCTGGGGCGCGCGTCGCGTGGTGAATCTGCCGGGCATCACCGCCAGCGTGGCGCAGATGCTGGACGCGCTCGGGCGCGTCGCCGGGCGGGCGGCCGCCGAGCGCGTGGTCTTCAGGCCCGACGCGCGCATCCAGGCGATCGTCAGGACCTGGCCGGTGCGCTTCGAGACGCCGCGCGCGCTGTCGATGGGCTTTCGCGCCGATGCGGACATCGAGACGGTGATCCGAGACTACATCGCCGACGAGGGCATCCGCGTCGGCTGAGCGCGCCGCGCCGCCGCAGCGGCGGGCTCACCAGTACCAGTTCGGATCCCAGATCCTCCACCACGGCGCGCTCGGGTTGTAGCCGCCGGGCTGCAGGTACTTGCTGTGCGGGAAATTGGCCCGCATCACGCGGTCGGCGTCGTCGCGCAGATCGGTCATGCCGAGCTTGTCGTAGGCCTTGACCAGGATGAACAATGCCTCTTCCGTGGCCGGCGTACGCGGGTATTCCTTGATCTCGTACTGCGCGCGGTTCGCGGCGGCCACGTAGGCGCCGCGCCGCATGTAGTAGCGCGCCACGTGCACTTCGTGCCACGCGAGCGAATTGACCAGGAAGCGCATGCGCTCGGCCGAGTCGCGCGCGTACTTGGAGTTCGGAAAGCGCGTCACGATCTCCTTGAAGGCCTCGAAGGCCTCGCGCGTGGCCTTGGGATCGCGCTCGGTCATGTCCGGATTCGCCAGCTTCATGAAGAAGCCGTCGTCTTCGTTGAAGTTGACCAGGCCCTTCAGATAGTACGCGTAGTCGACGTTCGGGTGGTTCGGGTACAGCTTGATGAAGCGGTCGGCCGCGGAGATGGCCGAAGCGCGCTCGCCGTCTTTCCAGTACGCATAGGCCATCTCGAGCTGCGCCTGCTGCGCGTAGCGGCCGTACGGATAGCGCGCCTCGAGCTTCTCGAAGTACTGGACGGCCTTGCTCCAGTTCTTCGAGGCCATCTCGTCCTTCGCTTCGCCGTACAGCTTGTCCGCAGACCAGCCGACGGTCTCGTCCTGCTGGCTCTTCAGCCAGGCGCAGGACGTCGTGCCGAGCGCGACGACGAGGAGCAGGAGAGCCAGTAGACTTGCACGCATGGGGGAGCGCAACGCAACCGAGGCGGGAAATTATAACGTCACCGTGCCACCGTCGATGGGCGGGCTGAGATTGGATCAGGCGCTCGCCAGATTGTTCCCGCAATATTCCCGCAGCCGGCTGCAAGCCTGGCTGAAGTCCGGACACGTGCGCGTCGACGGGGCGAGCGCGGCGGCCAAGCGCGCGGTGATCGGTGGCGAGCGCGTTGAGCTTGCGCCGCCCGAGTCGCCCGAGGGCGCGCCGGCCCGGGCGCAGCGCATGCCGCTCAACATCGTGCACGAAGACCGCGACTTGATCGTCATCGACAAGCCGGCGGGCCTGGTCGTACACCCCGGCGCCGGAGTCCCGGACCGCACGCTGCTCAACGCGCTGCTCGCGCACGCCCCGAGGCTCGCCGCCGTGCCGCGCGCCGGGATCGTGCACCGCCTGGACAAGGACACGAGCGGGTTGCTGGTGGTGGCGAAAAGCGTCGAGTCGCAGGTTGCGCTCGCCGCTCAGCTCGCCGCGCGCACCATGCGCCGCACCTATCTGGCCGTAGTCGAGGGCGATCCGCCGCCGAGCGGCACGATCGACGCGCCCGTGGGGCGCGACACGCGGGCGCGCACCCGCATGACCGTCTCGCGGCGCGGCAAGAGCGCGCGCACCGGCTATCGCGTGCTCGAGCGCTTCGGCCGTGCGGCGCTCGTCGAATGCCGCCTGGAGACCGGGCGCACGCACCAGATTCGCGTGCATTTCCAGCACATCGGCCATCCGCTGGTGGGCGACCCGGTGTACCGGCGCGGTGCCCGCCACCGGATCGCCTTCGCGCGCCAGGCACTGCACGCCAGCGAGCTGACGCTGACGCATCCGCGCAGCGGCAAGCAGCTCACCTGGCGCGCGCCGCCGCCGCCGGACTTCGAGCGCCTGCTCCGGGCGCTGCGCGAGAAGGCCTGATGCAGCCGATCGAGCCCGACTGGCCGGCGCCGCGCGGCGTGCGCGCGCTGGTGACCACGCGCGCCGGCGGCTGCAGCGTCGGTCCCTACGCGAGCCTCAACCTCGGCATTCGCAGCGGCGACGACCCGGCCGCGGTGAGCGAGAACCGGCGCCGCCTTGCGGCGCTGCTGCCCGCCGCGCCGGTCTGGCTGCGCCAGGTGCACGGCACGGAGGTCACCGATGCCGACCGCGCGCGCGAGCAAGCGCTCGAGCCCCAAGCGGATGCCGCCGTGGCGCGGGCGCGCACGACGGTGTGCGCGGTGCTGGTCGCGGACTGCATGCCGGTGCTGCTCGCAGACGACGCCGCGACGGTCGTGGCGGCCGCTCACGCGGGCTGGCGGGGCTTGAGCGCGGGCGTGCTCGAGGCGACGGTCGGCGCGATGCGCGTCGCGCCGCAGCGCCTGATCGCCTGGCTCGGCCCGGCGATCGGCCCGCTTCGCTACGAGGTGGGCGACGAGGTGCGCGCGGCCTTTCTTGCGCGCGATGCGGCCGCCGCGAGCGCGTTTCGCGCGGTGCGGCCCGGACACTGGTTGCTCGACCTGTATGCGGTCGCGCGCCAGCGTCTGGCTGCGAGCGGCGTGGCGCGCGTCTATGGCGGGGGCTTCTGCACCTATTCGGACGAGGCGCGCTTCTATTCGTACCGGCGCGAGCCGAAATCCGGGCGCATGGCCGCCCTGATCTGGCTGGAAGACCCGTCGAGTCAGCCGCTTAGGCCATAACCGGCCGCCGCAGGCGCAGCCATTTGACGCACCGCCATTGTGCGTCGCAAAATCGCCCCCTCATCCGGCCCTCTCATCGCTGTGCAGCAATCCGGTGTTTCCGATGCCCTCGTTGCCGCCGTCACGCAGGCGGGCAATGACCTGACGCGCGGCTGGTTGCGGCTCCTGTCCTCGCCCCCTGCGGAGAGTTCGGCTGCGTGGCTCGCGCAACTCGGCGTCGACCCCGCGCGGCTCGCGCAGCTGCACTCCGCCTATCTCGAGAGACAGACGCAACTCTGGACTTCTTTGAGCGCCGGGCAGGCGCCGCAGACGCCGCTCGATGGCGAGCCGGGCGACCGCCGCTTCGCGGCGCGCGAATGGCGCGAGAACCGCTTCTACGATTACCTGCGGCAGTCCTACCTGCTGGCAGCGCGCTACCTGAACGACGTGATCGAGCATGCCGAGCTCGCTCAGCCGGCGAAGGAACGCGTGCGCTTCTCGCTCAGGCAATGGGTCGATGCGATGTCTCCGGCCAATTTCATCGCCACGAATCCCGAGGCCCTGCGCAAGGCGCTCGAGACCAAGGGCGAGAGCCTGTCGCGCGGCCTGGCGAACCTGATCGGCGACGTGCAGAAGGGGCGCCTGAGCCAGACCGACGAATCCGCATTCGAGCTGGGACGCAATCTGGCGACGACGCCGGGCCAGGTGGTGTTCGAGAACGAGATCGCGCAGCTGATCCAGTACTCGCCCTCGACCGCGCAAGTCGGCAAGCGGCCGCTCGTCATGGTGCCGCCGTGCATCAACAAGTACTACATCCTCGACCTGCAGCCCGAAAACTCGTTCGTGCGCTACGCGGTGGCGCAGGGCCACACGGTGTTCATGGTGTCCTGGCGCAACATCGGCCCGGAGCTCGGCCATCTCGGCTGGGACGACTACGTCGAGCGCGGCGTGCTGCGGCCGCTGCGCGTCGCGCGCGACATCACGCGCAGCGATCGCGTCAACGCGCTCGGTTTCTGCGTGGGGGGCACGTTGCTCGGCGCGGCGCTGGCGGTGCTCGCGGCGCGCGACGAGGCGCTGGTCGAGAGCGTTACCTATCTGACCACCATGCTCGACTTCGCGGAGCCGGGGCAGATCGGATTGTTCGTGGACGAACCGAGCCTCGCGGCGCGCGAGGCGATGATCGGCCGCGGCGGCGTGCTGCCGGGCTCGGACCTCGCCTTCGTATTCTCCACCTTGCGCGCCAACGACCTCGTGTGGCCGTACGTGGTCAACAACTACCTGTTGGGGGGCACCCCGGCGGCATTCGACCTGCTCTACTGGAATGCCGACAGCACCAATCTGCCGGGCCCGATGTACTGCTATTACGTGCGCAATACCTATCTCGAGAACAAGCTGCGCGTGCCGGGCGCGCTCGTGAATTGCGGCGTGCCCGTGGACTTGGGGCGCGTGCGGCTGCCCTCGTTCATTCTCGCCACGCGCGAGGATCACATCGTTCCGTGGCGCGCGGCGTATCGTTCGGTCAACCTGCTGGGCGGCGAGAAGACCTTCGTCCTGGGCGCGAGCGGCCACGTCGCGGGGGTCATCAATCCGGCCGACAAGAACCGGCGCAGCTACTGGCAGGGGAGCGACTATCCCGCCGAGCCGGATGCCTGGCTCGAGCGCGCCGATGAGCGCCGCGGGAGCTGGTGGCCGCAGTGGTCGCGCTGGATGGAGCCATTCAAGGGCGGCGAACGCAAGGCGCCGTCGAAGATCGGAAACGCCAAGCACAGGGCGATCGAGCCTGCGCCGGGCCGCTACGTCAAGCAGAAGGCCCCCGCGGTGGTCGCGTCCAAACCCGTCAGCTAGGAGGCACATGCCATGGAAGAGATCGTGATCGTAGGGGCCGCACGCACGGCCATCGGCAAGTTCGCCGGCACGCTCGCGCACACGCCGGCTTCGGAGCTCGGCGCGCACGTGATCCGCAAGCTGCTGGAGCGCGCGGGCGTGCCCGCGGAGCAGGTGTCCGAAGTCATCATGGGGCAGGTGCTGACCGCGGGCGTCGGCCAGAATCCGGCGCGCCAGGCTGCCATTGCGGCCGGCCTGCCCGACATGGTTCCCGCGATGACGATCAACAAGGTATGCGGCTCGGGCCTCAAGGCCGCGATGCTCGGCGCCCAGTCGATCGCCAACGGCGACGCCGACATCGTGGTGGCAGGCGGCCAGGAGTCGATGAGCATGGCGCCGCACGTGCTGCCCGGATCGCGCGACGGCTTGCGCATGGGCGACGGCAAGCTCATCGATTCGATGATCGTCGACGGGCTGTGGGACGTCTACAACCAGTACCATATGGGCGTCACGGCGGAGAACGTCGCCAAGGAGTACGCCGTTACGCGCGAGGAGCAGGACGAGTTCGCGCTCGCCTCGCAGCTCAAGACCGAGGCGGCGCAGAAGGCGGGTAAATTCAAGGACGAGATCATCCCCTTCGAGATCAAGTCGCGGAAGGGAACGGTGGTGTTCGCCGACGACGAGTACCCGCGCCACGGCGCCACGATCGATGCACTGAAGGGGCTCAAGCCCGCATTCGACAAGGCGGGCACCGTCACCGCGGGCAATGCCTCGGGCATCAACGACGGGGCCGCGGCCGTGGTGCTTGCCTCGGCGCGCAAGGCAAAGGAGCTCGGGCTCAAGCCGCTCGCGCGCATCAAGTCGTTCGCTTCGGCCGGGGTCGACCCGAAGTACATGGGCATGGGCCCGGTGCCGGCTTCCAAGCGCTGCCTGTCGCGTGCCGGCTGGACGCCGCGCGACATCGATCTGATGGAGATCAACGAGGCGTTCGCCGCGCAGGCGATCGCGGTGAACCGGCAGATGGGCTGGGATACCTCCAAGGTGAACGTGAACGGCGGAGCGATCGCGCTCGGCCATCCGATCGGCGCATCGGGCTGCAGGATCCTGGTGACGCTGCTGCATGAAATGCAAAAGCGCGATGCGAAGAGGGGCCTTGCCTCGCTTTGTATCGGCGGCGGCATGGGCGTCGCCCTGGCCGTCGAGCGCTGATCCTGCCCGACAGACCGAAGGAAGAAGCGAGAATGACCAGACGCGTAGCACTTGTGACGGGCGGAATGGGGGGCATCGGCAGCGCGGTGTGCCGGCGCCTCGCGAGCATGAACGGCAACGCGGTCGTGGCGAACTGCCTGCCCGCCTACGAGCGCAAGGACGAGTGGCTCGGCCGCATGCGCGCCGAGGGATTCGAGAACGTGCACGCGGCCGAAGGCGACGTGGCGGACTACGAGTCGGCGGGCGCGATGGTGCGCAGGATCGAGTCGGAGATCGGCCCGGTCGACATCCTGGTGAACAACGCCGGGATCGTGCGCGACAACATGCTGAAGAAGATGTCGCCTTCGGACTGGCTGTCGGTGATCAATACCAACCTGAACAGCGCCTTCAACGTCACCAAGCACGTGATCGACGGCATGACCGAGCGCGGCTGGGGACGGATCGTCAACCTTTCCTCGGTGAACGGGCAGAAGGGCCAGTTCGGGCAGACCAACTACTCCGCGGCCAAGGCGGGCGTGCACGGCTTCGCCAAGGCGCTCGCGCAGGAGGTGGTGCGCAAGGGCGTGACGGTGAACTCGATCTCGCCGGGCTACGTCGAGACCGACATGGTGAAGGCCATCCGCAAGGACGTGCTCGACAAGATCGTCGCCGGCATTCCGATGGGGCGGCTCGCGAAGCCCGAGGAGATCGCCGCGCTCATCGCCTTCCTGACATCGGACGAAGCCGGGTATATTACGGGCGCGAATATCGCGATAAACGGCGGCATGTACATGAGCTGAGCGCGCGCCGCGCACACTCGGGGAGGGGGAGATGAGCGACAGGAGGTTGGCGGTGGTGACGGGCGGAATGGGCGGGCTGGGCGAGTCGATCTCGACCAAGATGTCCGACGCCGGCTATCGCGTGGCGGTGACGTATTCGCCTTCCAACACCAAGTGGAAGTCCTGGCTCGAGGAAATGAAAGGGCACGGCTACGACTTCGCCGCCTATCCGGTGGACGTCGCCGACTACGACGACTGCGCGGCGAAGTGCGAGCGCATTGTCAGGGAATGCGGCGCGATCGACATCCTGGTCAACAACGCCGGCATCACGCGCGACATGACCTTCAAGAAGATGACCAAGGCGGACTGGGACGCGGTGATGCGCACCAATCTCGATTCGTGCTTCAACATGACCAAGCAGGTCATGGACGCGATGACCGAGCGCAACTGGGGGCGCGTGATCAACGTGTCCTCGGTCAACGGGCAGAAGGGCGCCTTCGGCCAGACCAACTATTCCGCCGCCAAGGCGGGCATCCACGGCTTCACCAAGGCGCTCGCGCTCGAGGTGGCGAAGAAGGGCGTGACGATCAACACGATCTCGCCGGGATACATCGGCACCAAGATGGTGACCGCGATTCCCAAGGAGATCCTGGACTCCAAGATCCTGCCGCAGATTCCGCTCGGTCGGCTCGGCAAGCCGGACGAGGTGGCGGGCCTGATCATCTATCTCTGCTCGGAGGAGGCGGCGTTCGTGACCGGCGCGAACATCTCCATCAACGGCGGACAGCACATGTATTGAGGAGCGGCAAATGGAAACCCAGGCCCGCCTGATCAAGAAGTATCCCAACCGGCGTCTGTACGACACCAAGACCTCGAGCTACATCACGCTCGCCGACGTGAAGCAGATGGTGCTCAAGCACGAGGAGTTCCAGGTCGTGGACGCCAAGTCGGGCGACGACCTCACGCGCCAGATCCTGCTGCAGATCATCCTCGAGGAAGAGTCCGGCGGGCTGCCGATGTTCTCCTCGGACCTGCTCGCGCAGCTGATCCGCTTCTACGGCAACGCGATGCAGGGGCTGATGGGCACCTACCTGGAGAAGAACATCAACGCCTTCCAGGAGATGCAGAAGTCGCTGCAGGAGCAGTCGCAGCGCATGTACGGCGATACGCCGCGCGCCTCGCAGGAGCTCTGGGCACAGTTCATGAACCTGCAGGGGCCGGCGATGCAGAGCCTGATGCAGGCCTACATCGAGCAGAGCCAGAAGGTGTTCTCGCAGTTCCAGGATCAGATGCAGAGCCAGGCGCGCAACATGTTCGCGGGCCTTTCCTTCCCCGGTTTCCCCGGTGCCCAGCAGAAAGACCAAGGCGGTTCCGACAAGCAGTCCTAGGGCGGCCGCGAGGGACGCGCCGCGCATCGGCCTCGTTTCCCTGGGCTGTCCCAAGGCCCTGGTCGACTCGGAGCGCGTCCTCACCCAGTTGCGCGCCGAGGGCTACGCCACGTCGCCCGACTACGCCGGCGCGGACCTCGTGCTCGTCAATACCTGCGGCTTCATCGACGCCGCTGTCGAGGAGTCGCTCGACGCGATCGGCGAGGCGCTCGCCGAGAACGGCAAGGTGATCGTCACCGGCTGCCTCGGGGCGAAGGACGGCGTCGTGCGCGCAGCGCACCCCGATGTGCTGGCGGTCACCGGGCCGCACGACGTGCAGGCGGTGATGCGCGCGGTGCACGCGCACCTGCCGAAGCCGCACGATCCGTATACGGATCTCGTGCCGCCGCAGGGCGTAAAGCTCACGCCGCGCCACTACGCCTACCTGAAGATCTCGGAGGGCTGCAACCATCGCTGCACGTTCTGCATCATCCCTTCCCTGCGCGGCGGCCTCGTATCGCGCCCTATCGGCGAGGTGATGCAGGAGGCGGAGAATCTGGTCGCCGCCGGGGTGAAGGAACTGCTCGTCATCTCGCAGGACACGAGCGCCTACGGCGTGGACGTCAAGTACCGCACCGGCTTCTGGCGCGGCAGGCCGCTGAAGACGCGCATGACCGAGCTCTCGCGCGCGCTGGGCGGGCTGGGCGCATGGGTCAGGCTGCACTACGTGTACCCCTATCCGCACGTCGACGAGGTGGTGCCGCTGATGGCCGAAGGGCGCATCCTTCCCTACCTCGATGTGCCGTTCCAGCATGCCGCGCGGCGCATCCTGCGGCTCATGAAGCGCCCGGCCAATGCGGAGAACACGCTGGAGCGCGTACGTCGCTGGCGGGCGCTGTGCCCGGACATCACGCTGCGCAGCACCTTCATCGTCGGCTTTCCGGGCGAGACCGAGGCCGAGTTCCGCGAGCTGCTCGCGTTCCTCGAGGAGGCGCAGCTCGACCGCGTCGGCTGCTTCGCCTATTCACCCGTGGAAGGCGCGGCGGCGAACGAATTGCCCGATCCGGTGCCCGAGGAAGTGAAGGAGGAGCGCCGCGCCAGCCTGATGGCGCTGCAGGCGCAAATCAGCCGCGCGCGGCTCGCCGCCAAGGTCGGCAGAAGGATGCGCGTGCTCGTCGACCAGATCGATGCGAGCGCGGCGCTGGCGCGCTCGAGCGCGGATGCGCCGGAGATCGACGGGGTGGTGCGCATTCGCGACGGCAGCAGGCTCAGGCCCGGCGATTTCGCCGAGGTCGTCATCGAGCAGGCGGGTGAGCACGATCTGGCGGCCCGGCTGGCCGCCTGAAACATTCGGCAAGGAGGCCCTATGGCAGCGCGCGAAGTGGTGGTGGTATCCGGAGCACGGACGGCGATCGGCGACTACGGCGGCGCCTTCAAGGACGTGCCGCCCACGCGGCTCGGCGCGATCGCGATCAAGGAGGCGGTCGCGCGCGCCCGCATCGAGCCGGCGAGCGTCGGGCACGTGGTGATCGGCAGCGTGATACACGGCGAGGCGCGCGACATGTACGTGTCGCGCGTGGCCGCGATCGACGCCGGCCTTCCGGTCGGCACGCCGTGCCTGACGGTGAACCGGCTGTGCGGCAGCGGCCTGCAGGCGATCGTCTCCGCCGCGCAGCACATCCTGCTCGGCGACACGGACGTCGCGCTCGGCGGCGGCGCTGAGAGCATGAGCCGCGCGGCCTACTTCATGCCCGGCGCGCGCTGGGGAACCCGCATGGGCGACGGCTCGGTCGTCGACGCCATGACCGGGGCGCTGCACGACCCGTTCGGCCATGGGCACATGGGCGTGACCGCGGAGAACATCGCCGCCAAGTACGGCTTCACGCGCGAGCAGCAGGACGCCTTCTCGCTCGAATCGCACCGACGCGCGGCGGCTGCGCTCGCCGAAGGCCGCTTCAAGAGCCAGATCGTGCCGGTCGAGCTGAAGACGAAGAAGGGCGTCGAGCCCTTCACGCTGGACGAGCACGTGCGCCCGGGCGCCAAGATCGAAGACCTGCAGAAGCTCAAGGCGGTGTTCAAGAAGGACGGCACGGTCACGGCCGGCAATGCCTCGGGCATCAACGACGCGGCCGCCGCCGTGGTGCTGATGGAGGCGAAGGCCGCGGAGAAGGCGGGCGCGAAGCCGATGGCGCGCCTCGTGGCATACGCGCACGCGGGCGTCGAGCCCCAGCTCATGGGCCTGGGGCCGATCCCGGCGGTCAGGCGCGTGTTCGAAAAGGCCGGCCTCAAGCCCGCCGACATGGACGTGGTCGAGTCGAACGAGGCCTTCGCGGTGCAGGCGATGGCGGTGACCAGGGACCTCGGCCTCGACCCGGCGAAGGTCAACCCGAACGGTGGCGCGGTGGCGCTCGGCCACCCGATCGGCGCCACCGGCTGCATCCTGACGGTGAAGGCGCTCTACGAGCTCGCGCGCATTCAGAAGCGCTACGCGCTGGTCACGATGTGCATCGGCGGCGGGCAGGGGATCGCGGCCATCTTCGAGCGTGCCTGAGCGGCGCAAGCCGCGCGTCGGTCTTGCGCTCGGCTCCGGCGGTGCGCGCGGCTGGGCGCACATCGGGGTGATCCACGCGCTGCACGACCTGGGGATCAAGCCTGACGTGGTGTGCGGCACCTCGATCGGCGCGCTGGTCGGCACCGCCTACGCGGCGGGCAACCTGGACGGGCTCGAGCGCTGGGTGCGGAGCCTCGCGCGCGGCGACGTGCTCAAGCTCATGGACGTCGCCTGGGGCGGCGGCCTGATCAAGGGACGCCGGCTGTTCGAATTCTTTTCGGCCCACGTCGAGAACCGGGACTTCGCGGCGCTCGCGCTGCCCTGCGGCGTGGTCGCGACCGACCTCGCCACCGGGCGCGAGATCTGGTTGCGCGAGGGTTCGCTGCTCGACGCGGTGCGCGCCTCGATCGCGATGCCGGGCCTGTTCACCCCGGTCGAGCGCGACGGCATGCTGCTGGTGGACGGCGGGCTGGTCAACCCGGTGCCGGTGTCGATGTGCCGCGCGCTCGGCGCCGAGGCAGTGATCGCGGTCGACCTGGGCTGGGCGAAGCTCGGCCGCTATCGACGGCGCGGCGGCGAGAAGCGAGGCGGGCTGCGCGCGCCGTCGTGGCTCGACCGGCTCGCCCGGCTGGTGCGGCGCGGCGAGCTGAGCGAGTCCGACGAGCGCCGCGGCGCGCCGTCGATCGTCGAGGCGATGCTGAGCGGGATCGATATCATGCAGGTCAGGATTGCGCGCAGCCGCCTGGCGGGCGACCCGGCGGAGGTGATGGTGACGCCGCTGCTGCCGGATTTCGCCACCATGGACTATCACCGCGCGGGAGAGGCGATCGAGGAGGGCCGCGCGGCGGTCGCACGCGTGCGCCCGATGATGGAACGAATGATCCTGGAGGTGTGAGATGCGATACCGCAGGCTGGGAGCGAGCGGGCTCCAGGTTTCGGAGCTGTGCCTGGGGACGATGATGTTCGGCGACCGCACCGACGAGGCGGAGGCCGCGCGCATCGTCGCCTCGGCGCGCGACGCCGGCGTCAACTTCGTCGACACGGCGGACGTGTACGCGTCGGGCGAATCCGAGCGCATGCTCGGGCGCCTCATCAAGCCCGAGCGCGCGCGCTGGATCGTAGCGACCAAGGTCGGCAACGTGCGCGTGCCGCCGCCGGACGACGCCGACCTGTCGCGCCGCCACGTGCTCGGCGCGATCGACGGCTCGCTCGCGCGACTGCAGACCGATCACGTCGACATCTACTACCTGCACCTGGACGACCTGCGCACGCCGCTCGAGGAGACGCTTTCGGCGCTGGCGGACCTGCTGCGCGCGGGCAAGATCCGCTACTGGGGGCTGTCGAACCACCGCGGCTGGCGCATCGCCGAGGCCGCGCAGCTCGCCGAGCGCATGGGCATGCCGCGGCCGGTCGTGTGCCAGCCCTACTACAACGCGATGAACCGCCAGCCGGAGGTCGAGATCCTGCCCGCGTGCGCGCACTTCGGGCTGGGCGTGGTGCCGTACTCGCCGCTCGCGCGCGGCGTGCTGACCGGGAAGTACCGGCCCGGCGAGCAACCGCCCGCCGAGACGCGCGCCGGGCGCGGCGACAAGCGCATCATGCAGACCGAATTTCGCGCCGAGTCGCTGCAGCTCGCGCAGACCATCAAGGCGCACGCCGAGCGCCGCGGCATGAGCGCGGGCGCGTTCGCGCTCAACTGGGTGCTCAACTGCGCCAGCGTGTCGAGCGTGCTCGCCGGGCCGCGCACGCTCGAGCAGTGGCAGGGCTACCTCGGCGCGCTCGAGCATCCCTTCTCGGCCGAGGACGAGGCGCTCGTCGAGCGCCTGGTGCCGGCGGGGCATCCTTCCACCCCGGGCTACAGCGACCCGCGCTATCCGCCCGCGGGCAGGCGCCCGATCGTCGCCTAGCCGGCTTCGCCCGGCAGGGCCTTGGCGGCCTCGCGCTCCGCGTGGCTGGCGGCGAGCAGCATGTACATCGCCGGTACGACGAACAGCGTGAACAGCGTGCCGATCGCGATTCCCGAAGCGATCACCAGCCCCATGTTGAAGCGGCTCACCGCACCGGCGCCGCTCGCGGTGATGAGCGGTACCACGCCAAGCACCATCGCCGCGGTGGTCATCAGGATGGGGCGCAGGCGGATGCCGGCGGCCGCCTCGATGGCCTCGCGCTTGGACTTGCCTTCGTGCTGCAGGTTGTTGGCGAACTCGACGATCAGGATGCCGTGCTTGCTGATCAGGCCGATGAGCGTGACGAGGCCCACCTCGGTGTAGATGTTGAGGCTCGCGCCGCCGACTCCGAGGCTGATGAAGATGAGCGCGCCGCAGATCGACATCGGCACCGACACCAGGATGATCACCGGATCGCGGAAGCTCTCGAACAGCGCGGCGAGCGTCAGGTAGATGATGATGAGCGCGAAGAAGAACGTGACCAGCAGCGCGCTCGACTCCTGCACGAACTGGCGCAGCTGACCGGAATAGTCGACCGAGTAGCCCTCGGGCAGCATCTTCGCGGCGAGTCCGCGCAGATAGGCGAGCGCCTCGCCTTGCGACACGCCCGGGAACTGCACGCCCATGATGGAGGCCGAGTTCTGCTGCTGGAAGTGGTTCAGCGCCTGGGGCACGACCTTGGTCTCGATGTGCGCGATCGTCGACAGCGGAATCATGTCGCCGTTGGCGGCGCGCAGGTAGTAGTTGCCCAGCTGGTCGGCGTTCAGGCGGTCCACCTGCCGGACCTGCGGGATCACCTTGTAGGAGCGGTCGTACAGGCTGAAGTAGTTGACGTAGCCGCCGCCCAGCATTGCCGAGAGCGCGCCGCCGACGTCGCGCATCGACAGGCCGAGCTGCGCGGCGAGCTCGCGGTCGATCACCACCCTGGACTGCGGCTGATCGAACTTGAGGTCGCTGTCGACGAAGATGAACATCCCGCTCTTCTGCGCTTCCTGCAGGAACGCTCGCGACACCTCGTTCAGCCGCTCGAACGGCTCGGTGGTCTGGATCACGAATTCGACCGGCAGCCCGCGCGCGCCGGGGAGCGGCGGCGGCTGGAACAGAACGGTCTGCAGCCCGGCGATGCGGTTTACTTCCTGCTGCACGACCGGCTGCAGCTGCGTGGCGGTCTTGCTGCGCTGGTCCCAGGGCGTGAGCACCATGCCGGCGATCGCGCGCCCGGGCACGTCGAGCTGGAATACGTGGTCGGTCTCGGGGTGCGCGGCGAAAGTCTGGTAGATCTGCCGCGTGTACAGGTTGCGCTGCTGCAGCGTGGAATTGGGCGCCGCGGTCGACGAGGCGATCAGCACGCCCTGGTCTTCCTGCGGAGCGAGCTCGGACTTCGCCCCGGCGTACAGGAAATAGATGCTGCCGAGCACGATGAGCGCGAACACCGTGGTCACCGGGACGTAGTCGAGGGCGCGGTGCAGCAGCCGCTCGTAGCGCTGGTGCAGCGACTCGAACACGCGGTCGAGCCAGATCACCAGGTGCGCCTCCCAGCCGCGGCCCGCCGGATCGTGCGGCTTGAGCATGCGCGAGCACATCATGGGCGAAAGCGTCAGCGCGATCACCGCCGAGATCGTGACCGCGCCGACCAGGCTGAACGCGAATTCGGTGAACAGCGCGCCGGTGAGGCCGCCGAGAAAGCCGATCGGCACGTACACGGCGATCAGCACCACCGTCATCGCGATGATCGGGTTGGCGAGCTCGCGCGCGGCGACGATCGCGGCCTCGAGCGGCTTCATGCCCTGCTCGAGGTGGCGGTTGACGTTCTCGACCACGATGATCGCGTCGTCGACCACCAGGCCGATCGCCAGCACCAGGGCGAGCAGGGTGAGCAGGTTGATGCTGAACCCGAGCATCAGCATCACCGTGAAGGTGCTCACCAGAGAGAGCGGGATTGCGATCGTCGGGATGACCACCGAGCGCAGCGAGCCGAGGAAGGCGAACACCACGAGGGTGACGATGACCAGCGCCTCGACGATCGTCTTCACCACCTCGTCGATCGAGCTGTTCACAAACTTGGTCGAGTCGTACACGATGCGGCCGTCCAGTCCCTGCGGCAACTGCGCCTGGATCGCGGGGAACGCGTCGCGCACGCGCTTGATCACCTCGAGCAGGTTCGCCGCCGGGGCCACCTGGATGCCGATGTACACCGCCTGATTGCCGTCGAAGCCGACCGCGGAGTCGTAGTCCTCCGACCCGAGCGTGACGTTGGCGACGTCGGCGAGCCGCACGATCGCGCCGTCCTTCTGCTTGACGATCAGGCGCTTGAATTCGTCGACGGAATGCAGGCTGGTCGAGGCGGTGAGGTTGACCTGCACCATCTGCCCCTTGGTGCTGCCGACCGCCGAGAGGAAGTTGTTGGCCGCCAGCGCCTGCTGGACGTCCGTGGCCGTCAGGCCGTAGGCGGCGAGCTTGTCCGGCTCGAGCCAGGCGCGCAGCGCGAACAGCTTCTGGCCCAGAATCTCGGCGGTCTGCACGCCTTCCACCGCCTGCAGCCGCGGCTGCACGACGCGCACCAGGTAGTCGGTGATCTTGTTGGCCGGCAGCACCTGGCTCGAGAAGCCGATGTACATGGCGTCGATCGTCTGGCCGATCTGCACCGACAGGGTGGGTTGCTGCGTGCCCTGCGGCAGCTGGTTCAGCACCGCGTTCACCTTGGTGTTGATCTCGGTCAGCGCCTTGTCCGAGTCGTAGTTGAGGCGCAGGTTGGCGGTGATCGTGCTCACGCTCTGGCGACTGATCGAGGTCATGTAGTCGATGCCGTTCGCCTGGGCGATCGAGTTCTCGAGCGGCGCGGTGATGAAGCCCGCCACCAGCGCCGGGTCGGCGCCGGTGTACACCGTGGTCACGGTCACGACCGCGTTCTGGGTGCGCGGGAACTGTAGGACCGGAAGGAGCGTCACCGAGCGCAGGCCGAGCACGAGCAGCAGCAGGCTCACCACCGTGGCGAGCACCGGCCGGCGGATGAAGATGTCGGTGAATTTCATCGCGGCGCGCTCACTCGTCCTTCGGCCGGGGCGCGGCCTCGTCCGTGGGCTGCACGGCATTGTTGACGACCACCGGGGTGCCGTTGCGCAGCTTGAGCTGGCCGGCGCTGACCACCGTATCGCCTTCCTTGACGCCCGAGAGCACGGCGATCTGGTCGCCGCGCGTCGGACCGACCGTGACGAAGCGCTGGACGGCCACCTGCCGCGGCTTGCCGTCCGGCCCCTTGCCCTGCTCCTCGATCACGAACACGGTGTCGCCGTACGGGTTGAAGGTGATCGCGGTCTGCGGCAGGGTCAGGTGGCGCTGCGCCGCCGCGAGACGGATCTCGACCTTCGCGTACATTCCGGGCAGCAGCCGGTGCCCGGGATTGGAGAGCGAGGCGCGCACCAGCACGTTGCGCGTCGCCGGATCGATCTTGGCGTCGATCGCCTCGACGCGGCCTTGGAATTGCTCTCCAGGCAGCGCGTCGCTGGTGAGCACCACCGTCTGTCCGGGCGCGACCTGCCCGGCCTGGTTCTGGGGCACGCTGAAATCCGCCAGGATCGGGTCGAGCGACTGCAGCGTGACGAGCTTCGT
>JBLMWT010000025.1:0-10994 GCA_050257375.1 Sphingomonadaceae bacterium
GAGCCGCAGCACCTGCTGCTCGCCCTGCTTGAGCAGGACGACGGTGGCGCCGCGGCGCTCGTCGCCAAGGCGGGCGGCAACGCGAACGCGCTCAAGCAGGCGCTCGCCCAGGCGCTCGAGCACCTGCCCAAGGTCGAAGGCACGCCCGGCGAGGTGCACGTCTCGCGCGAGCTCACCGCGCTGCTCAACGTCGCCGACAAGGAAGCGCAGAAGCGCGGCGACCAGTACATCGCCTCGGAAATGTTCCTGCTCGCCGCCGCCGGCGACAAGGGTGAAACGGGACGGCTGCTCAAGCAGGCGGGGGTCGCGAAGCCAGCCCTGGAGAAGGCGATCGAGCAGGTGCGCGGCGGAGCGAGCGTAAGCGGCCAGGCGGACGAGTCGCAGCGCCAGGCGCTCGCGAAGTACACGCTCGACCTCACCGACCGCGCGCGCCAGGGCAAGCTCGACCCGGTGATCGGGCGCGACGACGAGATCCGGCGCTGCATCCAGATCCTGCAGCGGCGCACGAAGAACAACCCGGTGCTGATCGGCGAGCCCGGCGTGGGCAAGACGGCGATCGTCGAAGGCCTCGCGCAGCGCATCGTCAACGAAGAAGTGCCCGAGACGCTCAAGAACAAGCGCGTTCTGGTGCTCGACATGGCGGCACTGCTCGCCGGGGCCAAGTACCGCGGCGAGTTCGAGGAGCGCCTCAAGGCCGTGCTGAAAGAGCTCGCGCAGGACGAAGGCAACACCATCGTCTTCATCGACGAGCTGCACACCATGGTCGGCGCCGGCAAGGCCGAAGGCGCGATCGACGCCGGCAACATGCTCAAGCCCGCGCTCGCGCGGGGCGAGCTGCACTGCATTGGCGCGACCACGCTGGACGAGTACCGCAAGTACGTCGAGAAGGACGCGGCGCTCGAACGGCGCTTCCAGAAGGTGCTGGTGGGCGAGCCGACGGTCGAGGCGACCATCGCGATCCTGCGCGGCCTGCAGGAGAAGTACGAGCTGCACCACGGCGTCGAGATCACCGACCCGGCGATCGTCGCCGCGGCGGAGCTCTCGCACCGCTACATCACCGACCGCTTCCTGCCGGACAAGGCGATCGACCTGATCGACGAGGCGGCCGCGCGCATCAAGATGGAGATCGACTCCAAGCCCGAGTCGATGGACCGGCTCGACCGGCGCCTGATCCAGCTGCGCATCGAGCGCGAGGCGGTGAAGAAGGAAAAGGACGAGGCTTCGAAAAAGCGCCTCGGCCTGATCGAGGCCGAGATCGCGAAGCTCGAGAAGGAGTACGCGGACCTGGAGGAGATCTGGAAGGCGGAGAAGGCGCAGGTCCAGGGCGGCCAGCACATCAAGGAAGAGATCGAGAAGCTGCGGCAGCAGATGGCCGAGCTGCAGAGAAAGGGCCAGTACGACAAGCTCGCCGAGCTGCAGTACGGCAAGCTGCCCCAGCTGGAGGCGCAGCTGAAGAAGGCGGAGAAGGGCGGCGAGGCGGCGAAGACGAAGCTCGTGCGCACCCAGGTCGGCGCCGAAGAGATCGCCGAAGTGGTGTCGCGCGCGACCGGCATTCCGGTCTCCAAGATGATGCAGGGCGAGCGCGACAAGCTGCTCAGGATGGAAGACAAGCTGCACGAGCGCGTGGTCGGCCAGGACGAGGCGGTGCGCCTCGTGTCGGACGCGATCCGGCGCTCGCGCTCGGGGCTGTCCGACCCCAACCGCCCCTACGGCTCGTTCCTGTTCCTGGGGCCGACGGGCGTGGGCAAGACGGAGCTGTGCAAGGCGCTCGCCGCGTTCCTGTTCGACTCGGAAGAGCACCTGATTCGCGTCGACATGTCCGAGTACATGGAAAAGCACTCGGTCGCGCGCCTGATCGGCGCGCCGCCGGGATACGTCGGCTACGAAGAAGGCGGCGCGCTGACGGAAGCCGTGCGCCGCAAGCCTTACTCGGTGATCCTGTTCGACGAGATCGAGAAGGCGCACCCGGACGTGTTCAACGTCCTGCTGCAGGTGCTGGACGACGGGCGCCTCACTGACGGTCAGGGACGCACCGTGGACTTCAAGAACACGGTGATCGTCATGACCTCGAACCTCGGCTCGCACATGATCCAGCAGATGGCGGGCAGCGACTACGGCGTGGTCAAGCTCGCCGTGATGGGCGAGGTGAAGGCGCATTTCCGACCCGAGTTCATCAACCGGATCGACGAGGTGGTGGTGTTCCACGGCCTGGCCGAAACGCAGATCGCGGCGATCGCGAAGATCCAGCTCGGGGTGCTCAGGCAGCGGATGGCGAAGATGGACTACGCGCTCGAAGTGTCGGACGCCGCGATCGCGGAGCTGGCGAAGGTCGGCTTCGACCCGGTCTACGGCGCCCGGCCGCTCAAGCGCGCGATCCAGTCGGAGATCGAGAACCCGCTCTCCAAGGCGATCCTGGAAGGGCGCTTCGCGCCCAAGGACACGGTCGTCGTCGACTACCGCGGCGGCAAGATGATCTTCGACAAGGCGCCGGCGCGCGCCGCCGCCTGACCGACGCGCTCGGCGCTCGCCTTGCGCAGCAGCTCCGTCCAGAGCTCGCGCGTGTCCGCGCGGAAGATCGTCTGCTCGTCGGCCGGCAGCACGTACCAGTCCCTGCGCATCAGCTCGCTTTCGAGCTGGCGCGGTGCCCAGCCGGAAAATCCCATGTAGAGGCGATAGCGTTGCCCGGGCTCGCGCAGCAGCGCCTCGATGATGTCCCGGTGCACGGTGAGATAGACGTGCTCGAGCACGTGGTAGGCGGGCGCGGCGGGCTCCGCGTCGGCGTGGAAGACCGCTACGATCGCCTTCAGCAGGACCGGACCGCCGAAGTAGATCGAGTCGCGGTAATTCTCGGCAGGCAGATCCGAGGGCAGCACGTCGCTCGGCTTGAAGGGCGTCGGCCGGTTCAGGATCACGCCGACCGTGCCGGCGTCCGGGGTGCGCGTGGCGAGCACCACCGTGTGGCTGAAGTTCGGGTCGAGCAGCGTGGGCTTGGCCACGAGGAGCACCGCGTTGGGTTCGGTAGGCTCGGGCGCCTGCGCGCGCGCAGGCGGGGTCGCGGCGAGCGCCGCGGCGCACACGAGCACGGCGAGGGAGCGGGGCATGCGGCGATTATCCGGCGGCCCGCCCGCGGTATGCGTTGAGGTCGTGCGGAAATTATCCTTGGATGCCAATGCTGCAGTGCAGCATCCCCTATTCACAAGAGCTTACACACCCGAACTTGAGAATCCGCTAGAAAGGTTTGGGTCTGGCGGCTAAAACCGCCGGCAGGGAGGGGCAGGCTTATGAGCAGCGCCTCGGGTTCCGCGACCGAGCCGCCGGTTTTGGCGGCAGCAGCAGATATGACACCTTCGCTCGCCGCAGCCGTGTTTCACGAGCGCGTCTCGGGTGCGCGCGACGAGATTCCGCCCACCGCGTTCCTGATGGTCGTGGGCGCGCTCAGCCTCGGCTGGGTGCTGCGCAACAGCATCCCGGTCGACGAGCTCTACACATGGGTGAGCCTGCAGACGGCATTCGCCGCGGCCTGTTTCTGGCTCGCGCAGGCGTATCGCGCCGACAGGAACCGTGTCGCGCGCGCGCGCGTCTGGGCATGGCGCATCAATGCCATGGTCATCGCCGGCGGGCTGCTGTGGGCCTGGGTGCCGGTATGGCTCGCAACGATGGAGCACCCGCTCCTGCAACTCGTTGCGGGCGCGATCCTGGTGGGCGTACCGCTGCTCGGCGTGACGACCAACCGATATTTCGCCGCGGGGCAGACCGGGCTGGTCGTGGTCTTTCTGGGCAGCTTCATCGCCTATCTCGCGTTCATCTCCGAGTCCCAGTTGCGCATCGAGCTCGTGGTCGGCTGCCTCATCTACGCGGTCGTGATGGTCTGGATGGGTGTGCGCGCGCAACTCGCGACCACGTCGCTATTGACCGTGCAGCTGCAGCGCGAGGGGCTCGTCGATCAGCTGCAGCGCGCAAAGGAGCAGTCCGAATCGGCGAACCGGGCGAAGTCCGAATTCATCGCCAACATGAGCCACGAGCTGCGCACGCCGCTGACCGTCGTGCTCGGCATGTCGCAGCTGCTCAGGCTCTCCGAGCTGGATGCGGAGCAGCGCGAGGGCGTCGACCTGATCGAGCGCTCGGGCCAGGCGCTGCTCTCGCTGGTCAACCACATTCTCGATCTATCGCGCATCGAGGCGGGGCGACTGGAGCTGGCGCTCACCGAATTCGACCTCCGCAACACCGTGGATGGCGTTCGGCGGCATTTTGCCGAAGATGCGGCGAGCAAGAATCTCGAGCTGAACGTGCGCGTGGCGGAAGACGTGCCGCAGTGGGTGCGGGGTGACGAGCTGCGCCTGCGCCAGGTGCTGCTCAATCTGTGCGACAACGCAGTCAAGTTCACGCTCGCGGGCAGCGTCTCGCTGTCGGTGGATGTCGAAACCAAAAACGGCCCGGCGGGCCACGTCGTGCTCGGCTTCACGGTGGCGGATACCGGGGTCGGGATGGACAAGAGCGCGGTCGCGCACGCGTTCGAACCGTTCTTCCAGGTGCACACCTCGGCCGCGCGGCGCTTCGGCGGCACCGGCCTAGGGCTCGCGATCGCGCGTCGGCTGGCGCGGCTGTTGGGCGGCGCCATTTCTCTGAAGAGCGAGCTCGGCCGCGGATCGACGTTCAGGTTCACGGCGGCGCTGCTGCCGGTCGCGGCGCAGCCGCGCCCGCAGAGCGCTGCGAGCCGCGAACGCTTCCCGGGGAGGGTCCTGCTGGTCGAGGACGATCCGGTCAACTCGCTGGTGGCGGCCTCGCTGCTGCGCACGCTCGCCGCGCAGGTCGACGTCGCCGACGGCGGCGAGGAAGCGTTGCGCGCGGTTCAGTCGCATCCCTACGACGTGATCCTGATGGACTGCGTGATGCGCGACGTCGACGGCTACGAGGCGGTGCGCCGCATCCGCGCGCTCGAGCGCGCGGGAACGGTGCGCCGCAGCCACATCGTGGCGTTGACCGCGAGCGCGTTGCCGGAGGATCGGGAGCGCGCCCTGCAAAGCGGCATGGACGCCTACGTCAGCAAGCCCTACACCCTCGAAGACCTGAAGGAAGCGCTGCTCGGCGCCGACGCCGCGCGCTAGTTCGCGAACGCGGCGATGCCGGTCTGCGCGCGCCCGAGGATGAGCGCGTGCACGTCGTGCGTGCCCTCGTAGGTGTTGACCACCTCCAGGTTCACCAGATGGCGCGCAACGCCGAACTCGTCGGAGATGCCGTTGCCGCCCATCATGTCGCGCGCCATGCGCGCGACGTCGAGCGCCTTGCCGCAGGAGTTACGCTTCAGGATCGAGGTGATCTCGGGCGCCGCGCCACCCTCGTCCTTCATGCGCCCAAGGCGCAGGCAGCCCTGCAGGCCGAGCGTGATCTCGGTCTGCATGTCCGCAAGCTTCTTCTGAATCAGCTGGTTGGCCGCGAGCGGACGTCCGAACTGCTTGCGGTCGAGCACGTACTGCCGGGCGCGGTGCCAGCAATCCTCGGCGGCGCCGAGCGCGCCCCAGGCAATTCCGTAGCGCGCCGAATTGAGGCAGGTGAATGGACCCTTTAGGCCGCGCACCTCGGGGAACGCGTTCTCCTCGGGGCAGAACACTCCGTCCATGACGATCTCGCCAGTGATCGAGGCGCGCAGGCCGACCTTGCCGTGAATGGCCGGAGCACCGAGGCCCTTGAACTGCTTTTCCAGTATGAAACCCCTGATCGCGCCTTCATCGTCTTTCGCCCAGACCACGAACACGTCGGCGATCGGCGAGTTGGAGATCCACATCTTGGAGCCGCTGAGGCTGTAGCCGCCGGCGACCTTCTTCGCGCGCGTCTGCATCGAGCCCGGGTCGGAGCCGTGATTGGGCTCGGTCAGGCCGAAGCAGCCGATCCACTCTCCCTTCGCGAGCTTCGGCAGGAACTTCTGCCTCTGTGCTTCGGTGCCGAATTCGTAGATCGGCAGCATGACGAGCGAGGACTGAACGCTCATCATCGAGCGGTAGCCCGAGTCGACGCGCTCGACCTCGCGCGCGATCAGTCCGTAGCTGACGTAGTTCAATTCCGGGCCGCCGTACTGCGCGGGAATCGTGGGTCCGAGCAAACCTACGTCGCCCATCTCGCGGAAGATCGCGGGATCCGTCTTCTCGTGGCGGAAGGCCTCGAGCACGCGCGGCGCGAGCTTACCCTGGCAATAGGCGTGCGCCGCATCGCGCACCATGCGCTCGTCGTCGGTGAGCTGATCGTTCAGCAGGAGCGGGTCGTCCCAGACGAACACCGCTTTCGTTTTCGGCTTGCCGGGCGCATTCATCGAGCTCTCCTCAGTTCACTCGTTCGAGGATCAGCGCGAGCCCCTGGCCCACGCCGATGCACAAGGACACCGCCGCGTAGCGGCCGCCGCTCTGCTCGAGCTCGCGCGCCACGGTGAGCGCGAGGCGCGCGCCGGAGCAGCCGAGCGGGTGGCCGATGGCGATCGCGCCGCCGTTGGGGTTGACGCGCGGGTCCTTGAAATCGACCTTCATCAGCTTGAGGCACCCGAGCACCTGGCTGGCGAACGCCTCGTTGATCTCGATGATGTCCATGTCCTTGAGCTCGAGGCCGGCGCGCTGGAGCGCGAGCGGAATCGCGTAAGCGGGGCCCACTCCCATGATGCGCGGCTCGACGCCGGCCGACGCCGCCGACAGGATCCTCGCCATCGGCTTCTTGCCGCGCTTGTCCCCCCAGGTCCTGCTGCCAACCAGCAGCGCGGCGGCGCCGTCGTTCACGCCGGAGGCGTTGCCCGCCGTGACGACGCCCCCCTCGAACAGCGGCTTCAGGCGCGCGAGCGACTCCATCGTCGAGTCGCGCCGTGGATGCTCGTCGGCGTCTACCATCGCGGGCGGGGCGTCCTTCTTCTTCGCGGGCAGCGCGATCGGCATGATCTCGCCCTTGTAGAAGCCCTCGGCTTCGGCCTTGGCGTATTTCTGCTGGGAGGCGAGCGCGAACTCGTCGGCCTGCTCGCGCGCGATGCCGAACTCCTTGGCGACGTTGTCGCCGGTCTGGGGCATCGACTGGTCGCCGTACTGCTTGGCGAAACGCGGGTTCGGAAAGCGCGAGCCGATGGTGGTGTCGTACATCTTTACTTCGCGGCTGTAGGGCGACTCCGACTTCGCCAGCACGTAGGGCGCGCGCGTCATGCTCTCGACACCTCCGGCGACGTACAGATCTCCCTCGCCGCAGGTCACGGCACGCGCCGCGTCGGTCACCGCCTGCAGCCCGCTCGCGCACAGCCGGTTCACGGTGACGCCGGGAGTGGTCGGGGGCAGGCCCGCGAGCAGCGCCGCGAAGCGCGCCACGTTGCGGCAGTCCTCGCCCGCCTGCGTCACGCAGCCAAGCACGACGTCCGAGATCTCCCTGGGGTCGACCTTGTTGCGCGCGACCACCTCGCGGATCACTTCGCCGGCCAGGTCGTCGGGGCGCAGCGGCGCAAGTTTGCCGGCGTGGCGGCCGATGGGAGAGCGCAGTCCGTCGTAGATGTAGGCGTCGAGCATGGATTTACTCCGGTGTGAGCAGGGAAACGCCGAGCCTGGCGCGGCGCGTGAGCCACGGGCTCGGCCGATAGCGCGGCTCCTTGTAGAAATCGTACATCGCCTCGAGCACGGCGAGCACCTTGCGCGCGCCCAAGGCGTCGCCCATCGCCAGCGGCCCGCGGGGATAGTTCAGGCCGAGCGCGACCGCGCGGTCGAGATCCTGCGGGGAGGCGATGCGCTGCTGCACGATGTCGCAGCCGACGTTCACGATATGCGCCACGACGCGCTGCGCGACGAAGCCCGCGGAGTCGCGAATCACCGATACCGGAACGCCGTCCGAGGCGAGCAGCGCGTGCGCCGCGTCGCGCGCCTCGGGCAGGGTGACCGGCGTAGTCATCAGCGTGCGGCGCTTGGCGAAGCCGAACAGAGGGTCCACGGCGACCGTGCGCGCGGGATCGAGTCCGAGCTCGAGGGCGCTCGCGGTCGCGTCCTTGCCGAGCGGCGCTACCAGGCACAGACTTGCTGCGGCCGCGTCTGCCGTGGGCGACGCGCCCAGCCTTGTCACCAGATCCTTTAGTTCCGGCACGCACCACACGGCTCCAGGCTGAGCCGTGGGCGCCGGTGGCTCGGGAGTCGGCTGCGCCGTGCCGTCCTTGCTGTACACGTACCAGCCGCGCCCGGTCTTGCGCCCGTGCAGGCCGGCGGCCACGCGCGGCTCGTTCAAGTAGGAAGGCTTGTACTTCGGCTCCTCGTAGTACTGCTGGTACATCGAGCGCATGACCGCGTGCGTCACATCCAGGCCCACGAGGTCCATCAGGCCGAAGGGCCCCAGCCGGAAGCCTGCGGCGTCCACCAGAATACGGTCGATGGTGGCGAAGTCTGCGACGCCTTCCGCGAGCACGCGCAGCGCCTCGGGCACGTACGCGCGCCCGGCGTGATTGACGATGAAGCCGGGCGTGTCGTTGCAGCGCACGGGCGTGTGCCCGAAGCGCCTGGCGAGCGCCGTGAGCGCGTCGCCCACCCAGGGCTCGGTGAGTACGCCGTCAACCACCTCGACGATCTTCATTACCGGCACCGGGTTGAAGAAGTGATAGCCCGCGACTCGCCCGGGCCTGCGGCAGGCAGCGGCCATGGCGGTCACCGATAGAGAGGACGTGTTGGACGCGAGGATGCAGCCTTCGCCCACCACGCCTTCCAGAGCGCGAAACAGCTCCTGTTTGGCGTCCAGCTTCTCGACGATTGCCTCGACGACCAGGTGGCACGGGGCGAATGCAGCCAGCGAGTCGACGAGCTCGATGCGTGCGAGGGTCGCTTGCGCCTCGGGTTGCCCGAGGCGGCCTTTCTCGACCAGCTTGCCCAGCGCCTGGGCGACCGCGTCGCGTGCCTTGCCGGCGGCGCCCGGCTGCGCGTCGTAGAGCAGCGTGCGCACGCCGCACTGGGCGAGCACCTGCGCGATGCCGCGGCCCATGGTTCCCGCTCCGGCTACGCCGGCCACCAGGTCGCTGCGGGAAGCGTCGAGCATGGGACTTCCGGAAAAGCGCCATTATAATCATCGAGGCATCCTTGGCCGAGGCGGCCGTGGGTGCCAGGAGGGAGCCCGGAAAGTAGAACAATCAAACGCGTCGCTCGCGGCGCAAGGAGCCGGCACATGAAGTATCGCAAGATCCTTCTCGCCTACAACGGGTCCAACGAAGGCAAGCGCGCGCTCCTCGAATGCGCCGAGCTCGCTAACTTCCTCGGCGCGGAGACCCACTTGCTCGCGGTGGCGAGCATGCCCCCGAGCCTGTTCCTCACGGAGGGCTTCGTGCCCGAGGAGCTGCTCGAGGAGGAGAAGAAGCGCACCCAGACGGTGCTGGACGAGGGCATCCATTCGCTGACGGATAAGGGGTTCAAGGCTTCCGGGCACCTCGCGGTCGGCGAGCCGGTGGAGGAGATCTGCCGGATGGCGAAGGAGCTCGGGGTGGACCTGATCGTGATCGGCCACAACCAGAAGACGTCGTTCGCCGCGCGCTGGTGGAAGGGATCGGTCGGCGCTTCGCTGCTCGATTACGCCCCCTGCAGCATCCTGATCGCGCTGTCGCACGCCTGAATGCAGAGCTTCGGCACCAAGGGCAGGCTCGAAGACGAGCGCATGCTGAAAGGACGGGGACGCTACGTCTCCGACTGGGAACTGCCGGGGCAGGCGCACGCGCTTTTCCTGCGCGCCGACCGGGCGCACGCCCGCATCGTCTCGGTCGATCCGGGGCCGGCGCTCGCCATGCCGGGGGTGCTCGCGGTGCTCACCGGCAAGGACGTGGCGGCCGCGGGCGCCCAGGGTCTGCCGGCGGCCGCGCCGGTCAAGGGGCGCGACGGCGCCGAGCAACCCAAGATCCATCGTCCGGCGCTCGCGCAGGGGCGCGTGCGCTATGTCGGCGAGCCCGTGGCGCTGGTGATCGCGGAGTCGCGCGCGCTCGCGCAGGATGCCGCCGAGGCGATCGCGGTCGAGTACGAGGACCTGCCCGCGGTGGTCGACGCACGCGCGGCGTTGCGCGACGGAGCGCCGCTCGTGCACGACGACGTGGCGGGCAACCTGGTGATCGATTTTGCGGGCGGGAACGAGGCGGCGACCCAGGCGGCGTTCGAACGGGCCGCGCGCGTGGTGTCGCTGAACGCCTATCACACGCGCGTAGTCGGCAACCCGATGGAGCCGCGCGCGTGCACCGGCGCCTACGACGCCGCGCTCGACCAATACCGCCTTTATGCATGTACGCAGGGCGCCTCGGCCATGCGCGGCCAGATCGCGACCGTGCTCGGCGTGGCGCCGGAGAAGGTGCGCATCGTCGCCGAGGAGGTCGGCGGCGGCTTCGGCGTGCGCTTCAACGCGTATCCCGAGTATTGCGCCGTGCTGATCGCGGCGAAGAAGCTCGGCCGTCCGGTGAGGTGGCTTGGCACGCGCTCCGAAGTGTTCCTCGCCGACGAGCAGGCGCGCGACGTCCTGCATCGCGGCGAGATGGCGCTCGACGCTTCGGGGCGGATCCTCGGCATGCGCTTCGACTTCGTGTGCAACGTCGGCGCCTATCTCGCCTTCACCGGGACGTTCGTCAATACGGTGAACCTGGTGAACGTGGCGAGCGGCGTGTACGACGTCCAGGCGATCCACGTGCGCGCCCGGCTCGCGCTCACCAACACCGCGCCGACCGCGGCTTACCGCGGCGCCGGGCGACCCGTGAGCTCGTACGCGATCGAGCGCCTGGTCGACCAGGCCGCCTGGGAGCTCAAGATGGACCCGGCCGAGTTTCGCCGGCGCAACCTCGTGCCCGGGAACGCCTTTCCCTACAAGATCGCGACCGGCTTCGAGTACGACTGCGGCGATTTCGAGGGCGTGCTGGCCGACGCGCTCGAGGCCGCGGACTGGAAGGGGTTCGAGGCGCGGCGCAAGGCCTCGGCTGCGCGCGGCAAGCTGCGCGGGCGGGGCATCGCGACCTACATCGAGGCGAGCGGCGCGGGCGGCTT
>JBLMWT010000026.1:0-11401 GCA_050257375.1 Sphingomonadaceae bacterium
CTCGCGCCCGTGGTGGCGAACTTCGCGCTCGAATTCGGGCCGCCCGAGTTCTTCGCCGTGTACCTGCTCACCTTTTGCGCCTTCGTCGGCATGAGCAAGGAGTCGCCGTTCAAGACCATCACCGCGATGATGGTCGGGTTTGCGCTCGCCTCTGTGGGAACCGACCCGGTCACGGGCACCTTGCGCCTGACTTTCGGAACGACCGTGTTGCTGACCGGATTCGACTTCCTCGTGGCGGTGATCGGCCTCTTCGGTCTCGGCGAGATCCTGCTGACACTGGAAGAGGGGCTCGCGTTCAAGGGGGCGAGCGCGAAGATCGACCTGAAGGTGGTCGTGGAGACCTGGAAGGAGCTACCGCGCTACTGGCTCACGTCGCTGCGCTCTTCGGCGGTCGGCTGCTTCATGGGCATCGTGCCGGGCGGCGCGACGCCCGCCTCCTTCATGAGCTACGGCGTAGCGCGCCGCTTCTCCAAGAATGGCGACAAGTTCGGCACGGGAGTGGTGGAGGGCGTGGTCGCGCCGGAGACTGCGGCGCATGCCGCAGGCACTTCGGCGTTGCTGCCGATGATCACGCTCGGCGTGCCGGGCTCGCCCACTGCGGCAGTGCTGCTCGGCGGGCTCTTGATCTGGGGCCTGCAGCCCGGTCCGCTGCTCTTCGTCGAGCAGAAGGATTTCGTCTGGGGGCTGATCGCAAGCATGTATCTCGGCAATATCGCCGGCTTGATCGTGGTGCTGACTTGCGTTCCGCTATTCGCCGCGATTCTCAGGATCCCGTTTTCGGTGATCGCCCCGATCATCGTCGTCATCTGCGCGATCGGCGCCTATACGGTCAACAACACGACCTTCGACATCTACATGATGGTGGTGTTCGGCGTTGCGGGATACATGCTGAAGAAGCTGTCCTATCCGCTCGCGCCGCTGGTGTTGGCGATCGTGCTGGGGCACAGCGCCGAGGCGTCGTTCCGCCAGGCGATGCTGGTGTCGCAAGGCGATCTAACGGTGTTCTTCTCCAACAAACTGGTCGGCACGCTCACCGGCCTCGCGTTGATCCTGCTCTTCTGGCCGATGATTTCGTGGCTGGTCCGCAGGTCGAGGTAGGCGCTACAGGTCGCCGAGCTTCTGCTTCAGGCGCGAGAGCGTCTCGGGAGTCAGGTTCAGATAGGCGGCGAGCTCCTTCTTCGGGATGCGTCCCGAGAGCTCGCCGTGCTTGCGCTGAAAGCGCGATAGACGCCCGGGAGCGTCCAGCAGATGAAGCGTGATGGTGTGCGCCATGACCTCGGACATCACCTTCATGACTTCGTACTCGAACAGCGACTTCAAGCCAGAGTGATGCTCCAGGAACTCGACCCATTGCGGCAGCGGCAGCTTGGCGGTCCGAACTTTGGTCACGGCCACGATGCTGTAAGGAATCGGCGTGCCGAGGCGCCAGGCCGCGTAAGAGGTATCCATCTCGGTCTCCGCCGCGAAGCGCAGGATCATCTCGTGGCCCTCAGCGTTCGAAACGACCCGCTTGAGCATACCGTCCAGGATGAAGAACTGCTCCATCTCGGAGTCGCCCTGGCGCACGAGCAGGTCCCCCTTGCGGTAGTCGGCGACCGTCAGCAGCGGCTCGAGTTCGTCCCACTGAGCGGGGGCCATGCCGCGCAGCATGAGGTTCTGGTGCAGCTGCAGCCGGATGGTATTTTGCTGCGGGTGCGTGAGCAGGGATGACATTCCCGGTCTGTCGTGAGCCTCGCTTAAGCCCAATATTCTAGACGATCCAAACCCTTGACCACCGTCAAGGGCGGGTTCGCGCCGCGCTCACTAACATAGCGGCCTGCGCGACCCCGCACACGACTGCTGTATAGGAGACAACCATGGGTGGAACCGTCAGCGAGCCACAAATCGCCGCCGAGGCCAAACCGACGCAACCAATGACCGACGGTTTTAGCCTGGTCATCGATGCCCTCAAAATGAACGGCATCGACACGATCTTCGGCCTGCCCGGTATTCCCATCTCAGACCTCGCGCGCAAGGCGCAGGCCGCGGGCATGCGTGTCATCGCATTCCGCCACGAACAGAATGCGGGCAACGCCGCCGCGATCGCCGGCTTCATGACGCAAAAGCCCGGCATCTGCCTCACGGTCTCCGCCCCGGGATTCCTGAACGGTTTGACAGCGCTTGCCAACGCCACCACCAACTGCTTTCCGATGATTCTGATCAGCGGCTCCAGCGAGCGCGAGATCGTCGATCTGCAGCAAGGCGACTACGAAGAGATGGACCAGCTCGCCATCGCGAAGCCCCTGTGCAAGGCCGCCTACCGGGTGCTGCACGCGGAGGACATCGGCGTAGGCATTGCGCGCGCTATCCGCGCGGCCGTTTCTGGCCGCCCGGGTGGGGTGTACCTCGACCTGCCCGGGAAGCTGTTCCCGCAGACCTTGGATGCCGAAGCAGGGCGGAAGTCGCTGATCAAAGTGGTCGATCCCGCGCCGCGGCAGATCCCCGCCCCGGAGGCGGTTCAGCGCGCGCTTGCCCTGCTCAAGGGCGCCAAGCGCCCGCTCATCATTCTCGGCAAGGGCGCGGCGTACGCGCAGGCGGACGCGGATATCCGAGCCCTCGTCGAGCGCACCGGCATCCCTTACCTGCCGATGTCCATGGCGAAGGGCTTGCTGCCCGATACGCACGAGCAGTGCGCCTCCGCCGCACGCTCGTTCGTTCTGCCCGAGGCCGATGTGGTCATGGTGGTCGGCGCGCGGCTCAACTGGCTGCTGTCGCACGGCAAGGGCAAGACCTGGGGCGGAAAGAGCTCCAAGGACTGGGGCGGCCAGAGGTTCATCCAACTCGACATCTTTCCGCAGGAGGCGGATAGCAACGTGCGCATCGATGCACCGGTGGTGGGCGACATCGGCTCGTGCGTGGCGGCGCTGCTCTCGGGCATCGGCTCCGGCTGGCCCAAGCCGCCGGCCGAATGGTTGAGCGCGATCGCGGAGCGCAAAGGCAAGAACGTCGCCAAGATGGCCGAAACGCTGGCCAAGAATCCGGCACCGATGAACTTCCACAGTGCGCTGAACGTTGTGCGAGACATCGTGAAGGCCAATCCGGATGCGATCCTCGTGAACGAAGGCGCCAACGCGCTCGACTTCACGCGCAGCATCGTGGACATGTACAAGCCGCGCAAGCGGCTGGACGTGGGCACCTGGGGCGTGATGGGCATCGGGATGGGCTTCGCGGTCGCAGCCGCCGTGGTCAGCGACCAGCCGGTGATCGCGATCGAGGGCGACAGTGCGTTCGGATTCTCCGGCATGGAAGTAGAGACCATTTGCCGCTACAACCTGCCGGTATGCGTGGTCATTCTGAACAACAACGGCGTGTACCGCGGCGACGAAAGGAATCCGATCGGCGGTCGCGATCCCGCGCCGATGGTGTTCGTCAAGGATGCGCGCTACGAGAAGCTGATGGAGGCTTTCGGCGGTGCGGGCGTGCATGCCACGACCCCGGCGGAATTGCGCAAGGCGCTGGAAGAGGCGATTCGCTCGCGGCGGCCGACGCTCATCAATGCCGTGATCGACGAAGCTGCGGGCACCGAAAGCGGGCGCATCACGAACCTCAATCCGAGCGCGAAGAAGAAGTGAGCCATTGGAGACCAGAATGGAAGCATTGAAAGGCGTACGTATTCTCGATATGACCCACGTTCAGGCGGGGCCTACGTGCTCGCAGTTGCTCGCTTGGATGGGGGCGGACGTGATCAAGTTCGAGAACCCTCAGGGCGACGCGACGCGCGGCCAGTTGCGCGACGTGCCGAAGGCCGACAGCCTGTATTTCACGATGCTCAACTGCAACAAGCGCTCGATTACCGTGAACATGAAGAGCGCCGAGGGCAAGCAGGTATTCACCGACTTGCTCAAGAAGTGCGACATCATCATGGAGAACTTCGGTCCCGGCGTACTCGACCGCTTCGGCTTCCCGTGGGACAAGATCCGCGAGATCAATCCGAAGATCGTCATGGGCTCGATCAAGGGTTTCGGCTCGACCGGGCCCTATGCCGATTTCAAGGCGTACGAGAACGTCGCACAGGCGATGGGCGGGGCGATGAGCACGACCGGCGTGCCCGATGGTCCGCCGTTCGTCACCGGCGCGCAGATCGGCGATTCCGGGACCGGGCTGCATCTGGCCATCGGTCTGCTCGCGGCGCTCAGGCAGGCCGAACGCACCGGCAAGGGCCAGTACGTTGAGGTGGCGATGATGGACGGAGTGATGAACCTGTGTCGCGTGAAATTCCGCGACCACCAGCGCCTGACGCGCGGCGACCTATCGGAGTACTCGGTGCCGACCTATCAGGGCATGGGCGAAGTGCCGCGCGCGGGCAACGATTCCGGCGGCGGCCAACTGGGCAACGCCATCCATTGCAAGCCGCACGGCGCGAACGACTGGATCTACGTCGTGGTGCAGGAAGCGGTGTGGGACGCGCTCGCCAAGAGGATCGGACCAGACCTCGGCATGCCGGGTCTGGCGACCGATGCGCGCTTCGCCACCATCGGCGAGCGGCGCAAGAACCAGCAGCTGATGTGGACGCTGATCAACAAGTTCGCAGAGAAGTACACCAAGCGCGAGTTCATGGAGATCCTGAACCCGCTCGACGTGCCCTGCGGGCCGATCATGTCCACTGAGGACCTGGCCAACGACGTGCACGTGCGCGGACGCCAGATGTGGGTCGAGCTCGATCACCCGCAGCGGGGCAAGTGGTACAACGTCGGCATGCCGATCAAGCTGTCGGACTCGCCGGCGGTCATTAAGCGCTCGCCGCTGCTGGGCGAGCACACCGAGGAGGTCCTGCGCGAGGTGCTGGGCTACGATCAGAACAAGGTCAACGCCCTGAAGAGCGCGGGCGCATTCTCCGTGCCGCCGAAGAAGGCCGCATGAAGATCGCCATCATCGGTCAGCAGGATTTCGGCAAAGCCGTCCTGGAGGCGTTCCTCGCGCGTGGCGACCAGGTGGCGGGCGTGTTCTGCGCCCCGGAGAAGCCGGGCGCGAAAGCCGACGTGCTGAAAACGGCGGCACAGGAAAAGGGAGTGCGGGTATTTCAGTTCGCTTCGCTCAAGAGCGACGAGGCGAAAAATGCGCTCAAGGCGCTGAATGTCGAGCTGGGCGTCATGGCATACGTGCTGCAATTCGCGCCGCAGGACTTCGTCACTATCCCGCGCTGCGGCACGATCCAGTACCACCCCTCGCTGTTGCCCAAGTATCGCGGCCCTTCTTCGATCAATTGGCCGATTGCGCGCGGCGACACGAAGACCGGCCTAACCATTTTCAGGCCGAACGATGGTTTGGACGAAGGCCCGGTCGTTCTGCAGAAGGAAACGCAAATCGGGCCCGACGACACTCTTGGCTCGGTGTACTTCGACCGGCTTTTCCCCATGGGCGTAGCGGCGATGATCGAGGCTGCGGACCTCGTCGTTGCCGGCAAGCATCGCGAAACTGTGCAGGACGAGTCTCAAGCGACCTACGAAGGCTGGTTCCGGCGCGCCGAAGCGAGAATCAACTGGGCGAATCACGTGGATTTCGTCTACAACGTGATCCGCGCGAGCAACCCCGCACCGGGCGCGTGGACGACGCTCGATGGCAAGGACCTTCAGATCTACGATTGCCGAAAGCTCCCAGTGCGCACGTTCGGCGCGGTCAAAGGCAAGATCGGCGAAGTGGTCGAAGTGTCCGACAAGAGCTTCCAGGTGACCGCGCAAGGCGGCCGCATCGAGGTTCTGCGCGCCAAGCTCGGCGAAGGCAAGAAAGTCGCAGCCGCGGAACTCATCGCATCAGGCGCGATCAAGGCCGGCATGATGCTCGGCGCATAGTCGGCCTCGACGCGCGCAGCGCCTTTGCCCACCGCCCCCGCTGGGCAAATATTTGACGCAGCTTATATCTGACTGTAAGAATGCGCATTAGCCTTTTGTTTTAAGGGGGGTAATCCGTCGGTTGCGCAGGTGCGCGCAGGGGGGGCAGGTGCACCCCTGGAGTATGTGCAGACGCTGGCCCATTGCTGCACGCGTCCGCTGCAGGAAGTATTACCTACTGATTTATATGGGGAATACTGGATCCTGCAGTTCGTGGCGCTGAATGCTCGGCCCGTCGCGCAGGCGCCAGACAGCTAGCAGATCATGACTGCCCGTTCGACAAGAACGAGTCCCTGTTCCGCCAAATCCGGGTCGGTGCGCATTGGCCGTCGCATCGACATCGAAACGTGAAACGCACATGGACCTGAGCCACGTTCTCGAAATCGCGAGCTCGACCGACCCAGGAATGGTGCGTTCGCACAACGAGGACGCAGTGGCTGCGGATGCGGCGCACGGCATCGTCGTGCTCGCCGACGGAATGGGCGGTTACAACGCTGGCGAAGTGGCGGCGGGCATGGCCACCACGCTCATCACCGCTGAGCTCTTGCGTGCACTGCGCGGTGTGCGGCCGTACGACATCGATCCCCAGAGCGACCGCCCGATTGCCGAGCGCCTGCTGCGCGAGCAGGTGCTGAACGCGAACGCGTCCATCTACCAGGCGGCGCAGAGCCAGCCTCAGTACGCGGGCATGGGCACGACGCTGGTGACTTGCTTGTTCTACGACAATCGCGTCATGGTCGCGCATCTCGGCGACTCGCGGCTCTACCGGCTGCGCGGCGAGCAGTTCGAACAACTGACGCGCGATCACTCGCTGCTGCAAGAGCAGATCGACTCAGGATTGCTTACCGCGGAGCAGGCGAAAACAGCGCAGCACAAGAACCTGGTCACCCGCGCGTTGGGCATCGACCTCGGCATCGAACCGGAGATTCACGAGTATTCCTGCAAACCGGGCGACGTCTATCTTCTTTGCTCGGACGGCTTGTGCGACATGGTCAGCGACGAGGATATCGGCATGGCGCTGCAAGCGCTGGGCGCAAACCTAAATCTTGCCGCGCAGCAGCTGGTGCAAATGGCCAACGATAACGGCGGTCGCGATAACGTTTCGGTTATACTCGTACGCGTCCTGCGCGAGTATCCCGCCGCTCGCGGCGTTATGGCCAGGTTTCTTGCATGGTTAAAATGACCCCCAAGGGTGACCTATGGCGAAACTGATACTCAGCATGGACGGGCTGGTGCTCAAGGAAATCCCCTTGGCCAAAGAGCGCACCACCATCGGTCGCAAGCCGCACAACGACATCCAGATCGATAACCTGGCGGTAAGCGGTGAGCATGCCGTGATCGTGACCATCATGAACGATTCGTTCCTCGAGGACTTGGGCAGTACGAATGGAACGATGGTGAACGGCAACAGCGTCAAGAAGCACTTCCTGCAGGCCAACGATGTGATCGAGCTTGGCAAGTACAAGCTCAAGTACATCGCGGAGGCCGGGCACCCGGTTGGCGCCAGCGCGGCGGATTTCGAGAAGACGATGGTCTTGCGCCCCTCGGCGATGAGGGCTGCCGCAGACCAGGCGCGAGCAATGCCTGCCATGTCGACGATGCCATCGGCTGAAGGCAGCCTGCCGCAGCCTAAGCCGGTCGCTGCCGAAGCCGCGCGCGCGGCGGCCGCAGAGCAAGTCGCCTCGGCTGCGGTCAGCGCTGGTACTGCGTCCAAGCCGGAATACGCAGCGCCAACCGCCACGCCACAGCCGGCGAAGCCCGCACAGCCTCTCGGAGCGATCCAGATCCTGACGGGCGGCAATGCTGGAAAGGAACTCGAATTGAGCAAGCCGCTGACCACGCTCGGAAAGCCGGGGATGCAGGTCGCGGTACTGACGCGCCGTCCCCACGGGTACTACATCACTCACGTGGAGGGCGCGCAGCATCCTTCAGTGAACGGTCAGTCGATCGGCACGTCGCCCCACGCCCTAAATGATCACGACGTCATCGAGATCGCGGGCGTGAAGATGGAGTTCTTTCTCAAGAGCTGAAGTCGGCCAATAGGCCTTTCCCGCCACGAGGTGGGCGGTCTGCTCGGCGATGACGAGAGGCCCGTGTGCGAAGCGACACGACATCCGCGTCGCTGATAATCAATCGGACGCGCGTGTTCTTGCGACGACCTTAGTGAGCCTGAACGGCAGAAGATCGTCCCCGGACATTATGACTACCTCGCGGCAACGTCCTTTGTGATTCGTAGTAAGCGCGGTACCCTAGAATCAAAATTCCGTGATGGGAATCCGGTGAGTTTCGGCCTCGAGACAAAGTAGGCGCGCTCCGATGAGACTCCGTGTGCTGGGTTGCTCGGGAGGCATAGGCGGACGGCACTTGCGCACCACCTCGTTTCTCGTCGACAGCGATATCCTGCTCGACGCGGGGACCGGAGTCGGCGACCTGTCGCTCGCGGAACTCTCGCTAGTCGACCACATTTTCATCACGCACTCCCATCTTGACCACGTCGCCAGTATTCCCTTCGTGGTGGATACGGTGGGGGGCATGCGTGCGCGGCCGATAAACGTCTATGCAAGCCGCGCCACCATCGAAATTATGAGGAGCCATTTGTTTAACTGGGCGATTTGGCCGGACTTCGCCGAGATACCGAGTCCCGACGCACCGTTCATGCGTTATCACGAGATCGAGGTCGGACGCACAATCGCGCTCGCCGGGAGAGAAATTACGCCACTGCCAGCCAATCACACGGTGCCGGCGGTTGGATACCACCTGGACAGCGGCAAGTCCAGCTTGGTATTCACTGGAGACACAGGTCCGAACGATGCGCTTTGGAAGGTCGTCAATCGCATTCGTAACCTGAAGTACCTGATCGTCGAGACCGCGTTTTCGAATAAGGAGCGCCAGCTCGCCGATGTATCGAGGCATCTCTGCCCCGAGACGCTGGCGGACGAGCTGGCCAAGCTTGAGCGTAGCGCGGACATCTACGTCACTCACCTCAAGCCGGGCGAAATCGAGCTCACGATGCAAGAAATCGAGGAGTGCGCAGGCGAGTTCCGTCCGCGCATGCTTCAGAACAACCAGGTATTCGAGTTTTGACCGCATGAGCGCGACTCCGGGGAGCGCCCCTAGTGCCAGCCCGGAACAACTTGCCGGGCTGGTGCCGCTCGGTACGTTGTCGCGCGAGCGGTTGATTGAGCTGGCCGCGGTCGCCGTTCTCGAGCGCGGCGCACGCGGTGCGGATCCGCTTCAGGGCTACACGACTGCGGGGCGCTCAGTGTTCCTGCTACGTGGTGAGTTGCTGCTGGTGTTTCGCAACGGTGGTACGCAGGTCGTCGTTGGCGGCACCGAGGACACGCGCTACGCGCTAAACAGGCGCGATGCGCCGCTGGCGCGCACCAAGGCGATCACTGACGTGGAGCTTCTCGTGATCGAGGACGAGGTTCTGGATATCCTCACCACGTGGGATGAGGTGGCCGCGGGTCAGAGCGAGGATGCATCGGCCGTGGCGCGCGCAGTGCGAACCGACGCGAGGCTGATCACGGGTGTGTTCTCGCTCGCCAATTTGCGCGGCGGAGCCTTCGCGCATCTCCCGCCCGCGCACATCGACGAGCTTATGCGACGCTTCGAGCGGAAGAAGGTGCGGCGCGGCGAGACCATAATTCGCGAGGGTGACGACGGTACCAGCTACTACGTGATCGAAGGGGGGCGCTGTCAGGTCGAACGGGTGATTGGTGGAGTGAAGGTACTTCTTGCCGAACTGCGCGGCGGCGACGCTTTCGGCGAGGAGTCACTCGTTTCGGACGCCAAGCGTAACGCCACTGTAGTCGCCCAGACCGACTGCGACCTTCTGGTGCTCGGAAAGAAGGAATTCGATGAGCTGCTGCGCGAGCCGCTGCTGCGCAAGTTGGATTTTGCGCAGGCCCGCGAGCGCGTGCGGCGCGGCGCGGTGTGGCTGGATGTGCGTTATCCGTCGGAGTACCAGTACGACAAGCTGCCGGGTGCCATCAATGTGCCGTTGTCGGAGGTGCGCGACATGTTCGCAGTGCTCGATAAGACGAAGGAATACATCGTTTACTGTCAAAGCGGCCGGCGGAGCGCGGCGGCGGCTTTCTTGTTTGCACAGCGCGGCTTCAAGGTCTGGCTCTTGGATGGTGGGTTGTGGGCGGCGGAAAAGAGGGACTAAAGTGCCAAAAACGGCAAAAGGATGTTAAGAATCAGGGGGGTTGCGGTTGAATGTTTATGTACTGGAGGATAGGATGACCGCAAGAGCCCATGGTCATGGCGCGGTTGCGCGGGGCGGAGACGCCTGTCCGGCGCGCGCGCGTTTCTGCAGCACGCACCCGCCATCGGAGGAGCGGAATGAGCGCCGTACTCAGCCATAAAGCTGCTTCGCAGTCGGACGTCAATGCACGCTTGGCGTTCCAGAAGCAGCTTCAGGCGGTTACGAACAAGGTCCACGCCACCAGCAATATCGATGAGATCATGCTGGAGGTCGGCAATGACATTTGCACGCTGTTCAACGCGGATCGCCTCACGATTTACTCGGTGAGCGACGACAAGCAGGCGATCGTCTCCAGGGTCAAGACCGGCCTGAACTCGTTCAAGGACCTGAAGCTGCCGATCGCGGAGCATTCGCTCGCCGGCTACGCTGCCCTCGCCAGGAAGGTCATTAACGTCAAAGACGTCTATGACGAGACGGAGCTGCGCTCGATCAATCCAACCCTGCGCTTCCTGCAGGAGGTAGACAAGCGCACGGGCTACCGCACCAAGCAAATGCTTGTTGCGCCGATCATGGAGCAAGGCTCGAGCGAATTGATCGGTGTAATTCAGATCATCAATAACAAGTCCGGCGTGCCGTTTGGCGCGTTGGCCGAGGACGGGGTGGCCGAGCTGTCGCAGACGTTGGCGATCGCCTTCAAGCAGCGGCAAAAGCCTCAGCTGGTCAAGACGAAGTACGACTACCTCATAGCCGATGCGGTGCTTTCGGCGGGAGAGTTCGATCTTGCCTCGCGGCAGGCGCGCAAGAAGTCGGTCGACGTCGAGACGGTGCTCGTGGAGGAGTTCCAGGTCAAGCTCTCCGCCATCGGTCAGGCGCTGTCACGGTTCTTTGGTGTGCCTTACGAGCCATTCAAGCCCGACCGCATCAAACCAATGGATTTGTTGAAAAACCTGAAACGCGAGTACGTCGACGCGAACCAGTGGCTGCCCATCGACGACTCCAAAGAAGGACTGGTGGTGATGTGCCTCGACCCAGAGCGCATCCGCAGCTCGCGCATCGCGTCAAACGTTTTCCCCAAGGCGCGAATTGTCTACAAGGTCGCGACGCTCAAGGACTTTAAGGACACGGTGACCCAGTTTTATGGCCAAGAAGCCATGGACATGGGCAACATCGATGACCTGCTCTCGGGGCTGGATGACGAGGTCGGCGACATCGAGGGCTCATCGGACGACGTATCCGCCGCCGCTGACAACGAGCTTGTCAAGCTGGTGAACAAGATCATCGTGGACGCATACCACCAGGGCGCGTCCGATATCCACATTGAGCC
>JBLMWT010000027.1:0-3038 GCA_050257375.1 Sphingomonadaceae bacterium
CTTGCGCGATGTAGCCGGCGAGCGTTTTCCTGGCCTCGGGATACTGGTCCCTCCAGTCCCACACGATCATGCCCTGCATCTTGACCCGGTTCGCAATGAACACGCTCAGGTTCTTGTGGCAATAGGATTCCTCGCGTTCGGCGATGCGGCCGCAGGCGACGATTCGCGCACGCAGGTTCACAAGCCGCAGCATCGTCTCGAGCACCTCGCCGGCGACGTTGTCGAAGTACACGTCGGCGCCTTTGGGGCAGGCCTCCTTCAGATCGCGGTACAGGTTGCCCGCCTTGTGATCGACGCAGGCGTCGAATCCCAGCTCCTTCACCACGTAGTCGCATTTCTGCTTGCCGCCCGCGACGCCCACCGCGCGACAGCCGGCGATCTTGGCGAGTTGCCCGACCACGCTTCCCACCGCGCCGGAAGCGGCCGACACCACGACCGTCTCGCCCGGCTGCGGGACGCCGATCTCCTTCATTCCAAAGTACGCGGTCATGCCAGGCATACCGAGCACGCCGAGGTAATACGAAAGGGGCGCGCTCGCGGCGTCGACCTTGGTCAACGCCTCGCCCTTCGGGCAAGCGTAGAGCTGCCAGCCAGTCTGGGCGATCACTTTGTCTCCGGGCCTGAACCCCGGGTGCTTCGATTCGACCACCTCGCCCGCAGCCTCGCCGACCATCACTTCGCCAATCTGCACCGACGGCGCATACGATTTGACGTCGTTCATGCGGAAACGCATGTAGGGGTCGAGCGAGAGCCACTGATTCCGGACCAGCACCTCGCCGTCCTTCGGGCGCGGCGCTTCCGATTCGACCAGCTTGAAGTTCTCCTCGCCCACGCCGCCCGCGGGCCGGCTGGCGAGCGTCCAGGCCTTGTTCGCCGGCATCGTCTAGCTCCGATCGAGCGCGGCAAATCGCGCCAGGTGGTGATCGGCGTCGCCGAACTGCTGCGCGATCATGGTCAGGCGCCTGAAGGTGTGGCTCACCTTCAGCTCCTCGGTCATGCCCATTCCGCCGTGCAGCTGGATCGATTCCTGGCTGACGTGGCGGCACGCGTCGGCGATCTTCACCTTGGCCGCCGATACCAGGCGCGCGCGCTCGCGCGCGTCTTTCTCGCCATCCACCCTGGCGCAGGCGAGGTAGGCCATCGAGCGCGCCTGCTCGGCGGCGATCACCATGTCGACCATCCGATGCTGCAGCGCCTGGAACGTGCCGATCGGCACGCCGAACTGCTTGCGCGTCTTCAGGTACTCGAGCGTGGCGTCGTTCGCCTGCTTCATCGCGCCCACCGCCTCGGCGCAGACGAGCGCCGTGGCGAAGTCGACCACCTCCTCGATGAGCGCGAGCGCTCCGCCCTCGCGTCCGACGAGCGCGTCGGCGCCCACTTCGACGCCTTTGAGCGTCACGTCGGCCGCGCGCACCTCGTCGAGCGTGGTGTACGGCCGCAGGCTCACGCCGGCCGCCGCGCGGTCGACCAGGAACAGGCTGATGCCGTTCGCCTCGCCGGCCTTGCCCGAGGTGCGCGCCGACACGATCAGCTTGTCGGCGAGCGGTGCGCCGAGCACGACGCGCTTCTCGCCGTCGAGCAGCCATATGCTGCCGGCCTTCTTGGCGGTCGAGCCCACATGCGCCAGGTCGTAGCGCGCGCCGCCTTCGGTGTGCGCGAACGCCATCTTCAGCCGCCCCTCGACCACCGCGGGCAGGATCGCTTTTTTCTGCGCCTCGCTGCCGCCGCGCGCCACCAATTGCGCGGCGAGCCCGACGGTGGCTAGGAAGGGCTCCACCACGAGCCCCTCGCCGATCGCCTCCATGGCGCTCATCAGGTCGGTCGCGCCCCCGCCGAAGCCGCCGTGCTCGGGGGGAAACGGGATGCCGAGCAGGCCCATCTCGGCGAAGGTCTCCCAGACCTCGTCGCTCGCGCCTTGCCTGGAGGCGACGATCTTTTTGCGCGCCTCGAAATCGTAGTCCTTGGCGACGAAGCGCCGGATCGAGTCGGCGAGCAGCTGCTGCTCTTCGCTGTAGTCGAAGTTCATGGCTACAGTCCCAAAGTCATCTTGGAGATGATGTTGCGCTGGATCTCGTTCGAGCCGGCGTAGATCGTGGTCTTGCGCATGTTGCAGTAGCGCGGCGCAAGCGCCGCAGTGAAGAAGTCGAAGCCGTCGCCGCCGTTCGCCGGCTTGAACGGCTGCGCGAGCGGCCCGACGGCCTGCATCATCAGCTCGGAGAGCGCCTGCTGGATCTCGGTGCCCTTGATCTTGAGCATCGACACGTCCGCGCCCGGCGGCTGGCCGGTGCGGCGCATGCGGTCGAGGAACCTGAGGTTGGTGATCTCGAGCGCGGCGAGCTCGATCTCGACGCGCGAAAGTTTGTCGCGGAAGCGTACGTCCTCGAAGAGCGGCCGACCGTGCTGTGTCTGCTCGGCGGCGAACTCCTTGAGCTTGGCGAGCTCGCGCTTGGAAGCGCCGATCCTGCCCGTGTTCATGCGCTCGTGGCCGAGCAGATACTTGGCGACCGTCCAGCCCTTGCCTTCCTCGAATACCAGGTTCTCGACAGGCACCTTGACGTCGTCGAAGAACACCTCGTTCACCTCGTGGCCGCCGTCCATGAGGACCAACGGACGCACCGTGATGCCGGGCGTCTTCATGTCGAAAAGCAGGAACGAAATGCCCTCCTGGCGCTTGGCCGCGCCGCTGTCGGTGCGCACCAGGCAGAAGATCCAGTCGGCATAGTGCGCGAGCGTGGTCCAGATCTTCTGGCCGTTGACCACGTAGTGGTCGCCCTGGCGCACCGCCTTGGTCTTGAGCGACGCGAGATCGGAGCCCGAGCCGGGCTCGGAATAGCCCTGGCACCAGAAGTCGTCGCCGTTGTAAATGCGCGGCAGGAAGCGCTTCTTCTGCGCCTCGGTACCGAACTTGAGCAGCACGGGCGCGCACATCGACAGCCCGAACGGGATGAGCGGCGGGGTGCCCGCATAGCCGCACTCCTCCTCGAAGATGTAGCGCTCGACCACGTTCCAGCCGGTGCCGCCCCATTCCTTCGGCCAGG
>JBLMWT010000028.1:0-3005 GCA_050257375.1 Sphingomonadaceae bacterium
CGGCGCCAGGCCTCGGCGAAGTCCTCGAACACCGCGGGGTTCACGCCGACGGTGACGCGGTAGCGGTGGATGGTGAAGCCGGGATCCAGCTCGCGCAGCACCGCGACCGCGGCCTTCGCCTCCTCCTCGCGCCCCGAGCGCGCAAGCGCCGCGGCGAGATAGGCGTAGGGCACGCTGAAAGCCGGGTTCGCTTCGACCGCGCGCCGCGCCCAGGCCGCGGCGGCCTCGTAGCGCTGCATGCGGTAGCTCGCGCCCGCGAGCGCGAGGTAGGAAAGGTAATTGAGCGAGTCGAACGGGCTCAGCGCGAGCGCGCGCTCGGCGCGCTCGATCGCGGCGTCGCCCCGCCCGCTCCAAGCAAGCGCCACCGCGCTCGTGCACAGCGCGACCACGTTCGAGGGGCTCAGCGCGAGCGCGCGGTCGAACAGCTCGAACGCCCTGTCGGTGTCGTGCGCGTCGAACCAGATGACGAAGGCGGCGATCGCGAGCGCGAGCGCGTCGTCGCCGCCGCCCGCGAGCGCCGCGCGCGCGTGGCGGATTGAGGACGCGCGGTCCTCCTCGTGCAGCCCGGCGCGGCTGAAGCGCACGTGCAGACACCAGGCGAGCATCGCGTGCGCGAGCGGGTAGCCGGGCTCGAGCTCGAGCGCCTTTTCCAGCAGCGGGATCGCGGGCGCGGAGCCCTCCGGCATCAGCTTGTACAGGTACGGCAGCGCGCGCAGCACCAGGTCGTAGGCGCCGAGCGTCTCCGGGCGCTTCCTGCGCACGCGCTCGACCTCGGCCTTGCGCAGCCCCGGCTCGATCGCGCCGACCACGCTCATGGCGATCTCGTCCTGCAGCGCAAACAGGTCGCCGAGCTTGCGGTCGTAGCGCTCGGCCGAGAGCTGCGCGCCGCTCGCCGCGTCGACGAGCTGAGTGGCGATGCGGATGCGCCCGGCATCCTTGCGCACGCTGCCCTGCAGCACGTAGCGCACCGAAAGCTCGCGTCCGACCTGGCGCGCATCGGCCGCGCTCCCCCGGTACACGAAGCTCGAGTTGCGCGCGATCACCGAGAGCCACTTCACGCGCGCGAGCCCGGTGACGATGTCCTCGACCACGCCGTCGGCGAAGTAGCCCTGCTCCGGGTCGCCAGAGAGGTTCTCGAACGGCAGCACCGCGATCGACGGGCGGCTGGCGGGTGCGGCGGCGCCGGCGGGCCCTTCCTCGACGCCGAGCAGGCGGTAGCCGCGGCCGGGGACCGTCACCAGGTGCGCCGGCGCGCCGCGCTCTTCGCCGAGCGCCTTCCTGAGCGCCGAGACCTGCACCTGGAGGTTGTTCTCCTCGACCACCAGCCCCGGCCACACCTTTGCCAGCAGCTCGTCCTTGGTCACCAGCTCGCCGCGCGCGGCGGCGAGCGCGGCGAGCACGTCGAAGGCTTTCGTCTTCAGCTCGACCGGCGCGCCATCGGCGAGCAGCCGGCGGCTCTTCAGATCGAGCCGGAAACGCCCGAAGCCAAGCTCGTCCGCCGCCATGCCGCCCATTCAGAAGATTTAAGGACCTGAACCAAGGACGCTCGCACCGCCGCGCCCTAGGCTGCGGTGCATATGGACACCCATGTTAACCGGAAAGCCGAGACGCTCGACGAGCTCGTGCGCTCGCGCCGCACCGTGCGCGCCTTCCGCCCCGACCCGGTACCGCGCGCCGAGCTCGAGGCGATCCTGGAAGTCGCGCGCTGCGCGCCGAGCACCTTCAACACCCAGCCCTGGCTCGTGTACGTGCTCGCGGGCGAAGCCAAGCACGCACTGAGCGCAGCCATCCTGCGCGCCCACGCCGCGAACGCCTGCCCGCCCTTTACGCCCTTTCCCGAGAAGCCGCCCGAGGATGTCGCCGCGCGCCAGCAGGAATTCGGGCGCCTGTACTACGCCGCGCTCGGCATCGACCGAAGCGACATGGCCGCCCGCGGCCGCCAGACCGCCCGCAACTTCGTTTTCTTCGACGCCCCCGTTGGCCTCATCTTCACCATCGACCGCGCACTCACCCAGCACAGCTGGCTCGACTACGGCCTGTTCCTGCAGACCCTCATGCTCGCCGCCCACGCCCGCGGCCTCGCCACCTGCCCGCAGGTCTCCTTCGTGCGCTACAAGAGCGTCATCGCAAGCGAACTTGCTCTCGACTCCCAGGAAATAGTCGTGTGCGGAATGGCGGTCGGCTACGCCGACGAGCGAGCGCCCGTCAACGACCTAGGTATGCCGCGCGAGTCGCTCGCTGCACTCGCCCGCTGGGCGGGGTTCGACGAGTCGCGCCTCAGCGCAGCGACTCGTTGATCTTTCCTAGGATTAACGAGCCCGGACAGAGCTGCTTTTCGCCCAGGGTGTTGAAGGGCACTTCGACGGTGTTGAGGTGGTGGTGCAGGTCCTCGGGCGCGGAGTCGACGTAGAGCAGCCCGGTGACGAGCTCGCCCTGCGCCTGGTGGGTCTGCACGTAGTCCATCGCCTTGACGCGGTCGGTCGGGTCGTATTCCGGGTGGATCTTCCGCAGGCGCAGGACGGAGCCGTCGTGCTGCGTGACTTCGACCAGCTCGCCGGGCGCGTAGTCGGCGGTGAGCGGCGCGCGGGTGGTGATGAAGTCGAGCCGGTTCACCGCGTCGTTGTGCTCGCGCACGTAGTCGTAGCTCTTGGTGCTGCCGGCGTGGTTGTTGAACGCGACGCAGGGGCTGATGACGTCGATGAAGGCCGCGCCGCGGTGGGCGATGGCGGCCTTGATGAGCGGCACGAGCTGCTTCTTGTCGCCCGAGAAACCGCGCGCGACGAAGCTCGCGCCGAGCTGCATGGCCATGCCGATCATGTCCACCGCGTTGTCGGTGTTGACCGCCCCGCGCTTGGACTTGGAGCCGTAGTCGGCGGTGGCGGAGAACTGGCCCTTGGTGAGGCCGTACACGCCGTTGTTCTCGACGATGTACACCATGTTGACGCCGCGCCGCATGACGTGCGCGAACTGCCCCAGGCCGATCGAGGCGGAGTCGCCGTCGCCCG